>JABACA010000001.1:0-95152 GCA_014237975.1 Mariniblastus sp. | reverse complement strand
GCGGAATACTGATTTTTGTATTGGTCTTGTCCGGTACGGCGTTCTTGTTTCTCGCCCTGTTCATGGGGCCCTTCGCTTGGATTCTTCGTGATGGCTTGGGGCCCGATTCAACAGAAAGCACAAGCTTGCAAGCTGTGGCTCGCATGTTCTGGTGCTTCTACTGGGGTCCGGCAACCCTTACGGCAGCGATTATATTTATCGCAGCTTCTCTTTTTCGTCGCCGACTGATTGCTTGGCAGCGGTAAACTGTTGATCTGACACAGGTAAACGAATACCAACGCAATCAACCTGCGTCGCGGAGCTTGGGGCAATGCAATCAACCGCCAAATCTCGCAGCTCCATTATCGCAGCCGTAATGCAATACACGTTCTTGGACTTTTCTTACCAAGAATATCTCCACCTGTCCGAATTAACGATGATGGCGGAGCCAAGAGAACGTGATGGATTTCACCAAATCTCTTACCATCGGTAGCCTGAACAAAAAAACGGCTACAAACCCCGGGCGATACCATGCTCACCTTTTTTGGCGTTAAGCTGTAATGACTGCTACCAGGTTTCAATCATCTCTTATACGAGGAACCCGTTTCCGGCGCGGAGAATGTCCAGTTCGTGTTACCAATTCGGGCGGCTCTGCATCTCAATTTGCTAGTTGCAGCCAAATGAAACGCGACAACCATCCGCTCAAGGGAATCAACGAATGTCGAATTCAAAAACCCGTAGAATAGATTTTTCCAGGTTTTCCAAATTTCGCCTTCGGACGTTGTTTGTCTTGATAACCGTTGCAGCGATCACAATTGCCATCTCTTCCTACCTCTGGCAAAAACGGTTCGAAACCAGACAACAACGGGATGCATTTGCCGCTCTAACCCTGCGGGCCGAAAGCCTGCACATGCAATTAAAAAACCGGGTCGAATCGATACACGGCCTCGATTTCAATAGCTATTATGGCGGGGGAATGCTGGCCGCCTGGCAATATTTTGAGAATCCCTATTTTGACCACACGGCAATTTTCAACTCTCGTTTCGGTGAAAAACCAGCTTGGAAGGTCGAGCTACATTATTACGCAAGAATGAGTGATTACCCCAACAAACATTTGGTAATCGTGGAATATGGCCCAAGTGATCAAAATTTCGAATGGGCAAAATTTGCTAAAACGGTTTTGTCTGGCGAAAAAACAATCGTCAAGCTGCAAGAAATGGAAAAGGGTAAGTAAACCATTAGATCTGTGCAACCGACCACTCTTTTCTGCCTGAACCATCGTGGGCCAGCTTGCGTACCAGTAGGTTATGAACCGCAAACAAATCATTTCGACCGGCTTGCTCTGCCTCCTGTTGGCATGGCCCCAGGGACCGCTGTCCCGTTGCTGCTGCCCGGCGTTCGGTTCAACGGTCGACGTGAGCGGCGCTACCGATGGGCATTCTTGCTGCCATCAGAAAACAGGGATCGACCCGGCTAACGCAGGTTGCCCCCAATGCTGCTGTCCCGATCCCTCATCGAAACTTGCTATCAAGCCGAACACCGGCAGTCACGGTCTGTCCCTGGCGCCCGGCTCGTCCTACAGCTACCTGCGACCCCGGGCAGAGCGTCTTAGCCCCCTCCGCTGGGAGCCTGTGCCCCAAGCGCTGGGACACCAACAGCGACAGGCAACCCTCTCGGTCTGGCTGAAATAATTCTCCCTGCTGATCTTGTTTTTTTCTTCGAAACTATCAGATTGGAGAATCATTATGTTGATTAAAACTTTACTCGGCCTCGCCCTGTTGGCAGGCCTCGCGATCACCCCGTTTGCCTTGACCGGGTCCCGCCCATCGGCGGCCGACCCCTGTTCCTGCTGCCGCACGGTTTGCCTCTGCGAGGATTGCCATTGCGAGCAGGAGGATTGTCAATGCAAGACGGGCGGCGATTCCGCCTGCAGCGACGCCTGCTGCACGGATTGCTGCAGCGACTAAGCGTTGATTCGTCACGTTGTCGGGCCACCCAGGTTTTATCCTGGGTGGCCCATTTCGCATTAACCTCCTGCGGATTTCGACTTACAATCATCGTCCCACGGCGGGCAATAAGCCCGGCGGTGGACGGGCGAACCAAACGGTCTGAAAAAGACCGGTTAAAGCTGGCCGGCCGTTACGGTTTTTTCTAATTGTCCCATTTCCCCTCCTTAGGGTCCAGCAAGATGCCCCCACAACGAATCGAGGTCAACGACCGGATGCAGACCGGTTACTGCTATCTACTCACCGAACCGGCCGGTCGGAATTTTCACCCCGATTTTGAACCGGAACTGACTCCGCGGCAGATGCTCGAGCTCGGTGTGTTCGGTGGCAGGTACATGACTGACTGCCGCGACGAGTTTCCGACCAGTTGGTTCAAACGGGCCAAGCTCTGTAACGAACGACACGATGGCGAGCTTAATCTTTTCGGAGTCAACGCCTCGCAACCGCTGTCGGAGTGGCACCGGAAAGGCTGGATCTGCGCCGACGACCCGCGAGGCTGGTTTCAATGGTATTGTCGATACTACCTCGGCCGCCGTTCGCCGGATGACCAGCGGCAGGTGAAACGGTGGCGGGCCATGCGTCGCCATATCGCCCAAATCAGAAACAACTGCCGTCCCGGCGACCTCCAGTGCCGTCGAAAACAGCGGCAGGCTTTGCTGCACTGGGCCTACGATTCGCGGCAGATCTGAAACGGCTGCACCGGCATGGCGTTGGATTTGCAGTAACCGAGCCGCTGGTAGAGCCCGCCCGATTCGGCGCGGGTCATCTTGCCCTGCTCAACCTGTTTCTTGACGTGCGCCATGTCGTCGGCAATCTGCATCGCGCGGGTCTTCCGCCACGCTTCCTCCTGACCGTTCAACGGCCGTGTCGAGCCTTCTTCTGGACCGCTTCCAGGTCATCGCCGGTCTGGGCCCGGCTTAGTCGGTTCCAATCCCAACACACCGATCCCCTGTTCAAACACGATATCGGTCGGGATGCCGGCCCGTTCGACACGTTGCAGGTCTTCCTTCAGAACCGGCCCGACAAAGCCCATCTCGTCCATGAACTTACGCGCCCCTGCGTAATCCCCATCACCCTGCAGCTTGAGGATCTTGTTGGTCAGCTGGGTCGCGGCCACCTTGAGTTCCGGAATATTGATCCGGTACTGGCCGTTATCGAGCCGGGTAAAAGCATTGCGTTCTTTAAAGAAATTAAAACGCAACATGTTCGCCTTCCCGTGGGCGCTGCTCGCCCCGAAGCGGACCGAACGGAAGACGCTCGCCATGAACGTGACGTAGTAATCTTCGAGCTCGCCCTCGGTCAGCTGGCCACTGTTGAACAGCTCGGTCACCATGTACAGGCCAAGGATATCGGCCTTGCCTTCCTCCAGCGCCCCGGCCGCCTCGCGGAGATTTTCCCGCACGCGTCCCTTGCCGTTAATCGTGTTCTTAATCCCCAAGCCGTGGGCCACCTCGTGGAACATCGTGTTGGAGAAGAAGGCATTGAACGTGATATGTTTCCGCTGTTCGGGCACGATCAGCAAATTGGCGATCGGCACCAGGATCAGGTCGAACTTGGCCCGCATCGTATTCTTGAGCTGCAGACGCCGCGACCCTTTCTTGAGCTGGACTTCTTCGTCGTTGGGCAGGTTGATCGCAATCGTCTTGGAGCCGGCGTTACAATCACCCGAGTAATAGATCACATCGTAGGCGTTTAAGTCCGAGTTGGTGCCCGGCGATTCCTGCTTGTATTCATCCGGCACGGGCAAACTTTTTTGCAGTTCCGGCAGCATGGCGGCGTATTTTTTCAGCCGCTCGCTCCAGCTCATATCCTTGACCAAGACGTAAGCCTCACAGGCCGCCTTGTAGCCGTTCAGCTGGTCCTCGTAATTCTCGATCGGACCAATCACGATATCGAGCGCGTTGTTTTTCATGTCCATCCACAGCATGTCACTCTCACGGTACTCGTTCGACATCAATGCAGCGGCCCGCGCATTCAAGTACGCTCTGAGCCCGGGGTCCTCGGCCAACTCGGCCGCCTGTCGCAATTTATTGGCGGCCAATGAAAACTCGGCATGAAACGCACGGCTATACGGTACAGCCACCAACCGGTTATCGTCATCTCGTCGAATCAGTGTGTACAAACTTTTAAACGCATCCGCATCACCGGGGTGCTTTTCGAGATGCGCATTAAATTCCTCGACCGTCAAATCGGCCGGGTACAGGTTGGCCCCCAGCGGCTTGCTGGTAAACCCGTCGATAAACGGCCGGTTCCCGTCCAGTCGATTCCAGGGACCGTAGTTGACCTCGGCAAAATCACGTAAGGCGGGATCGGAGATCCCTTCCAGCAATGACTGGCGGTCCCCATACGCCTGGACCCAGAAACAATCGTCCATCGCCTGGGCCGCTTCGATCATCAGCACAATCATCTGCCGTTGTTTGTCGGAGAGATGACTCAGGTCGGCCGTCAGCTTGAACGGTTCGTACTTGGTCAGTTTCGGTTTGTCCTGGGCCAGCAATCGACTGGGGAAAAGGAACGAAACGGCCAGGCCCAGGGTGGCCACCCACAGTAAACGACAGGACAATCGCATCGAACATCTCCCCTTCAGTTCCAACCAACAGTTCACCCCCGATCGATCGAGGTGGTTCCCATTATCCCGTTTTCGCATCGAATTCAAAGTAGTGGAAAACGAAAGCCAGCCAGCCGACTGGAAATCCTGACCACTCAGAAGAAATACCCACCCCGGACTTACTAACCAAGGACAATCCCGATCAAGGTGACCAGGGAAACGATTGCGCCGAAAACAAAACCTATTTTTGAAACCACCAGGGCCCAGTCATCCGTCCGGCGATTAACCAGGATACCGATCAGGTTAAGGACCAGTCCCAGGAACGGGGCCCAACCGAGTAGCAAGCCCAACAATGCCAACACACGACCGACCAAATCCGAAGGTCGACGGCTCGTACTAACCAAATCTTCCGGTAATCCCTCGCTGGCTTCGACAGGTCGCCTAGGATCCAACAGGAAAACGAGACAGCCTGCCAAACCGCCAATCATAGCGCCACCCAAGACGGCGACCCAAATCGGCAAAACTCCCGGCCGGAATTGAATCAATCCAGTGTAGCCGCCCGCCAACATCCCGATCAGAGGACCACTCCATCGAGGAAATTCCCTATTCTTGAAAATGAACATCACGCGAATATACGCCTTGCCAGCCAACTCGAAAACCTAAGGCAATCCTCTGGTTCAACAACCGGCAGCTAACGCGCCCAACTGCCCCGAATCCGGACTTGCTCGATCCATCGCCGGGTGATCAACCCAGGCGCAAATCCCGGAATCCCGTGCCATCGATCGCGTACTGTTCCGCTGGATCGCCATCGTAACGAACCGACTTTTCACGTTGCATGCCGACCTTTTCCAACACGCGGATCGAGGCCGTATTGTCGGGCATGACCAGTCCGATGATCCGTTCCAAGCCGATCACCTCGAACCCGTACTGCAGCGCGGCCCGCGAGGCCTCGGTCGCCAATCCCCGGCCCCAGTACTCGGGTAGAAACCGGTAACCCAGGTCGACCTCACCATTCCAATCCTCCAACCGTTTCAGCCCCGTCATTCCGATTACTTGCCCCGTGGAACCCAAAACGGTCGCCCAACGACCAAAACCGTGGCGTGCAAAGTCCGGGTAAGCCTCGATGGCGGCCCGAGCCGCTTCCACCGATGGACAATCCGCCTCCCCGGTATAGCGAGTGACTTCCGGCGTAGAGTTCAGCTGGTAAAAAGCTTCGGCATCGTCGATCTCGAATGCTCGCAAGATCAGACGGTCGGTTTGGGGGCCCCTGCGATGATCAACGGGCGTACCGATCTTACTTCTCCAACAATAACAAGATTGCCGTACGACAGCCCCTTGGCAAAGGACCCAACCGGAACCTACAGGATGGGCCGAACTCCCTGGCCACCAGGCAGATTTTAGCTTCCCCAAAGCCCGAAGTGCTATGAACCCACCAAATTTCCAACTCGAGTTCAGTACTTTTCATTAAATCCAGAAAGTTCAGCCATTTTTTATTAATCCCAACTAACGTGATTCATGACGCCTTTTCAACCTATTAAGGAAGCCATAATTCCGTTTGTGGAAGGGGCCATTTAAAAACCAGATCGATCGATCGTTGAACGCCTAGTTTTTAAGTTGATTTTTGTTGTTTTTGCCTAGAATTCATCAAATTTCATGTCGAATTTTTCCGATTGTTCAACTACAACTCGAACCTCAAACGGGTTGGTACCGATTTTTTTCTAGTCGGGCCCATTCCCTCTTTAAACCAAACGAAATTTCCAGGAGTAACCAGATGAAAAGTATGATAGCGACGTGGGAGGATGAGGAAAACAACCGCCATATCCAATTCTTAGTGGACTACGCCATTGAGAATAATGAGGTTGAAATCAAATCTGTTACTCCCAAGAAGGTTTCTTTTGTTACCCCGCAAACCAACACGGTCACGCGGGCCATCGGTGTCCACACCCAAGCCGGTCAGGAATTTTTGGCCATACAAATCAAACAGGCTGGCAAGATGGAAACCATCGTGATGGAAATTGCTGCCCGCGAAGGCCTTTTGGTATCGGCGTAGGGCCCACAGCGTTAAGATGAACCGAAGAGCCCGCTTTTGAAAGCGGGTTTTTTTTTCGTGGCAGCTTCTTTCTCGGTCACGGAATCTCGACACGAAAGCCGGCAATGGCTACCGAAATGTCAGAGACGGAATCGGAAGGTTCGGCAAACAGCCCGCCAGACGCGGTTCCCGATGGATTGGGTTCCAGTCCTGATTTTGGCATAGCCGGTAGCCCCGTCGAGAACCAACTCTGAGGAGTTGTCTAATGGGACACTTACCAGGTAGTTTGTGCTGAGTGGCACGTCCCTTCCGGTCTCGTCCAATTGACTTACCAAAGGACCACCAAATCGGCTGGAAAGCGATTTGGGAACATGCTGCATCCGGATCGGCGCAAGAGCCGTGGTGCGGGACTCAAAGGGTTCGTTGGGCAACTGGTTGACAAACAGTGCAACCTGCTGGTCGGCCCGCACAAATTCAATATCACCTTGGTCGATGGCAATGATGGCTTCCATCTTAATGGGATCCGGTACAATTTTTCCGACCAGTGTTTTCTGATCCAGAAATGCTCCCAGGTTGCGCCGTTTTAAAGGAGAACCAGACCAGGCCTGCAATTCACTGGTAGGGTTGGCGGCCGCATTAACGCGGGGAGGCTCCAGCAAAATTCCATCCACCTTGGCCCGTATCGTAAGCCGCGGCAGGTCCACCTCACGTTGTTCCAGATCTTCCTCGGCCGCCGTCAACTCGGACTTGGCGGCATCCAACTCATCGAGCATCGTGTAATCCCGTTGTGACATAAATTTCACAGACTCGTAAGCAGCCTGTTTCACCCTGACTCGGCCCTTCAGTTTCTCGATCTGTTGGCCAAGTTCGTCATCGTTCAAACAGATCAACGGATCGCCCAATGCCACGTACTGGTTCGGCTCGGCAACCACCGACACGAGCGTGCCGGGGACGTCTACGAAAATGTTTGTCGCATCACGAGGCTGAACATAGAAAAAACAGTGGACGTAATGCGGTATCGGGATCAGCAAAAAGGCACCCAACACGCCGGCAGTCAAGACCATGGTAATCGCGCCTCGAATCGGTTTCACAGTGTCCCATCTCCCCGGTATTGAAAAATATTTATAAAGCTTAAGCAGAGGTACTCCCAGCAAACTCCAGACTGCCAGCAAGGCAATCATTTGGCCAATTATTTTGGCGCCATAAGGTTCCAGTACTTCGTAAAGAAACCAGAAAATCGAAAACATGATCAGCCAACGATAAACGACGGCTGCGATACTGTAGCTGGCAAAAAGCCACATGTTTCTGGCGGGTAAAAAAGGGTCGGGCCGTGACGGGATTCCCAGGAACAGGCGACCCATCCATCGCTGCAAAATGGAAGACGATTTTTGACGAAGGTTGGGTATCTCGAGGATATCGGACAAAATGTAGTAGCCGTCGTAACGCAACAAGGGATTGCCGTTGAACAGCAGTGTGCTGATCGACGATACGACGATGATGTTAAATGACAGTTGGTTGACCAGGCCAGGTTGACTGAACCACCATACCATGGTCGCGATCGCTGCAACCACCAACTCGACATACATCCCTGCTGCGGCAATGAAAGCCCGCGACCACTTATTGGTGATCATCCATGTATCGCTCACATTACAATACAAACAGGGCATCAGTACCAGGAACATGACTCCCATTTCATGACACTGCCCGCCCATCCGTTTGCAAGCCAAACCGTGTCCCAGTTCGTGCAGAACTTTCGTGAAAACTACGACCAGCGCCAACCAAATCCAGTTTTCCGCAGCAAAAAATTCCTGAAAACCTGGCAATCGATTAGTCAATGTTTCAAATTGGGTAACTACAATTCCGACCGACAAGATACCGATGATCATGACAACCACCGCAGCAGGCCAAGTAAAAAACCAGCCGGTATAACGAACCAACCAGGTCAATAGACGGTCGGGGTCAAACCCTTTGATCCGAATCGCCAGTAGATTGGCAAACGACCCGCGAATCTGCCGCCTGGCTCGCTGTTGGCTGCGTTGATGCAGCTCGATTCCCTGACCTGCTTGGTCGCTGATCAGAAGGCAACTGCGGTGCAACATTCCAATGAACTGGAACAGCTCCTGCGACCTGATCTTTTGAGGTGCAAACTCAGCGTCAAACCGCTGTTTGATCTGGTCGGGGCTGGCCAGCCCGTCAAACATCTGCAGTAAAGCGTATTCCTCTTGTTCGAACCGGTAGTACTTTAAACTGAGCGGATCCTTCACCATCCAGTAAACACGACCTTGATAGCACTGCCGGATAAATTGTAGATCTGACCGCAATATCATTCGGAGCGGTCGACTCGAACCGGATCCCGTTACCGTGGATTTATCGTCAACAGACATGACCTAAAACTTGTTGAAAACAGGGAGCTGTGATCGTCCCCCTAATGAACCCGTAAAGCCAACAGGTGGGTAAGTTCCATGAGAGCGACGGGACTCTACCTGACCCCCGCGATGAAAATCAATGGCTGAATCCGGACAAACTGCTAGCGAACCGTTGCGTTTCGAGGTTGAGCCTCCTGATTGAACCCAATAAACTTCTTCATCCCAGCAAAAAACGCGAGCGGTCAATGACAAATCCCAACGATCCCACCGTTTCGGTGGTTGTTCCGGTTTACCAGGAAAATGAAAACGTCGAGTTGTTATATCGCGAAATAACAAGCGCGATGGAACAGGCCGAAATTGATTTTGAAATGGTAATCGTCGATGACGGTTCCAATGATGGAACCGTTGAAAAACTCCAAGGCATCGCCGAGGATGAACGTGTAAAACTCGTTCTGTTTCGTCGGAATTATGGCCAGACGGCAGCCATGAATGCGGGTATCAATCACGCGACCGGTCGGTACATCGTCACCATGGATGGAGATTTGCAGAACGATCCCCGTGACATACCGATGATGATTGAAAAGTTGGACGAAGGTTACGACTTGGTGCACGGCTGGCGAAAGAACCGGCAGGACAAATTCCTGTCGCGAAAACTCCCTTCAAAATTGGCTAACTGGCTTATCTCTCGTACAACCGGCTTTCCGATCCACGATTTGGGTTGCACACTTAAAGCGATGCGACGCGAAATTGCGCAAGAGTTGGAATTGTACGGTGAAATGCATCGCTTCATCCCAATTCTGGCTGACCAATTGGGAGCTAAATCACTGGAAGTAGTAACCCATCATCGCGCCCGACAATTCGGCACAACGAAATATGGGATCGGACGGACGTTTCGCGTCATTCTGGATCTGATAACCGTTCGCTACATGCAAAAGTACTTTGCCAGTCCCATGAAACTGTTTGGGATGATCGGTATCTGGATCGGGATGCTGGCAGTGGGATCCGTCTTTCTAGCGATCGTCATGAAAGCCGTCTGGGGTACCGACATGACTGGTAACCCGATGTTGCTGCTGGGGATTCTATCCGCCGTACTCAGCGTGCAGTTCTTCAGTCTTGGATTGATTGGAGAAGTTGCCGCGCGGATTTATTATTCGCAGCATGATCGTCAAAACTACCGAATCCGAAAGTTGGTAAATTTCGATCGCTCTTATCCCAGGCTGAAGATGTTTCCGCGGAAGGCCGCCTGATGCCAAGCATCACCCGGGCAACCCTCCAGGATTAGAGCAGGATGTCACCGGCGTCCAATGCCTGGAGGAACTCGATATTGGTCGCTAACAGGTTCGTCGATTCTCGTAGTTCCCGCCAACTAACCCACCGCGCCCAAGCCACTTCCTGAGGATTACAGGTGATCGTCTGGGCCGGTTGATGGGCAACCTGCCACCAGAAAAGCTCGACACCCCAGGGCGAGTGATTTTGCCAAACCTGTTTGAGCGGTTGAATGTCAAGATTCAATTCTTCCCGCATCTCCCGAATCAACGCCATTTCAAGCGTCTCTCCCGGTTCCACCATGCCTCCGGGAAAGCAGATTTTCCCGGGTGCCAAAACAAGCTCCGATCGTTGGATCACCAGAACGTTGTTTTTTTGCTGCAGGATGGCGACCACCGCCCGCCGGCCATCCCTCGCTGCTCGATTTACCGACATGCTGGCTACCGTATTAAAACGCTCCGCTGGCAAATCAGCGACCCCATGGCTCGATCAACCACAGGGTATGGCTACATCGAACCTAACCACCGTTAATCCACGCGCTCCTGATCGACCTGGCTCTCACGATACAAACCCGGTTCGTCGATTCCATCTCCATCCCAATCGCCTACGATCGGAATATCGCCCGTCTCTCCCATTTCGAAATTCATATCGGCCGCATCCAGCTGTCGGTTTCCATTGATATCAATCAACCAGGTTCCGGCTCGGTAAACGGCAATTTCTTCAATCCCATCTCCATTGAAGTCACCCGTAACCGGGTAATCGCCCGACTGGCCAAAATTGATCACGGCGTCCTGCTGATTGAATTCTCCATCGCCGTTGACATCGAGGTGCCACAGACCTCCGTTAAATTTACCGATCGACCGAACACCATTACCGTTCCAGTCACCGGCAACCGGCACATCTTCCGACGCACCTATTCCAAAAACATGGTCAACCAAATCAACTCTTTGCTGACCGTAACTGGTCAATTTCATAATTCGAGTCCCATCCGAAGCGGATGTTTGCGTGGGTGGGATATTCTTTGGCCTTGTAAACGGTGTGTTCTCGGGATTGGGCAGGCCGGGCTCCTGGTTGATCGCCTCGATATCATTCGGCCACATCGGTCCATAGATGCCGATATCCTCTTTGCCATCCCCATCCCAATCGCCCACCACGGGACGATCTTGCTCTCCTCCCAGCCGCGCCAACAAGTCTTCGGCGTCCCATTGACCGTTGCGGTTTATATCAATCAGCCAGAAACCTTCGTGGAAAACGGCAATTTCATCCACACCATCGCCATCAAAATCTCCCACCACGGGAGTCCCGCCCACCATGCCATAGCGGACAACGCTGTCGCTCTGAATAAGTTCACCTGGCTGGAGTGTTTTCGTAAATGACCAGTTGGCATCGATCATCGTGAAACGCGACCAGTCCGATTCCTTCAAAGCGGCGACCTGCCGCCAAACCGTGCTGGATTCGGCGGTCGCTTCGGCCACGGATCTCGGCTGGCCCGCATTGACAACACTCAGGTGCCAGGTGTATGGCTGTTGGTTCAATGGCACTTGAAAGGCCCCACCACTGGATCCTCCAATCTCAAACGTCAAACCTGGCTGCGATCCTGCCAATCCAGGATAGGTCGTGATTCCCGGGATCGGTGTTCGCGGATTTCCCGAAGCGATGATCGGCACTGGTATGCCTCCGCCCTCTCCGTCGAAACGAAGATCCTCGTCCTCCGAACTGGCGACCTGAAGCTCGCCAAAATTGTAGTTTTGGCCACGGTCTCCGGCCAACAGAACGATCCCCTCAAACTGGTCATTGTGAACCAGACCTACCTGCGTGACCCTGCCCTGGCCGGAAACGACCGTTCCCAATGCCTCTTGGCCATCGATAAATCCGGCCGGTTGAATTTCACTGACCGAATACTCTCCCGCCTCGAGACCCGCAAAACAATAGTTGCCCTGCTCGTCGGTCAATTGCTGGGCAACTTGGGTCCCCTGAGCATTGAACAACTGGACGAGCACACTCGATATGCCGGATTCTGCCATCTCGTGGAGGCCATTGTTGTTGGCGTCGTGCCAAACGGTCCCACATATTTCTGCGGGAAGCTGTTCACAGAAATTGTACATCGTACCACTTTGTCCTGACGACAAACGGATACCGTTGAATCGATCATTGGCGCGAACCACACCATTCAATTCCCCGTCCACCCTGCCGAGATCGTCACCACCGTCGAAATAGCCAGACGGCTGAACCTCGACGATCCCGTAGGTACCGGGCGCAAGTTCGTCGAATTCGTAAAATCCATCTGAATCGGTTTGCGTTGATTCCACCAGTGTCCGGTTGGTGGTGTACAAGTGGACAACCACTCCTTCAATACCCCGATGATCGTTGGACAACGGGTCAACACACTCCCCGTCGGGCGATGTCACGCTCACATACCCGCTGATAATCGATTGACGGAGTTCGCCGAAATCATACTGAACACCGTGTTGACCCGGTCCCAGCATGATTTGCTGAAAGCGATCGTTACTCTTCACGCCAACCATTTCTCCATCGACGGTCCCAATCGTTTCCTTGCCATCGACAAACGGGGCCAGCGGATCAGGGCCAGTTGGATAATGGTTGACTTCGCGTATCTCATAAATTCCCGGGGGCAGTGCTTCGGCCTTGAAAAAACCTTCACCATTTGTTTGAACCACCACCGACTTGAACGGGTCGAACGGATCGCTGGCAACTCCGTCCATGGGACCGGTTCGTATTACCCGGATGGAAACATTGGCTATCCCTTCCTCACCCGCATCCCGGGTTCCGTTATCGTTCCGATCATGCCACACGTGCCCTGACAGACTGGTGGACCGCACCTCGCAGAAGTTGTAATTGGTTGCGGCGTTATTACCGAAAGGGATCGAGATATCTGAAATAATGTTGGCGTCCTGGTTCGCATCGTTCGATACGGTGCCGACCTCGGCATCACCCACTTGCCCGGCCATGGCACCCAGGTCGAGATAACCCTCTGGCTGAATCTCGATCAATCGATACGTGCCTGGCACCAGCCCCAGTTCTTGACCAAATTCATAATGACCACCGACATCGGTTTGCGTCGCCGCAACCGGTTCATACCGGCCCGACTCACTCAATTTTTGTAATTGAATGGCAACCCCCTCAATCCCTGTCCCGTCACTGCCCCGTCCGCAAGTCATGTCCAAATCATGAAAAACATTTCCCGAGATACTGATCGGCAATGGACTGAGGTCGTAAGCGACAATGGCCGCAGCGCTTCGATCGGCGTGACCAGTTTGATTGTCGTAGGTAAGCGCCAAGTCCTGGCCGGCCAAACGGCTGCCTTCCTCAATCAGGTCATCGTATTCATCGTAGAAAAAACCGTCTAACTGCTGCTGCAAAAAGCCATCCTCCAGTGCATGCTCGATCGAAATTGATTTTCCAACGAAAACATGTTGGGAATCGGCAAAGGTCGCATCCAATCGGGTACCTTCGAACTCAACGCCCGAGGCGATTTTGTCCGTCCTGAAACGTTCGACTTCGTCCACGTCGGCGGTAAACGCCAGAACGTCACCTGCCTCAAAATTCTCGACATTAACGCTCATTAACAACCCGTCAGGTGAAACATAAACCGACTGGATATCGTCGGCCGTAATCCCGCTACTGTGGGTCATATTGATTTGAAAACCGGCGTGTCCACCCGCGCCTGGCTGGTTCGATGTCACGTCAAAAAAAATGTCACCGTCGCTCAGGTTGCCATTTCCATCTTGATCACCATTGATCGTAAATTGTGTCAACTGGGTTGTCGCCGCCCCACCCTGGAAAGTCACTTCGAAGTAGTCTGGCGTAGTATCTTGTCCCAAGTCACCTTCAAAGTAAGTCAATCCTACGATCACTGGATCAGCCGACAGGACGCGGCGCGGCTCCAGTTCTTCAAACTGGCAGCTTCGAAATATCGAGTCCCCACGGCACTCTGGCTGTTGACGTTTTGCGCCCAACGTCCAACCAGATATTTTTTTGAAAAGCCCCACATCTCTCTCCCTGTTCCAACTTGGTTCTTCGTCCCATCCCGTGACAGGACGAGATCGAATGTTCACTTTATCTTGCGGCTACGGTCCAAGGCAGGATCTTCGTTTGGCAAGGACGCGACAAAGTCCTTTTTGATTTGCCAAACCCGAACTTGAGTGTCGAAACCACCGGACACAATTTTGGTCCTGTCGCTATCCAAACAGGAAACCGTACCGGTGTGCCCTTTTAAAAACCCGATGTGATCTTTATCCGCAAGCCGCCAGATGTTGACATGGTTGTCAGTGCCAGCCGTCGCAATCAATCCGCCCTCGAGTAGTGCAACATCGTAAATCTTGGCAGACTGTCGGGGAAACAAATCCGGTCGTTGCGGATTCAATGGATCTGTGATGGCGACAATTTGATCTTCACCACAACTCACGATCTTGCCGTCGGTATTAAACACCAACGATCGAATGCGACGACGGTGCGCCCGGTAGGTGGCAACCAGGTCCCCGTTGGCAACATTCCAGACCTGGATCGAGCCCGTACGACCACCCACAGCAACCCAGCGACGATCCACCGAGAAACCGACGGCATGATTATCACTGCCCGGATCGACGATTTCACGCTTTAATGTCCGGGAAGGTACATCGTAGATCCGGATCAACTTATCAAATCCAACGGTAGCCAACATTTGAGAATCGTTGGAAAAGTCGATTCCAATGATCGCGTAATCGTGCCTGCAAACCGCCGGTGATTCTGAATAATCCTGGGCATTCCAAAAAACCAATCGGCGATCGTTCCCGGCAGTCACGAGAATGTTCCCGTCCGGGGAGTATCGGGAGCAACGAATCCAGTCTGAGTGCTTGTCGAGGTGCTGAACGAAATGGGCGGAATCAAAATCATAGATACAGATAAAGTGATCGTCGCCCACGACGGCCAGTTGCTGGCCGCCTGGCTGTAAGCTGATGTCTGTCACTACCGGGGCCCGGTTGCCGGAATCGTGAGGCTCCATGTTGATAACATCGCTGGTCCAATTAAGCCGCTCCAATGGTTGGGCAAGGACACTTGCCGACAGGCAGGGTAACGCCGTTCCCGCGGTGGCCCAAAATGCCATGGAACCCAAAAATTGCCTGCGCCTGATCATGGACTGCCCTCCTGGCATTGGTTTTTGTAGAGACAAATAGGATTAGATGTAAACGGGCCGCGGCGCCGCTTTGACATTTCAATTATCGTCTACTACCCAAATTTTCCGTACTTTTTCCATGGCCGCCTGCCTATCCTACGGACCGCCGAAGTCGGTAATCAACAGAACAGAACCGGACCGACGCTAGCAGCCGCCGGATCGAAGATAGATGAAAATCTGCCGCAGATGCTAACCTCGCCGAAAGACGGACGATCGATTTTACATCGGTCGATCGCCGACAAAGATCAGGTCAAGCTATCGAGAATTTGTGATTAGCCCGGCAACGAAAACTTGCCCCAACCAGTACAACCAACACAAGCCACCGGGTCGATCAAAAACAACCGATGAACCTGGCCTCCTGCCCAGCAGCACCAGGGGATCCCAAATCAAACATGGTTTGATAACACGGGAAAGCTTTATTCTTGATTGCTTTGTAATTTGGCTAACACGCTGAGGTCCTCCAGCGTGGAGGTATCACCCGCAGTCTCTTTGCCGGCCGCGATATCTCTTAACAAACGACGCATGATTTTTCCACTCCGCGTTTTGGGCAAGGCATCGGTGAATCGGATGTCATCGGGCACGGCCAAGGCGCCAATTTCCTTGCGGACATGTTGCTTGAGCTCCTGACGCAATTCTTCCGACGGCTCAGCTCCTTTAACCGAAACAAATACAGCAATCGCCTGTCCCTTGAGGTCATCCGGACGCCCCACCGCGGCAGCTTCGGCAACGGAATCATGGGAAACGATGGCGCTTTCGACTTCGATCGTACTCAGTCGATGACCGGAAACATTGATCACGTCATCAATCCGGCCCATGATCCAGTAGTAACCATCTTGGTCAATGCGGGCATTGTCACCGGTCAAATATTTGCCAGGCACCTTGGCCCAATACTGATCCAGATAGCGATCGTGGTCACCCCAGATTCCTCGCAACATTCCAGGCCAAGGTTTATCGATACACAACATTCCACCCTGACCAGGCGACACGGGCATCAGCGATTCGTCAAGAATCACCGGCACCACACCTGGCAGCGCCGTGGTACAACTGCCAGGTTTCGTGGCGGTCACACCGGGCAACGGGCTCATCATGATCCCGCCGGTTTCCGTTTGCCACCATGTGTCAACAATGGGGCACTTCTTGTTTCCAATTTTTTCGTGGTACCATATCCAGGCTTCCGGGTTGATGCCTTCACCTACCGTTCCCAAAAGTCGCAAGCTGCTTAAATCGTGTTTGTCGACATGTTCATCGCCCCATTTGATAAAGGCACGAATCGCGGTAGGTGCCGTATACAGAATGGTCAGTTTGTGCCGTTCAATCATCTCCCAAAACCGATCCGGAGCTGGGTGATTGGGGGCCCCTTCATACATGAAAACGGTTGCACCACAGGACAAGGGTCCGTAGACAATGTAACTATGACCTGTAATCCAGCCGCAATCGGCAGTACACCAGTACAAGTCGTCCGGTCGCCAATCAAAGACCCATTGAAACGTCATCTTCGTCCAGAGGTTATAACCGGCGGCGGCGTGCCGAATGCCCTTCGGTTTCCCGGTCGACCCACTGGTGTAAAGGATGAACAAATCCGCTTCACTATCGAGTGGTTCCGCCGGACAATCTTCTGCTGCTTCCGCCATCAGTTCATGCCACCAAAAGTCACGACCGGGCGTCATCGAAACTTCATTTTCAGCCCGCCGCAATACGATACACTTGCCGACGGTCGCTGATTGTTCAAGTGCTTCGTCTACCGTTTCCTTGAGCGGCAGGACCTTTCCACGTCGAAACAGACCATCGGAGGTCAATTGAACTACGGCCTTGGCGTCATTGTTTCGGTCGGCAATCGCTCCAGCCGAAAACCCGGCGAAGATCACTGAATGGATGGCGCCGATTCGAGCGCATGCCAACATGGCAATCGCCAGTTCGGGTGTCATCGGCATGTAGATGGAAACAACATCGCCCACCCCAACCCCAAGGCTCTTCAAGACATTGGCGAATTTGCAAACTTCCCGATGCAACCCGAGATAGGTCAACGTGCGGGTATCGCCCGGCTCGCCTTCCCAAATGATTGCCGTTCGATCACCGTTGCCGGCCTCGATATTGGCATCCAGGCAGTTATAGCAGACGTTGGTTTTGCCACCCGGAAACCAGCTGAAGTCCGAACCTTGTTGCTCGAGAACCTTGGTAAAAGGCTCAAACCAATGCAGCTCCTGCTGCCCGAGTTCGCCCCAAAACCCCTCGGGATCCTGTTTGGCGCGCTCGCACAAGGCATCGTATTGCTCCCTGGATCCAATCCGGGCCGCCGCCGAAAACTCCTCACTGGGAGGAAACAATCGTTCTTCCTGCATGACGTTGGCAATTTGGCCTGTTTCGGGTTGCGACATTTGGGTCTCCCTGTGCATCATCCCTGAAGCAGTTGTGTATTTGTGGTTGTGTGCAAAGAGTGGCACGATTTTAAGACCACACCAAGCGGATGTCAACGAAATCCGCAGCAGCCTATTTTACTTTTACCGGATCTACAAACTCGCGACTTAATGTCTCTATTTCGCCGACCTCCATCTCGCCGTCCTGCAGCCAGATGCGGTATTGCAATTGCAATGGCTTGTCGTCATCCAATTGGTATTCGAAATAGGAACCAAACCGTCCGTAGTCCCGTTCACTGTAACGGGACTCCTTGGGATTGGCTGGATGATCCAGATAACAACAGGTGTAGTTGTTATCACCAATCGTAAAATTAAGGGCGTTCCACGGCAAATTGACATGTTGCTTGTTGATTGCCGTTTCGTCTTTCTTGGCGGACCAGTTTCGAAATTTACCGGGATCTCCCTTGCCATCCGGTCGAATATAGTAAGTCAAGTTCTTGGTCTTGTCCGGAACTGCCTGTGAGGCACGAAACTGGAATCCAGCGTGTTGCGGATCACCGTCAAGTTTTACGGGTCCGACATCGGACTCAAGGATCGAATCAAATTCGATCAAGACCGAACCGTTGATTCGATAAGCCGTCATTTCCCGCAATTCATGGGCGAATGGTTTGCCATCCTGGCCATTCCAGGCAACCACAACCAGCTGGCTGCCAAAGACCGGACCGGCCACCGTCCGCAACGTCTTCTGGTGAGCCTGGCTTTCACCCTTTTTACAATGCCAGACATCCGCTTTCTGTTTATCTCCGTAACTGATTCGGTTAAACCCGTAAAACAAACCTCGGTGATGCGGAAACAAACCACCCGGCCCCTTGGTCACAAGCTCGGACCCATCGGGACTATAGACATGATGATACACCTTATAAGTTTCGCCACGTCGTTCGGGCGTGGAATCATCCATTGGTTCATACATGTATTTCATGACCGGTTGACCCGCGTACTGCAATTCGGCCGTTCCGTAATGATCGTCGTGCCATTCAAATTGGCGATACGCCGTCAACCCGGATTCCGTCGCGACCAATTTCAATTCTGTATCTGCCTTGAGCTCGGGCAGGATGAACGTCAACATTTTATCTCCGTCTTTCGGCTCCATCCCAATCGAGGGCTCCGAAATCTGGCCAATGTATTTGTTACCCTGCGGATCGGAGAGAGTAACAACCTTTCCCTGGTAATTGGGCAAGGGCAGTAAATGCTGCACGATGAGATTTTCCCGGTCTGACGAAGTTGGTTCGATCGTAATGTCGAACAGAGCTTCTGATTTGACGGAACCGCTCTTGGTTTTCAGTTGAGTCGCCACCTGTTCGGCTTGGCGAAGTACTCTCAGGACGTTACCACCCAAAACTTTATGTATCTGGTCACGGGTGTACCCCCGATCCAAAAGCTCCTGAGTAATATTCGGGTAGCAAGAGACGTCTTCCAGTCCCCTGGGCAGTCGTCCCACGCCATCGTAATCGGAGCCAATACCGACATGGTCGATTCCGGCAACCTTGACAATGTGATCGATGTGGTCACAGATCAAATCACAGTCGCCCCGCGCCTGCTTGTCTTTTTCAGCATCCTCGCGGGGAACCACAAAACCGGAATAGAAATTCACCATCACGACGCCACCATTCTGGGCGGTCAGCTTGAGCATGTCGTCTGGAACATTCCGTGGGTGATCACAAATCGCCTTGGCCGACGAATGGGAGTAAATCACCGGCGCTACCGAAACCTCCATCGCATCTTGCATGCATTTGGGAGACACATGCGACAGATCGACCAACATCCCCAGTCGGTTCATCTCCCTGACCACTTCTTTACCAAACGGGGACAAACCGTTGTTTTTGGGATCATCGGTACACGAATCCGCCCAGGCCAACGTCTTGCTGTGAGTCAACGTCATATAGCGGGCACCACGATCATACAACTCCCGCAAAACTTGCAGGCTGTTTTGAATGCTGTGCCCACCCTCCACACCGATCATCGAAGCGATTTTGCCATCGGCCACAATTCTCTCGATATCATCAGCCGTTTTTGCCATTTCAAATTCATCCGGATACCGCTCACACATATCGTGAACCAGCTGGATCTGTTCCAGCGTCTGCAGCAGAGCGTTTCCAGTCAGATCGGTGCCCGCCGGAACATAGACCGACCAGAATTGCGCTTTCAATCCACCAGCCCGAAGCCTTGGAATATCCGTATGGAAATCAGTGGGCTTGGAAATGTCGACTTTGTCAAACGAAGAACCCGCTTTAACGCGCATCGTCCATGGCAGGTCATTATGCCCGTCAAACAACATTCCAGTTTGATGGATTTCGCGAGCTTCCTGGGAGATATCCGACGATCGTTGAACGCCAGCCGAATCCTCCTGTGCCACTAAAGGCGAGCCCAACCATGCGCCACACAAAACAGAAGCCAAAAACATCGCATTCAACTTTAACATCCATCTCTCCCATCTGAAATTGACGCAGCACATCCTAGCATGCCCACATCCATTTGGGGGAATCGGCGGCCACCTGTCGGCAGAATATTCTGGCAAGGGTGATCCGAACCTTACTTGGCAAACAACTGGCTCATATCGCGAAAGGATTTGAATTCCAGTGCATTGCCTGCCGGATCACAGAAAAACATAGTCGCCTGCTCACCCACTTCGCCGGCGAAACGGATATAGGGCTCAATCACAAAATCGACCTTATTTTCCTGCAAACGCTCGGCCAGCGCCTGCCATCGTTCCCAGGGCAAAACAACGCCAAAATGGGGAACCGGAACGTCGTGTCCATCGACCGGATTTCGATGGGCATTTTTCTGCTGCAGGCCGTCCTGATAGTGCGCGACGATCTGGTGACCAAACAGATCAAAATCTATCCATGTATCACTGCTACGACCTTCGGGGCATTGCAACAACCCGCCGTAGAACTGGCGAGCCGCCTGAAGGTCATCCACTGGAAACGCCAAATGAAAGGGCGTGATCGTCATCTCTGTCGGTTCAACCTGCATAACTTCATCCCTTGCCTTGATTCATGAAATTCTTGATCGACATTTTCAGGATTTGAAACAGGGAATTCAACACCACTCCCAGTCGCACCTTGGATTGACCCTGCACCCGGTCCACGAAAACAATCGGTATCTCGGCAGACTCGACCTGAACACGTTGCAGTCGCCACAGGATTTCCTCCAAATAAGCGTAACCGGTACTGGCCACGTCCGACAAGTCGATACGCCTTAACGCGCGGCTACGGTAAAGACGGAAACCACTGGTGTTATCGCGCGTTTTCAGCCTCAGGATGCAGCGCACATAGGTATTGGCCATCCTGCTGGCCATGTGTCGGTACCACGGCCAACCGCGTATACCGCCTCCCTCGACATAGCGAGACCCTATCACCAACCCCAAGCGGTTGGCCTGGTCATTTTCCAACATCTCCAACATCGCTTTCAGTGACTTCGGATCGTGGCTCAAGTCAGCATCCATCGTGGCAATCAGGTCGAACTGGTTTTTCAGCCCCCAGCGAAAACCGGCCAGCGTGGCCGACCCCAATCCTCGCTCCCCCACCCGATGCAACACTTCCAAACGCGGGTCCCTTTCCTTAAAAGCGTCACACCATTCACCCGTTCCATCGGTTGATTCATCATCGATCACCAAGACCTTCGACCCGGGAAACAGTTCGAAAACAGACGGCACCAGAATGGGCAGGTTGTCAAACTCGTTTAAGGTTGCAATCACGACCAACAGCGTCGAATTCGCATGATGACTTGATTTTTTCGGTAGAATTAGAGGTTCACTCATGGATGATGGACATTGTAGAATGCCGTGCAATAATTACAGGGGCTCTTCACTTCATTTCGGCGAACTTTTCTCTTATGTCTAATGCAGAAAAACCAGTCCGTCAAAAGAATTGGCGCAGAATAATTATGCGAATTTTCATTGTCATCGTCATTTTATATGTGCTATTGATTGCCGTCCTCGTGCTGTTTGAGAACAGCCTGGTTTACCCGGATCCAGGTATGCGGGGAGACTGGCAGCCTGCTGACGTCGATTTCGAAGAGGTGGTGTTCCAGTCAGCAGATGGCACCCAGATTTGCGCATGGTTCCTTCCCGCTCCCGATTCCGTCGAAACACCTGAAGCCGTACTGCTCTGCCACGGCAACGGCGAAAATGTAGCCCTGTCGACCGCGCACATGGGTGACAAGCTTCGCCACCTGCTGGGCGCCAATGTTTTAGTATTCGACTACCGAGGCTATGGCAAGAGTGGCGGTTCTTCGCATGAAGCAGGCATTTTGCTAGATGCCGAAGCGGCCATGAAATGGCTCAATCAAAGAACGGCAACCAAGCCCGACGACGTGATCGTCGCTGCCCACAGTATTGGGGGCGGACCGGCCTGTCACGTCGCCTCCAAGCTGGGCGCCAAGGCCCTGGTCCTGCAGCGCACCTTTTCCTCCCTGACCGATACTGCCAGATCGATTTTTTGGTTCATCCCCGTCGACCTGATGATGAGCAACCGATACCCGTCAGCCGAAAAAATCAAGACGTGTGATCGACCGCTGTTTCAGAGTCACGGTGACCGGGATTACCTGGTACCGATCAAGTCGGGTCGAAAACTTTTCGACAGCTCACCCGCCACCAACAAGAAGTTCTACGTGAACCGCAATGGCGGCCACTGGGATCGACTGCCCGACGAATACTGGAATCAACTCAAAGATTTTGTTGATGCACTCGATCCAACCGATACCAGCGGCGCCTCCCGCGACAAAACCCAGTCGGCGAATCGTGACGATTAACTTTCTGACGAGGTCTATTCCCCACGGCGAGTGGAACGGACCAACCAGGTTGTGATCAGGCCGCAAATGATCCAAGGCCAAAAAAACATCACCCCAATCATTAACAGCTTCGGGAGGTCCCCCATCGTCGGCGATTTTCCAAAAGCGGTAAAAGCGCCTCCCGAAAGGTAGATCGCCAGCAACACCCATGCACCGAGAACCACTCCGACCATCACCATCAGAACCACTCGGTAAGCCGAGCGTTTACCCATTTCATAACCAAACAGGCCTCCCAACCAAACCGGAACCAGCCACTTCCACCCGATTGAAATCAGCAATGCGGCAACCGCCATGAACGCCGTCATGCGGAACAGGTCGAGCAAGGAAAATTTATACAATTTGGTTTTCCCGCAATATCATTCGCCATGTTCCGCACTGTTCTTGACAGTGGCCCGCTGCTGAAGCTGCTTCCGCGATTCACCGATCAGCTCACTTGCCCGACGCCAGAGGCTGGAATCGCCCTCCTGCAAGACCTCCAACAGATGTTCTTTTTCAGCCAGGTAGGTCACTGCGAATTTTGGATCAAATTCAACAATGTCCGCAAGGTTGTGAACCACGTCGGCCAACTTGACCGTCTTGGCCCGTGGGTCGGCTCGCGAAGTATGCTCCCGATCGATCGCAACCCGGGTCGCTCGATTGCCGTCATTTCGGCGGGACACATCCGTCAAGTCATCGACCAACTTGGCCACCTCATCTCCAAACTCACCACGCACCTGGTCCAGGGTGACAGGCGTATCCTCCACCACGTCGTGCAGCCAGGCAGCCGCAATCACCTCGGTCCCGGCACCTGTGGCGGCCACCAATTCGGCCACCGCTTCGGGGTGCACGATGTAGGGATCGCCAGTGTATTTTCGACGCTGGTCGATACTCGCGTGAGCCTTGCTTGCGAATTCCCTGGCTCGCTGAATCAAATCACCCACCAAATGAAGTTACCTCGTTGATAAAGATCTCGATACAAGCCGGGTCGATCCCTGCCTTATGATCCCTGCCTTATTATAGGGAGCTCCTTGATCTGCTGTGTAAAAATTCACGATCCTCATCGACTGTTTAGGTTCCGCTGCGGGAGCGTCCGGCCTTTTAAAAGACGGTATCGGCTGCTTTCGCTATCCCGCTTCACTCCCAACACCATGGTGAACCTTGAAGAAATTTGCTGGATCGTACTTCTGTTTGACAGCCAGTAGCCGAGGGTAGTTTGCACCCCACAGCAGGTTCTGCCAATCTTCCAGAAAGAAATCAGCTTCATTGGCATAGGAGCCTGAATTCGGGATCACCTCCCGTATCTTCTGCATCGCCTGGCCAACGGCGCGGCGCGCTTTCCGACCCGCTTCAAGGTCCGGCTCCCTGCCCTGGACGCCAACATATTTCTCTCCTTGCGAGCTCCCCATCAGGACCAGTCCCGCCGCATCAAAACAGGCGGGATGCAAGGCGGTTTCAAGGTCCCTGTTCCGCGCCTCGGCATGCTCTCCCGACAGCCCCTTGTTGATCTGAAAAATGAAATCGGTCAGCCGCGAGGCTTCGAAGAAGGCATCCGCCAGACGGGCCATCTCCTGCCGCATCGCCGTGGTGGGAATCCACCAGGACTGGTACGCATTCCAGTAAACCGACAGTTCTCCCTCATTGCCCTTCCACCAGAACTGGTTGCCCGGCGTTCCAGGACGAGGGTCCCGGGTGACAAATCCTGGATCCTGTTGCTCCCAGTAATCGCAATTCCAAAGGTTCTTGAAATCGGTCACCAGGTATTGCGGTTCGACCTTATATTCCCCCGGCCGCTCACGTAAACCTGCCAGTAGTTCGTCCATCGTCGCCTCGGTCTCGGCCAACGTCTTATCCAGGCAGACCAGGCGAAAACCGAGTCGATTCTGCGAATCAAAATGAACCGACTCACCCCACCAAGGGTTATTCAGTTGACGGGGATAGAATTCAATAAAACGACGAATCAGTTCCCGATAAGCCTTGTCGGACGTCGCCGTAACCTGGCCTGTCACGAGGCCGACCGAGGACGGCATCGGGTGGGTCAATAACGTCAACCGGGTCACAATGCCGAACGTCCCTCCCCCGCCGCCGCGGATGGCAAAAAAAAGATCCGGCTCCCGGAACCGGTTAACGATCCGTACCTTTCCATCAGCCGTAATCACTTCCGCTTGCAGGATTCCGGCAGAACCGGTCCCAAACCGCTTGGAGAACGAACCGAATCCGCTGCCCAGGGTAAAACCGCCACACGCCCCCACGCTGGTACAGCCTCCACCCTGGACATATCGGCCCGTCCTGGTCGCCACCTGGTAAGCCTCCAACCAGCGGGTACCCGCTTCGACCGTCATCGCCTGAACCCCCCGTGTTCCCTGCGGTGCCCCGGCCGGCACAAACACATCGTGTAGCTGGATGTCGCGCATGGCGTGTGTCCAAACCAGTAATGAATCAGGCGCACAGTTCCGGCCCAGGTAGTCGTGACCCGTTCCCTTGACCACCAGTTTCACTTTGTGTCGACGGGAAAAATCGACCGCCTCGACGATGTCCTGGGTGTTGGCAGCCTTCACCGCGTAAGGGCTGGCGACGGCCGACCATGCATCCAACCAGCCGGTCGACTGCAAGGCCCCGGGGTCCTCTTCATTCCAGAACGGGTTCTTGAGTAAACGGAATACGGTCGGTGTAGCGTTCAGCCAGGGCAAGCGGGGACGAATCAGCCGACCTCCCACGCGTTCTTTTAACTTGTCCCACTCCTGCTTGGCAGGCCAATCAAGCATGCGACCGGAACGGAACAGGTTCCTGGCCACGGCTCTTGGGCCAGCCAATAGGGAGCCGCCGAGGACCATCATCGAATTAACAAATCGGCGACGCGAAAAATAATGCTTGTTCATTTCAGGGGCACTTCTCTTGGATCGCTTCCGCAACCGCCACAGACATCTCTAAGGATCCGGTTTGATTCGAACCAGGTTGATTCCCTCGTCCGCATCGTAACTCAACAGCAGCGAACCGGGTCGACCACAGTCTTTGACAATGCTCTCGAACAGAGCATGCTCTTCCGGACGGGGGA
This sequence comes from Mariniblastus sp., assembly GCA_014237975.1. GTDB lineage: Bacteria > Planctomycetota > Planctomycetia > Pirellulales > Pirellulaceae > Mariniblastus. Next base: position 69,549 of record JABACA010000001.1, on the reverse strand, counting down.
AGGCATAGATCAAATCAAAATCAGCCAACTTCTTGTCGAGTTCTGCATAACCGGCTTCGGCATCAACCACGGACCGACTGGCTGCATGCCCCTTGGCTGGATTCCATTCAAAATCATCCGGCACGAAATCGCCGGCCGCAAACTTCGCATTGGACTGATAAGCGCGAGACAACAACCGGGCGTATTCAACCAGTTCAGACTGGGACTCAATCCCGTACGCCTCGAATCCCATGCGGCTGGCCATGATGGAAACAACGCCAAGCCCCGAGCCCCATTCCAAAAAAGTACTGGCGTGTCCCTGCAAAATGACTAACGATTCATACACCGCTCTGTAATCCGCACTGACATAACCCTCAAAGGACGGCTGGTTCGAGTTAGCGTTACAGATCTCCGCAGCCTCGTCCCACAGCTGTTTGAACTCATCCAACTCGGAAGGTTTCGACACGTTGATATCAATCGAGATTTCATCCAAATTCTCGTCTTCATTCATGTTTGAATTCAACGTTACTTCCTTACTTCAAGGGCTCTGAATGAAATCGACAAGCGATTGCAATAGCCAAAAATATAATCGTTTTGCTTGCCCTGACGCTCACTCAAACTACATGAACCAATCTGAAATCCACTTCCCTCATTTTTCGGCAGCCATTTCGAATGAACGTTTCCGAATCTGGGGAACCACTTGGCTGGATTGGCTATACCTTGATATCAGCCGGAGACGTGCCTTGGCGCCCGGTCGATTGTCCCCGGTTGTTGCGGCCGACGCAACATGCCCTGCAGAAATCGGCCTTCCAATTACATTGTATCCACACGAATCAAACAAGGTTGAATCGACAATTTAGTTCATGTCACGGGAGCAATTAAGCGAACACTGCCAGGAACGGCTCAACCAAAACCGGCCTCTCGGGCGCATGACTGGAAATTCTGAGCAAGTCGCAATCCAGGTGTCGCTACCAGGCAATGCCAGTCCTGTAAAAACTGATCATTCAAAAAAAACACTTGCCAAACAGCATTCCTTGCCATGCCAACGATGATCGCTGTAATATCCCCAACCTGTCCACCAGATTCTTTGACAACCAAGATCAAAGCGAATTTACTGTTTCGACTTTTCTTATTAGAATGGATTCAACTAACCAAACCCATTATCCAGAAACATGAAATCCAAAGTTGCATTGATTACCTGCCTGTTGATTCTCGGGGCATCTTGCGCGCCTTCGGCTGGGCAAAACGTATCGAATGAAGACGCTCAGGCAAAATTGTTTACCCTCCAAGTCTTGCCGCTGTTAAAGTCGAAGTGCTTCGGTTGTCACGGGAACGACCCCGACAACCTGCAAGGTGACTATGATCTTCGGACCAGGCAATCAGCCCTCAAGGGAGGCGAATCGGGAAGTCCGGCGATCGTCGTTGGCAAGCCGGGAGCAAGCCCCCTGTTGGAAGCCATCAAATGGGAGGGCCTGGAAATGCCTCCCAAAGAAAATGATCGGCTCAACGAGCAGCAGATTGAAATCATTCGTCAATGGATTCAATCCGGCGCGGCTTGGCCCAGTCAGGAAAAACAGACTGAAATCAAGAAACAACTCTGGTCATCCGCCGATCCGGGAAAGGGTATGCGGTTGGAAAATTCTGGTGGACTTTCCGAGGAATGGACCTATCGAACCTATGCTCCTGAGGATGTCTGGGCCTTTCAACCTTTTGAAAAACCAAAAGTTCCCGCCACACACAAGCATCCGATTGACGCCTTCATCGAGAAAGAACTGGATAAAACCAACTTGGAGATGGCACCGCAGGCCGACGCAGCGACCCTGATTCGACGCGCAACCTACGATCTGACCGGATTGCCCCCCACGCCGGACGAAGTCACTCAATTCGAACTAGCTTCCCAACAGAACCACAAGAAAGCCTGGAACGATCTGATCACTCGCCTGCTGGCCAGACCCCAGTACGGCGAGCGGTGGGGTCAGCATTGGCTCGACGTGGTTCGCTATGCCGATACCAGCGGCATGTCCAACGACTTTGAACGATCCAACGCATGGCGTTATCGAGACTACGTCGTCCGCTCGTTCAACCAAAACAAACCATACAACCATTTTGTTATCGAGCAACTTGCGGCCGATGACCTGGTCCGTGAACAGGAGAAATCCGAGGATGGCAAGAATGCCAATGGTTACACGATCGCTCCTGCCGAAGCGCAGGTAGCCACCGGTTTTTTGAGAATGGGACCTTGGGAACATACGGCCATGTCGCCCGAACGAGTCAGTCGTCAGAACTACCTGGACGACATGGTGAATTCGATTGGCCAAACATTTCTTTCCGTTCCATTGCGGTGTTGCAAATGCCACGACCACAAGTCCGACCCCATTCCAACACGCGACTATTACCGGTTTTACGCAGCGCTGGCGACCACCCAGCCGGCCGAAATGAAAGCCGCGTTGCTGCCTGGGGAAAATCAAGCCGCCTTTAGCGAGGAACGCACACACGTCGAGGCGCTGCTCGACTATTCGACAAAGGAACGAGAAAAACTCTATGCCAAGCGAGAGGTAGCCGCCAGGAAATGGTATGAGGAACGCGGGATTGCCGACCAATACGTACCGTTCAACAAACGCCAGATTTTGGGCCGACAAAAATTCTTCGACGAAAACGAAGCGGCCAAAATACCGCCCAGGTTTATCGGGTTGACGAGTGAGGAGGAGGGCGTCCTGAAAGTTCGCGAAGGTGAATCGAGGATCTGGACACGACGGCTGGAACGCTTTCAACCTCTGGCTCAATCCGTTTATTACGGTGGTGACATCCTGGTCAACTCGAGAATGCTTCGGCCACCCAACCCAAAGAACAAGAAGCTGATGGCAAAACACAAGACCATGCCAACTTCGCATATTTACGAGGGCGGAAGCGTTGAGGCGATGGGGCAGCAAGTCACCCCGGGTGTCTTGAGTGCCTTGCAAGTTTCAACATACCACGGCGACCAGGAGGATCCCTATTCGCTACCCAAGGTAACGGACCGACGTCGAATTGCATTGGCGAGATGGATTACCAAGAAAGACAACCCATTGACCAAGCGGTCGATCGTCAATCGCATCTGGAATTATCATTTTGGCAAAGGTCTAGCTGGAAATCCAAACAATTTTGGCGCCACCGGCAAGAAACCAACTCACCCGGACTTGCTCAATTGGCTGGCCGAAGATTTTGTCGATCACGGCTGGAGAATCAAACGACTTCACCGCCTGATCATGACATCAGCAGCCTATCAGGCTTCGACCACCCATCCAGACAAAAAGCAACTGGACGCGGCGGACCCCAACCACGATCTGCTGACCGTCTTTCAGCCGCGACGCCTGTCGGCCGAGGAAATCCGTGATTCGCTGTTGGCCGCTTCGGGAGAATTGAATCCAAGTGTTGGGGGCTTACCCGCTCGACCCGAAATCAATCTTGAAGTCGCACTGGCTCCGCGCATGGTCCAATTCAGTCTCGCACCGGCCTATCAACCGAACCGGACCCCGGAGATGCGCAATCGACGATCCATCTATGCCTATCGGATCTGCGGCCTGGCCGATCCGATGATGGAAGTTTTCAACCGGCCCAAACCGGACGAGTCGTGTGAGGTTCGCGATACAGCCAGCGTGTCGCCGCAGGTTTTCACCTTGATGAACAGTGACAGCATCACGAAGCGATCGATTGCCATGGCCTCGCGACTGGAAAAGGAAGCCGAATCAATTGAGGATCAAATTCGCCTCGGGTTTGCCCTGTTAGGCCTCAATCAGCCCGGCGAGGGTACGGTTGAATTGCTGGTCGAGCATTTTGAGAAGATGAGTCGGTATCACGCCGAAAACCCACCCCAACCAGGCGACTATCCAGTCGAGCTGGCACGGTCGGTGGTCGAGGAATTTACGGGTGAAACCTGTCACTACGTGGAACGCCTCGATATCTACGAGAATTATGTTCCCGATTTGCACCCCGCGGATGTCAAACCTGGAACGCGGGCCTTGGCTGATATTTGCCTTTTGCTCTTCAACTCGAACGAGTTTATTTATGTTTATTAGGTGAGAACGATTGAATGAATCCATTCCAACTCAACCGACGGAACTTTCTGTACGGCCTGGGGTCGTCACTCGGTTCCGTGGCGTTCTCCAGATTGCTGGCAGACCAAGCCGATACTGATTCCAGACCCGGCGGGAGGCAAAAAAAAGACGCCGCCAAGGCCAAGGCATGCATCATGCTGTTCATGGAAGGTGGACCGAGCCACATCGATACGTTTGACCCAAAGCCAAAGCTGGAGCAACTGCACCTGAACAAATTCACAATCGAAGGGCCAAGGTTTTCCGGCATGTCCCGGGGCAACCGGTTTTACGTAAAAAGTCCGTTCAAATTCAGACAGTCCGGACAAAATGAAATCGCGATGTGCGAGCATTTCCAGCACCTGTCCGACCCGGCGGTCGCCGATGAATTATGCGTTTTTCGCGGCTGCCAAGTCGACTCAGTCAATCATCCAACCGCGCTGTACCAAATGAACACGGGCAATCGTTTAGGTGGCGACCCGGCGATCGGATCGTGGGTAACCTACGGACTGGGATCTGAAAACCAGAACCTGCCAGGCTATGTCGTGATGACGGAACTGGCGGCACCTCAGGGTGGCAGCGGCAATTGGTCGAATGGTTTTTTGCCTGCCAACTTCCAGGGCACCCTACTCCGCTCCAAAGGCTCACCCATCCTCGATCTGAATCCACCCGATTGGAAATCAAGGCACCACCAACGTGCCAACCTGGATGTTCTAAACCAACTGAATCAGGAGTCGTTGAAAAATCACCCCCAACATCGCGACTTGCTGGCGCGTATGGAAAATTACGAGCTGGCATTTCGAATGCAAATGGAGGTTCCAGGAGTGGTCAATATTGAAGAAGAACCTGAACATATCCAATCACTATACGGACTGGACAACAAGGAAACATCGTCGTTTGGCAGGCAGTGCCTGATGGCCCGCAAGTTGGTCGAGAAGGGAGTACGGTTTGTCCAAATTTTTTCCGGTGGCTGGGATTCTCACGACTTCATTGAACGCGCACACAAGAAGAGGATTCAATCCATTGATAAACCCATCGCGGCGTTGATCAAGGACCTCAAGGCCCGCGGCATGCTTGATGACACCTTGATCGTCTGGACCGGTGAATTTGGTCGAACTCCCGACAACACCGTGCGAGGCGGTGAAACGGCGATTGGCAGGGATCACAACAACAAAGCCATGAACATGTTTTTTGCCGGAGGGGGCGTAAAACCGGGGATCGTCGGTGCGACGGATGAGATTGGTCAATCCGCCGTCGAAAATGTTCATCCGGTTCGAGATGTGCACGTTACCATGCTGCACCTGATGGGACTGAACGATAACAAACTGACCTATTTTCACGGTGGCCGATTTAAACAGCTGTCTCAATTTGGCGGGAATCTGATTGACGAGATTATTGCCTGATCGGCGACGACCTTTTTTTTAAAATCCCGGACCAGTAGGGTCTTTTTTTGATCGCCAACCTATTCCTTGGGCAACGAACATTATGTCAAAAATCTCAACGACCTTGTTTCTTTTGATTGCGATCTGCCTTTTCCAGGTTCCAAATCTGGCCGGACAAACGGAATCCGGAAGCGATTTAAACCCCAAACAAGATCGACGTTCAGGCAAGACCCAATGGGAGCAAGAACCATCAACTGGAAAGTCGAACAAGAAACCACGGACGCCCAAATACGCCAAGCAATCTTACGTCTACAAGAAGGTGAACGGTCGAAACCTGTCGCTATACGTTAACCAGCCCTCCGACTGGAAACCATCGGACCAGCGTGCCGCAGCCGTTTTCTTCCACGGCGGTGGTTGGGTCGGTGGAACACCTGGCCAGTTCGACGAACATTGCAAACACTTGGTCGAATTGGGAATGGTCACGGTCCAGGTCCAGTATCGGCTCCTGGGGCGCCCCTCGAAGAAAGAAACGGACCCGACAATTTCCGAACCTGACAAGACACCAACCCGATGCATTCAAGACGCCAAATCGGCCCTGCGTTGGGTTCGCAAGAATGCGGACACATTGGGAATCGATCCCAGTCGAATTGCTGCAGGCGGTGGATCAGCCGGCGGCCACCTCGCCGCTTTCCTGGGCACGACCGATGGAATCGACGACCCTCACGACGACCAATCGATCTCTGCCCGGGCGAATGCGATGCTGCTGTTCAACCCTGTTTATAACAACGGTCCCGGTGGCTGGGGAACCGCTCGAGTAGGAAACCGTTACCGGGAATTTTCACCGGCTCACAATATCACCAAGGACGATGCGCCGGCAATCGTGTTCCTGGGAACCAACGACAAGTTGGTTTCCGTCGAAACGGCAAAACAGTTTCAACAGCAGATGCGCGACCATGGAATCGTAAGCGAGTTGCGTCTCTATGAAGGCGCCGAGCACGGGTTTTTCAATTACCAACGCGACGACGGCAAATGGTATCACTTGACAATTGCCGAGTTGGACAACTTCCTGTTCAAGCTGGGATGGACAGCAGCCGCGCCATCAAAATAAACCCCGCCCCGCCTTATCGAGAGTAACCAGGGACCGGGAAAGTGCATGGGGAAATCGCTTTATTCTAATTGACGATGCAACCGAGTAATCTCGTTTCAAGTCGTCGCAATCGCGCCACGGCAGAACATGCAACGGCCTGGCTAGACTGCTGCCTGTTCACCGACAAATACGCTCCACCACAATATTGACTCCACAATGGGATCGATGCGCCATGCGCGTTTCCGGCGTTAACACAAATAAACGAGTAATCTCTATTCAGACCTTTGAGCCAACATGTCATATTGCTGGTTTCTGCCGGCAACGAACGGAACGGGAAGTCGCCAACCGGCACGAAATCGACACGTTCCCGATCTGTTTTGTAAAGCCAGTTGCTCGTTGGTGGCGATTGAAACAGGTAATTTGAGATCCCCGGGTCTAACTCCAAGCCATAAACTCGAGTCAGATATCTTTTTTCAAAATCGGAATCAACCAGCATGACCTGCCTTGCAGCCCGATTTGCCAGGGAAACAGCGATCGAAGTGGCCAGTCCTTCACTGTCGGAATAGCAGTCTGTGGAGGCAAACAGCAAGACCGTTGTATCGTCTCGCAAGGATCCACTCATAACCTGGCTTACAACGGGTTCAACGTCGGAAAGAGAACGACAGATGTCCGTGACACTACCACCCGGCTTGCCGCGATTGCCATCCGATTTTTCATGTTCTGTCAACCAATGATCGGGGACGTCGCTCAGGTCCGCGACGGGCTGACTCATCGACCCCGGCTGACCGCCTGCACCATCATTGCGCCCGTCGATTGTTTCGGGTACGCAGGAACCCGCACCTGGAAACGCAGTCCGATTCATGTCCGGCACAGAAACCACCGCAATTTCTCCCCTAGCTGCCAGGGGATCTATCGGTTCCGTAAACTTTTTAGAATTTAGTAGCTCATGGATACTTTGAAATTTTCTCTTGCGATAGGCAGCTGGTTTGATTTTTTCATCCATCGTGGAATCCTCGAACCTCTAACAATATCCCGGCCGGCACTATTATCAGGCATCTCGAAGTTGCTCGAACAACTTGTGATAATCCATTCGTATTGCATGACCCGTCGATGGCCTTTCGTTCGCATGACTAACTTCGGCGTCGAGTTCGGCCGCGTTAATATTCAGCTGTTCTGAACGACTAACCACCAACATATCCCGATCATCGTCAGTGGAGTTGTTGTCTGCATGTTGATGATGGCCCTGGTTTTTCGCGATTGCCTGCTCGACGTTTGCCACGTCGTTCGGTTCCGAATCGGACCTACCTGCCGTTTCAACACAAGACGCATGTTCTGCCTCAACTCCCTGGTCTCTTTCAGTGAACCAGCGAATTTGTTCCAACAGTCTTTCTGCTTCACTCAGTGCATTCAAATCCGAACATTCCACTTCGACCGAATCGGTGCTAGAGAGGCTGGAGGCCGAATGGCAACTTGGCAGTGACGATTCAGGCAGTTCCACCGGGTCCTCGCATTTCGCATCGTCCGAAATCGGCATGGTTTCCGACTGATCCCGTTCCAAGCGTTCTACTGCGTTTGCCACTAAGTCCAATTCATGCAACTCGTGGTCGGTCAAACGCAATTCATCAATCCCCTGTTCCTCGGCCGGCGGCGACGCGTCGCAATCACTTGTCGATTGGCTTTCGTCCAAAGCCTCGTCTGTCAAACCCTGGAACACATGGAAAGGCTGATCTTGCCCCGTTTCAACCGGCATTGCCTGTTGGAATTCCATCCGGTTTTCCGCGGTCTCCTCGACGGCCCGGATACTGTGTTGGTCGAATTCTGGGTTTAAACAGGGCGCCGGATCGATCCGAGATTGGCAAAAATCCTCGAGTAAACGCATATGGTCCTGGGTGACTTCCAGTGACTTGATATTCTGCTCGGCAACGTTCAGCGTAAAAGGAGCGTCGGTGAAATTTTCGTCAACCGAACTGTGGACATGGGGAGTTTCAATAACATCCATCGATTTTTCCTGGGAATGCAAATCGGCATCTTCATTCCTCATTGGATCCGTCGGATTGGCTTCCGCAGAATGCACAGGCAGTTCGCTCTTCTCGGGCGAATCAACAGACAGCAGGCTGGGCGAATCGAGATGAGGCTCAAGAGGGGCCAACTCAAGACAATCATCTGCGTTACGGCTTTCGGGAACCACGAATGTCCCATAGTCAGTTAATGATTGCGAACCTTCCGCCACCGCCGGAAACTCCGTCGTCGCAGGTTGGTCATCCTGCTGCTCCATCGAAGACAAGTCACCTTGATCGTTTACCGACTCCCCAAGTTCTGCGGTTTCGAATGGCTCATCATTCAGAACACCGAATTCGATGGTTGATCCCGAATCCTCCGTTTCCTCAACGGTGCAGGACTCGGAGTTGAGGTGGCCCTGGGGTGCTGCAACGGTGCTAACGGCAGAACCCGGCATTGAGGCATCCGGGATGCATTGAATATCGGCCCAGGCTTCACGCACCAAGCTCTTGTCAATTCTGACCAATTTAGCGGCTGCAGCCAACAGCATCGCGTGGTCACATAGTTGATTGATTACCCGCGGACAACCACCACTGGTTTCGTGGATACATTCCAACGCACAAGCAGAAAAAATCTTCTGTCCATCACCTCCGGCTCGAAAAATATGATCCATCACGTAAGCGGTGGTTTCATCCCGAACCAGGTTGGCCAAGAAACAACGAGCGGCAATTCGCTGGTTGAACGACTCGAGTTTGGGGTTCGTCAAATTTTCTTCAAACTGGTAACCTCCGGCCATTACCATCCGCACCCGTGGCTGACTCTCGTACACGATGTTCGTGATTAAACGAAGTTCATCCAGCAATTCATAGGACAATCGATGGGCTTCATCCACCAGCATTAAAATACCACCAGGACATTCACCGCCCGGTTTCAGGTAGTCAATCAATGCCAAACGCAATTCGACTTCTGACATGTCTCGGTAGGGTTGATTCAAATTGAACAACATGCTTTGCAACAATTCATGCCGCTGTTCCAGCCTCGCACAACTTAAATTGACAACGCGAAACCGGTCCCTGAACTGATCGGCAAGCAGGTTCAGCAAAAGCGTTTTCCCGGTGCCCAAATTTCCAACGACCACAACGGGACCGGAACCCCTTTCCACACATATCTGACACTGGGATAGTGCTTTATGAATCGACTGGGCGGCAAAATAGTGTTTAACATAAGGCGTCGTTGTAAATGGCCGAATGTGTAATTTAAAAACTTGCTCGTACATGCGACTTCCTGTCGATTTCTGTTTAAACGCAGGCAAACCTGCTAGTTAATGAAAAACATCCACGTCAATCTTGCCAAACCTGAAAATGGGTCCTCCGAAAAAGAACCGCGGACAACAGGATTCAGTAGACAAGTGCCTACCGTTAGCAAAACGACACCCCAGAGTGCAATCTCAGCACAAGTTACAAAACGGTTGGAGACTCCCAGCGGTAATCGATCAATGTTTCCCCGGAAACCACCGGCAGCCTTAAACTGGGCCACCACGGGACACCCGAGTAAATCACTCATATGCTGGTTGGAACTAAAGCCCTTGTCTGTCAACTCGGGCCGGTACGTTACAGCAACAAAGACCCCGATCAAAACAGAGCCGATCCCAAACAGCATCAGCAGATTTTGGTCCGGCACACCGCCCACCGGTCGGCGGGTGGTTCGAATCTGTTGGTTAGCAATCCCACTGCCGGCAACACCCCGTTTTGCCAGGGAGACCAGCTCGTCTGTTTTTTCACGTTGAACCACGAGATTTGCTTGCACGGCATTGCGAGTGTTCACAAGTCGTTGCTTTAGTTGGCTGGCATCTATTACTTCAAGTGACTGGAGGATTCCAACTTCGTTATGACTCCCATGACTGACGTTGGAAAATGAAGGTCTGGCGGACCGGTTCAAGGGTTCCGACAATGTTTTCAGTCTCGCCTCGATGGCGCCAAGTTGATCTGCAAATGAAACCGGGTCCAAGACTCCATTTCCATCCGGCAGCTCGGAATGGACGAGCCTTCCATCCTTGATTTGATCCAGTAGCGATTGCAACTCAGCTACGACATCCGTTTTGACGAACAGAGCCGAATTTCCACTAACCGACGGACGTCGGGCTTTCAGCTGCGTGTACAACGTACTCAACTCCTGGTCCAGCTGCCCCAGGCTTGCTTCCATGTTCAACCATTCACGGTCATAGTAGGAACTCTGGACATCAAAACCACTGGCTAACAAGCTGGCCTGTTTTTCAATCTCGCATCTTCGGTCCGCGGCAGCCGTCCCCTGCAACAATTGATCGCTGATGTTTGAAATCAGATTATCGAGCAACAAGGACTCCTCCATCGACCCGTCCCCGGTCAACGAGAGACTAATCCGATAAATTGGATCGGTCACATGTTTCTGGACCTGGAAGGATATGCCCAACCGGATCGCTCGTGGATCCAGCAAAGACGAGTCGCCAGGACTTGGCAATGCCTGATTGGCAACGACCGCCAAAACGGATTTAATCGAGGAATCATCCAGGTTTTCCCTGACAATTTTTCGCAAGTCACTGGTTAAATCACCTTCATCCCTGGTCTGAAACGTCAGTTCGGTAGTCGTTTCAAACCCATCGACACCAAATGACAGAACAACGCAACAACCAACAAACACAGCCAATCCACTGACAATCAATGCCCTGAATCGACGTCGACGAAAAACCCTTGAATAGGTCTTATCACGAATCGAGTGTTTTTTTGGCCTGTTGGCAACCATGTCGACAACCGTATGCATGCACCGGCGCATACCTCCCTTGAGATACAGTACTTCCTAATCAAGATCGACCCAGCAAATATCGTGCTTGAGTGAAGTTCTGACGATTCTTCGGATTATCCGGATCGCCGGGAAACAGAAAAGAAAGAGACAGCGTCTAGACATGCTGTCAAAGCAACAACCACCGCTTACTGTTTGCCCAGGCCGCTGGTTGTATTGACGGATTCGCTCGGACTGGCCGATTCGTCCACCTGCCGAAAATGAACTTTGCTCGATTTCGGTTGAATCGCCACCAAGGTTTCGAAAATACCTTGCTGCACGATTTGGGACCGTTGGTTCATCAAGGTTCGAAGCCAGGTCACTTTACCGGCTCTTCGACCGGATACAACTTTCGATTTGCAAACGGTTTCCACATATACCGTATCACCGAAATAGATCGGTCGCTGAAACTCCCAATCTCGAACCGCAACAAAGGCCAACGTATTAATACTTGGAAAGAAGCTGCCAAGCCCGGCCACCCATGATAAACCGAGTAGGCCGTGTGCCACCGGCTGACGATAATGACTCTTGGAAGCGAAATCGAAATCCACATGCAGTGGATTGAAATCACCCGTCATATTGGCAAACCCGACAACATCTGTTTCCGTAACCGTACGACGAGGGCTCACCCACTTTTGGCCAACCTCAAAATCGTCGAAAAATAATGGGGAATCCATTAAGGTATTGCCAAATGATGGTACGCCACGGAAAGCTGAAAGTCGGGGTGAAAGGATTCGAACCTTCGACCCCCTGCTCCCAAAGCAGGTGCGCTAGCCAGACTGCGCTACACCCCGGATCGTCCTTGTGAATTGAAATCAGCTGTTAACAACTCACGACATATCGAAAAAGCAGGCAATATGCCACTCGCTCGGGTACGCCATGCTACCGAAACCTCCTTTTATGTGCAATTGGGCTTCCCGTGAAACCAAAACCTTTTCCGGCCGGTTTGCCCCACGTTTTTGGGGGCTTTCCAGCTACCCAACTTCTCCGCCGAACTCGATTGCCAGCCCTAAGCTGCCCGTTTACCTTGTGCGGTCCGGCCCGTCAACAGATCGTTGAGTCGTTCAAATTCCTGCCCATTAGCAAAATCAATGACGATGGAGCCTTTGCCCCGTTTGCCCGCTTTGATTTTAACTTTTGTCCCCAAGGCCAACTTGAGAGCTTGTTCCATCGTATCCATCTGGTGACTACGGGGGCGACGAACTCGTCCGTTGTGATGCTCCGGAGCATCCTCGGATTCGATCCGTTCTGCGACCATTCGCTCTGTATCACGAACGCTTAAACGTTCGGTTTGAATCCTGTCACAGAACTGAATTTGTTGATGTTCTTCTCCTAACGGCAGCAGCGCACGAGCGTGACCGGCGGACAATTTCGACTCGCTCAATGCCTTCTGAACTTCTCTTGGAAGCTCCAACAGACGAATCAGATTGGCCAGGGTTGAGCGGTCAATTTTCAATCGGCCCGCCAGTTCTTCCTGCGTACATGCGTGTTCATCAATATACCGCCGAAACGAAAGTGCCTTTTCAATCGGGTTAAGGTCCTTTCGTTGCAGATTCTCCACGATCGCCAATTCGGAAACCAACCGATCATTCGCCACACGAATCCTGGCGGGAATCGTTTTCCAACCTGCTTGAACGGCCGCTCTTAATCGCCGTTCACCGGATATGAGTTGATAACGGTTGTTTACAATTCTCACTAAGATTGGCTGCAGAATATCGTGTTCTTTTAAACTTTCCGAAAGCGATGCAATTTCTGATTCACTAAATTCCCGCCTGGGTTGAAAAGGATTATCTTCAATTTCGAAAACGTTTAGATGCACTATATCGCTGGTTTCCGCAGCTTCTGCCTGCTTCATCTCGGGGTCGGTCGCCACTTCGGTTTGGATGGTTACCATCGGTTCAGGCGACGACGTAATCGAGTTGCCAGCGCTCAACAATGCCTCCAAGCCTCTGCCTAGTCTCTTTTTCCTAGTCACGTTCCAACACCTCCATGCATAATTCAATGTAAGATCGACAGCCCCTGGATCTGGGCGAATAGTCCATGATATTTTGACCATGACTCGGGGCTTCGCTGATATTCACGTCCCGCGGGATGACCGTATCAAACACGATTTCCCCAAAAAAATCCCGTACTTGCTGATCTACTTCCACTGTCAATTCCAATTCGGCGTCGTACATCGTCAACAGGATGCCGCCAAACTCGAGTGCGTTATTTTTGGTTCGTATCACTTCGCGTACCAATTCAATCATCTGAGTGAGGCCCTCCATTGCAAAATACTCGCATTGAATCGGCATCAAAACCTCATCGGAACAGGCCAAAGCGGTTTGGGTCAGTGCTCCCAGCGATGGAGGGCAATCCATCACCACAAAATCGTACAAACCGGTTCCGGACTCCAATTGGCTCACGACCCGCTCACAAACGGACCCAACATCGCGTGCTAGCAGGTCAACGTCCTTAAAAGACCTGCTTCCAGGCAGCAATTGCAGGCCTTCACAATTCGTATCGACCGCGTTTTGACGGATCGGAACCTGCTCCAACAGCGGGTGTCTGCCCACGGGCTTACATCCAATCCCACTCGTCGCGTTACATTGTGGGTCCAAATCAATCAAAAGAATCTGACTCCCGGACATCGCCAATCCGCTCGCTAAATTGATCGCCGTCGTCGTTTTACCGACGCCGCCCTTTTGATTTGCAATACATAGAGTGCGGGACATTTTCTGCGGAAAGGTTCGATAGGATTATTGCGAAAACTGGCCTAACGACGGCGGTTCAAACAATTAATTAGCAGTTCTGGTTCCCCCATAAAATGCCAATCCGTGGCTTGCTGCCAGCCCAAGGAGGGTTGCTCTCAGTCAACGGAGCCCTTGAGACGATCGGACAGTACGTTTTGACTCGTTAAAAATCGACAAATAACACGTGGTGACCCCGCAATGACGCAAATGATAGCAATTCCACCGCGACCCGCCCCCCCCAATTTTTTTTATGGCCGTTTCCCCTTTTTTGACAGCCCGTTAGTCATTTTTTTGGTCTTGGTGTTAAAGGGAGGCCCTGCCCAAAACCATCCGCTTTTCACGGTGCGATGAGGGATGCCCCCGGGATGGCGTTCAAGGGGCAACGACATTCACAGCAACTACCGGTCGGTCGACCGGTGGCCCATTTGACTTGCGCCAAAACCGAAAGATACGTCCTGTGGAAAAACAGGAATGACACCCCCTCCAAATCCCCATCGATCGAGCGGCGAAAGCGAATGAAATCAACAACCGGCTGAAATTAATTCGGCACCAAAGCGTCATCCGACGAGTTGCCGGTCTGGTTCCATCGAATGAGGGTGTCGCCAAGCTGGTCTGCAAGTTTCAGCGTGCCTGTTCCACGTGAAACGAGCACCATTTTTGCTCTCGCATTATAGCCAAACGGCAACTGGTGGTTTTGCAGATTCGAGCGGTGGAAATGTCCCCAGCCTGTCGTTCCTGGCAACCATCAAAAGGTGTCGCTGGAACACACCCGGCCAAATACCGTCAGGATGGTTTTTGTTTCACGTGAAACCCATTGATAACAGACAGCCCCGGCCGTCCATGAAGCGCAACACAACCCAATCGTGACAGGTCTATCCGATCGGGTTAATCACCAATCCACTCAACATTTTAGGATAAAAATAAGTGCTCTTGGCTGGCATTCGTTCGCCCGCCTCGGAGATCGCTTTGACATGCTCTAGGCTGGCTGGCATGACCAGGCAACACAATTCGAACGGTTTTCCCGAGCCTTGTTGCCCGGTTGCATCGCGACCTGCCGCGTCACCACTGTTGAGGTTCTCTACTACTTCACTCGTCGAATGAGCATACAGGGGCGAGGGCAAATCGGGTTTATCCAACACCTTGTCCATGATCAGATTGTGCAGGATCGCCACACCCAACGATCGCCATTCCTCGGACTGGTTCGGTGCCAATTCATTCATCAACTGGCGCCCCTGCGGGTTCATCCGGGCCATCACCCAGGTATCATCGGATTGGCAATAAAACCCCAGAGTCGATTGCAGATCCTCGAGTTCAATGTCCTGCCATACCTGTTCGGCCAGTTCCACTCCTTGCCCTACTACGGAACAGTCGAAACCAATGGACAGACGTTGGATTAGTTCATTCGATTCGATCGGTGGAAGACCGCGGAACAGTCGATGGGTAGGCAACACGATCATTCCCGGGTCAAACATACTGACATTCATCATCAGGACGTAATTGGCCGGGTCATTCGGTTCCAATTGGCCCGCATCGGCTTTCGCCTTTTGAATATTACAGGCCGTTTCGTATCGGTGGTGGCCATCTGCGATATAGACCGGTTGTTCGCCCATCACCTGGGCGGCCTTGGCAATGGCTGCTGGATCCGTCACCAGCCAAACCTTATGTTCGACGCCCAGATGATCCCGCGCCTGAAGCGGCGTCGTATCGTCAATAGCGGCCTCCAGAATCTCCTGTGCTTGATTGGATTCGTCCGGATAGATACCAAAGATGGGGCTCAGATTGGCCTGGCAAGCGGTCATCAGGCGAAAACGGTCTTCCTTGGCTTTTGAATGGGTTTCCTCGTGAGGATAAATTTTCCCCTCACCAAAAGGCTCTATTAAAACGCGAGACATGAACCCTCGACGGGTGATTGTCTCGCCCTCATTCATGAAGGTCTGGTGATACACATAAACGGCGGACGGGTAGTCCTCTTTCAGAATCTTGTCGCGCCTCCACTGTTTCAGTTCTTTGGCCGCGGCCGTGTAAATCGTCTCGTCACCCGTTAGAGCATCGCCCCGATTGAGGATCAAACGAATGACATTGTTAGGGTGCAATTCGTACAGCTGATCTTGAAATTCACTGTTGATCACATCGTAGGGTGGGGCGACCACGTCACTCAACGCGCCGATCTTACCCAAATCGTATCGCAAACCGGGAAGCGCCTGTATATTTGCCATCTTGGAAAACCTGTTATATCGGTGTCCTACCGTCAATAAGTACTACGCTGCCACTATCCCGCAGGAATTGCTCAATGTCAAAGGGAGGCAGCTAGCAAAAAAGATGCCAGCTCCAAGTTTCTGTTTTTCAGCCGCAACGACCGTCGCCAAAACGGATCCAAGAGAAACCGAACCGGCTCCAAAACGCTTCTAAACGGTTTTGCGTCTCCCAGTCGTGCAATTCAATTGGCAGCGCAAAAAAACACCGCACTCGGGAGTGCGGTGTTCATCATGGAAACCCGATTTTCAGTCTAGTCTAGTATCGGTAGTGTTCCGGTTTGTAGGGACCTTCCACCGGCACACCGATATACTCAGCTTGCTCGGGCGTCAGTTCGGTCAACCGGACGCCGAGTTGGTCCAAATGCAGTCGGGCCACTTCTTCGTCCAACTGTTTGGGTAAACAGTGAACCCCGATATCATATTGGTCGTCTTCCGACCACAAGGCAATTTGTGCCAACGTCTGATTAGTGAACGAATTGGACATCACAAACGAAGGGTGCCCCGTCGCACAACCCAAATTGACCAATCGCCCTTCGGCCAACAGCAACATCGACGTACCATCGGCGAACGTATAGCGATCCACCTGGGGTTTGACTTCCTCTTTGGAAACTCGCCCCTCGGCGACTTCTTTTTCCAACCAGGCAACGTCGATCTCGTTCTGGAAATGGCCAATATTGCAAACAATGGCGTCGTGACGCATTTTGGTCATATGTTCACCGGTAATGACGTCTTTATTACCCGTGGTGGTCACAAAAATATTACCCTGCGAAGCCGCTTCTTCCATCGTGGTAACTTCAAATCCTTCCATCGCCGCCTGTAGCGCATTGATGGGATCAATCTCGGTGACAATGACACGACCGCCATAGCGCTGCATTGAATGGGAACAACCTTTGCCCACATCACCATAGCCAGCAACAACAATGACCTTGCCCGCGATCATGACATCCGTAGCGCGTTTGATGCCATCGGCCAACGATTCACGACAACCATAAAGATTGTCAAATTTACTTTTGGTAACAGAGTCATTTACGTTGATGGCCGGCATTTTTAGTTCACCGCGCTCGAACATCTGGTACAGCCGATGGACGCCCGTCGTCGTTTCTTCCGACAAGCCTTTAATCCCGCTCAATAGCTCGGGAAACTTGTTGTGAACCATGGCCGTCAAATCACCACCATCATCCAGAATCAGGTTCAATGGCTGCCCATCTTGAAAGAAAAGAGTCTGTTCGATGCACCAATCAAATTCTTCTTCCGTCATCCCCTTCCAGGCGTAAACCGGAATACCAGAGGCTGCCATGGCAGCTGCCGCATGATCCTGGGTCGAGAAAACGTTACAACTCGACCAGGTTACCTCTGCGCCGAGTTCAACCAGCGTCTCGATTAACACGGCCGTTTGAATCGTCATGTGCAGACATCCGGCAATGCGGGCTCCGCTTAACGGCTTGGATTCACCATACTTCTCGCGGAGTGCCATTAAACCGGGCATCTCATTTTCAGCGAGGACGATTTCTCGACGTCCAAAGTCAGCAAGGGAAATATCTGCGACTTTAAATGGTAATCGCTCAGTTTCAACGTTGGCCACTTTAAATCTCCTTCAAGAACGGGTGGCAATATGTAATTTTGATTAGCTTCTTTTTAACTCTAACTGTAACTCAACACTGTTTTTCACAGCCAAGCATCCAATCATAAGCTGTTGGGTTGAAAAAGATCAATGTCTTGCGATTTGTTTTACCCCAAAAACCATCGGGAAAGGGGCTTCGGGAGGGCGGATTGGACCGCCTATTGGTATCACGTGAAACAGGGTCGATTCACTACGGTAGATTTAGCCCAATTCCTGACGTGCGTTGGCGACAAATTCCCGCATTAAATCCAAATCCTTTCGGCCCGGTTCCAACTCAACCCCACTGGCCACATCAACGCCATCAGGCCGGACAGCCGCAATCGCCTGGCAGACGTTGTCCGGAGTCAATCCACCGGCCAAAATGAGAGGAACGGTACAGGACAACTGGCCTGCCTGTTGCCAGTCAATCATCGTGCCCGTCCCACCATAATCTCGACCCCCATCCGCGTCCAACAGGATCGCCGCAGCGCCGGCATCCGTCCAACGTTCTATCTCCAATTGGGTTGATTCCTGGTCGCGAACGCGAATCGCACGAATAACGGGCTGCTGGATGAGATCGACCATTTCAACCGTCTCGTCTCCATGAAATTGAATCGCATCCAGGCCAACCCGAGCCGAGATCTCGATCACTTGTTCCATGGGCCGGTTGACAAACACACCTATGAAAACCACGGCGTTGGGATCCACTTGTTGTGTAATCCTGGCTGCCTGCTCAACCGTGACAAATCGCCGACTGGATGGAAAAAAATTCAATCCGATGGCATCCACACCGGATTCCATCGCCGACTGGGCGTCCGTTATCGAAGTAACACCACAGATTTTTGTCTTGAACTTGATCAATCGTCTTCCAGAACTAAGGTAACCAACCCGAATTTCACCTTAACACAATTGTTCTTTCTATCATACTTTGTTGGGTTCACTAAAACGGGTTCGACAGGATAATTATGGACTCACACAACAAATTACTTTTAACACAAACGGCCTTTAATGAAACCGTCTGTATCGCAACCACCGTATTTCTCGAACTTGGAACGATTCGGCCGCCAGCTGGAAGAAAACGGCCGGCTTCCATTATTGGTAACCGGCATCGCCGGTGTTGCCGGCTTTAATGCCTTTTCCTATTTCCGACAGAAGTATGGTCCTTCCGTTTACGGTCAGCGACCGGTCAATAACTGGCCGCTGTCGGGACCTGGCATCATTGGCGTCAACCTCGAGGACACCCGTGCCGTTGCACAATTTATTCAATCAAAGAACATCCAATCGGTGTTGAATTGCGGCGGTAGCTGCGCGCTGAAAAACTGCGAACTGGACCCCGCCATGGCGCATCGCGCCAACGTGGTTGCGATTCAGTCTCTGCTGGATGCCCTGTCCAAGTCGGAGATCAGGTTGTTACACGTTTCAATTGATTTGGTTTTTTCAGGAACCGGTGCGGGTGGTCACGATGAATTCGCGCTCACAGATCCAGTCACCGTTTATGGAAAAACGATGGTTCAAGCGGAACAGTTGATCGTTCAACGTCGGCCCCAGTCGGCCATCTTGCGAATATCGTTGCCAATGGGCAGTAGTTTCAGCGGCCACGCCGGGGCGATTGATTGGATACAATCCCGCTTTGTCCAAGGCAAGCCGGCGACCCTGTACTACGACGAGGTCCGATCACCGACCTACGTTGAATGCCTTAACGAGGTGTTTGAAGAGATGATCGCAGGCCATGTCGACGGCCTGTTTCACGCCGGCGGACCGAGGAACGTGTCGCTGTATGAGATCGCTCAGATTGTCAATGCGGTCGGTGGCTACGACCCCGACCTGTTACAGGGGTGCTACCGTCTCGAAGCCGGACCGCTGCCACCGCGAGCCGGCAATGTGACGATGAACAGCGACAAGCTGGTCAAATTACTTGGCCGCGCGCCGTTCAAGGAATGGCCCATCGACTCAAAATTGAGACCCGTTAGTCGAAATTGGCACTATCAAAGGGGCGAATTTCCTTCGTCTCCCGACCAGATTCAGAACCAGCTGTACCAGCGTTAGACGATTCTATTCGGTAATAACCGAACAACAGCCAGTTGGGCCGGCGTGCTATTCTTAACATTTACCGGAACACACCGTCACCAAATCAGTTTTATTGATTGGAAATTTTTCAATATGCGCATGATTGATGGATTTTTCCAAGCTTTTTAAAATAATAGAAACGGTGGAAGTCAATTTCTCAAACGACAGAATACGGGCAGTGTTGCCACTGCGGTTATTCTTCAATACCGAACAGCAACCAAGCGGATTTAAGGATGAACGACAACTATTGCTGGAGCTCGAGCGTTGGACGGTGGTTTGGCATCCCGGTCCGGGTGCACATGCTGTTTTTCCTGTTTGTTGCCACAATCTTTTGCGTGCAATGGTATTACCTGGGTCAACGATCGGACCTGCTGGGAACCGCATTCGCAACTTCACTTGTCGTTTTATTCAGCGTAATTCTTCATGAGTTGGCGCACCTGTTCACGCTGTCCAATCTGGGCGGGCATGTCAACAATATCGTGCTGACACCCTGGGGAGGCAATTCGGATTTAGAGATAGTCGCTGCCCCTCGCGACCGAATACTGGTGTACTTGTCCGGTCCTTTCGCCAACGGTGTTATATTTGCTTTGGGCGCGACATTGTTGCTTCGCACCAGCAATGTTGAATCGTTGACGGAATTGATTAATCCGTTTTATCCAAACACACTTGCAGCTGGAACGGATTGGGCAGTCTCCCTGGCCAAGATCATTACCTGGGTGAACTTTCAAATCATGATCGTCAACCTGATACCCTGCTATCCGTTTGACGGGCAGCCGATCTTGCGAGCCGTCATCACGTGGGTCAACCCGGAACTGCCGTCGATCCGTCGAGAATCTGCCTTAATGGTTTTTGGCCACGCTGTTGGACTGACGCTTATCGGTCTTGCCTGGTTTCTGAAATCGCAGTTGAGTGGAGCGGTAATCCCGCCATCGGTGCTGTTGATGATGGCAGGCATCACAATCATTTTCGCCGCCAGGTATTCGTATGAAAAGGAACAGTCGAGAATGGATGAAGACTGGGATGATTTCGACGAACTTGACTACGAATCCATCTATAGCGACTCATCGTTATTTGATTTTGCCGAGTCCGATCAGGCCACCTATTCGCAGTGGTTGATTGAAAAGCAGGAAGAGCGCGAGCTGTTGGAATTCCAACTGGCCCAGGAGGAAGAGGGGTTAGTGGACGACGTTCTCAAGAAACTTCATCGTCAAGGAATTACCAGCCTGTCACCCGAGGAGCGGGATTTGCTTGACCGAGTCAGCGAACGAATTCGTCGAAGACGCCAACAGGGAGTTTGAATGTCCTGTTTGGCAAGCGGTACCGGATGAGTCCCCGCAGTATCACGCCGGGACACTTTCTTCTGGAATATCGGAGCGATTCACTCCTCATACACCTCGTAGAAACGCTGGCGACGGCGTTGGCGGCGATGTCGAACGCTATCCATCTCATGCGCCATGTGTCTGCCCAAAACCCGGTACAGTACCAGCAATGCAAATGCCCCGCCGCTGCCAAAAGCAAATCCCATCAAACTGACCGGCTCGATTGGTTGGGCAGGAAAAAAATACCTGAGTAACGCACATCCGATCAGCGACCCGGTAATACTCATCATCAACAATGCGATCGGACCACCCGGATCCCGGTCCGGCATTACGGCTTTGGCGGCCAGACCGACAATGGTTCCAAAACCGACCCAAGTCAAACCGTGATTGGCATATTCCGCAAGTTGGGCAAAGTCCATTTTGCACCTTAATTTTTTTTCGTTAAAAAACCACGTCAATCCAGCAGTGAGCGGGGAAGACATCAACGGCCTGGCTGACCGTTTACGTTGGAAATCCGGGCGGGTTAAAGACCCGGTTTTCCCACTGGTCCGATTCTGAATCGACTATATCATTTTAATAATCAGGCGAATCTTCAATAGCAATCGTTGACCTTGGCTCAAGTGCTGTCATAAAATCATGGTGAATCAGCGCGGCTCACTGTTTTTCATGTGATTTTTTCCAAAGTCATAAAGGGATACCTATGCTGGCCAACTTGAAATCGACCATGAAGCAACCAGTCAGTATTTTTCAACATCTGTTTCACGGCAAATTTGGCAGGCTCGTGCCACTGATCACCGTCATCTGTTTCTGGCATTTCGAAGTCGGCATGGTATTTCCGACTCGCACTCTTGTGGCTCAACAGATCGGCGTTTCAACCCCCTTCACCACGACCAGGGATTCCTATTACGAACGCCTCGGCGTCAATTTTGGCTTCAGCCTGCCAGGCGGCCGCGGGCCAGGTTCACGCGTCGTTGGACTTGGGCCCAATGGCCAGTTCACTCCCAATGGCAATCTTGTTTTTCGTCAGGGAGGAATGGGGAGTGCCATCCCTCAATACGGCGGATACGACCCGGCTGCCAATGCAAGGTTTGGATTTAATTATCTTAACCGCGGTGGTGGTGGATTCTCGCTGGGTTTCGATTTTGGCCAAGGCAGTTCCCGTTCCATGACCACGACAACTCCCAGCCTGGTGGTCCAAAATGGCCATGGCGGTTCAATCAGTAGCGGGGCTTATCGGCCATTTGTGACAGGCATCATCCCGGTCAGTGGCAATGGGTTCCAACGTCGACCACCGTATTTCATGGACAATGCAGTGACCCGGGCAATTCAAAGTGGGACCGATCTTACCGCGGGTCCGCCAGCAGACGAACCAACGTATACCGAGACAAGCCGCACCTATAGCAACCCCGACAGTAGTGCCCAAACGGGTGACGTGAGTGTCGCAGCCATCAAAGCGCAGCGGTTGAAACGGCAAGAAGATAAGAAAGCCGAGTTCAATGCCCTGCTTGATTTGGTCACGATTGCGGAATCGAAACAGGATTTCAGAGTCGCGCGAATCAATTTGCGCAAAGCGATCAAGCTTTGTGACAATCCCTCTCAAAAAGAAAATCTGAAATCGCATCTGTCTGAAATCAGGAACAGGTAATCCAAAGTCGTAAACCTGTTATTGAGTAAAACGCAATTTCATTACGTAGGCCTCCCACTTCTTTTTGAAATCATCCATATCGGGTTGGCCGAGGATTTCGCTAAGCGTCTCGTAGCCCGACGGATCTTGCGCAACGTTAGCGCGGAACGCCTTATAGTACTTCCGTAGCAGTCCTTTTTCCTGAAGGTAGTAACAGAGGTACCTTGCCTGAGAGTAGTTGGTTCCGGGATCTTCGTGGTAAAACTGTTCGCGGGTGGTACCACACAATTCTCTGAATGATGGAACCCGCTTGCTTTCAATCGCGCCCTGCAGTCCCCGCAGTCTCCAATTAGTGCTGCCCCAGATATGGCCCTCCCGATCCCGGCATTGCTCGTATAAAGAGGCCAATCCTTCGTTGAACCAGGAGGGGCAACCAGGAAAGTTACTCTCGATAAATGGATGGACAATCTCATGAACCAGGGTGCCCCCACCGGTCGAAATATTCATGACCAGAACATGATGGTGTGAAGAATAAAAACCAAATTTGGTGGTCGGCGGATATCCAACCAGCAATTCGACATTTTTTTCGTAACTCGCTTTGTCTTTGAAAAGCCAAATATCGACGATCTGGTCGGGGTCTTTTAAAAAGTAATCCTGTTTCAGGCGATCAACCGCCCACTTGATCGTGTGCTTGGTACGTTGCTTAATCTTGGCTAACGACTCGTCGCCGATCACGACAAACGGTTTTTCGACAACCACCCGGAAGTCTCCAGGCGGTAGATCCTGCTTGAGTTTCCGAACGTGTTTTGCAAAATCCGCATCCGAAAAGCCGTCATCGTTGTTTTGCAATGACAACCCCTTGCCGGAATTCAATTCCAATCGGACAAGCGTTAACTGCTGACCTGTTGGCCCAGCCATACAACGGTTTAAAAACACGCTTCGATCCTGCCTGCGGTTCTTTCCGATCGTGTCCTGCGGGGCATGAAAAACAACTTTGTCTGTCTCGGGATCATAGCCCGTCAGCAAAACAAACGTTTCCTGACCATCCTGGAGGATGCGAAAAATAGAAGGTTGTTGATTTTTTAAATCTTGCAGCGTGTCTTGCCAGATTTCATGCAGATTGGCCTGGCGATTGTTGATTTGAAAAGAATGCCATACCGGCCCGGGGTCTAATCCAAAATACTGGGCCGTCCGAATTAACTCATCCGTTTGACAACCTCGCCCCTCGGAAGGATCGAGTCCGGAACGGCTGAAAACCTGCTCTTGGGAAATGTCGTAACCGCACGATTGCAAATACATCGACAAACATGCCTCGCCGGAAAAACCAGGCTGACTGACTTCAAATGGAATGTTCGACAGGTGAATGACAGGAATTGGCGGATTTTCGAAATCCAAGGCTGCCAACAGCAGAAGGGGGGGAATGAAAAACAGTGATAGTGACAGGTAATTTCGGCGCACGAACGGCATTCTCCCTTTCCTATCCATTCCAAAATGCGATCCTGGATTCAATGCAAATCAACCACTTCATGACGCCAATTTTAAAGGGCAAGTTCCCAATCGCCCTCCTATCGGTCAATTTTTTGGCAAATTATTTTGCCCGTCAGCAGTTCCATCTACAGATTACCAAGTATTTCCGGTTGGGTTATCATATCCAAGCGTTGAACAGGCCTTTGAACTTGTTATCTCGTATTTCCTTTATGGAGCCCCATGGAATCCTCATCAAATTACGCAGTTTCAGTCGACACTTCGGATTCTCTGGACTCAGCGGCCACGAACGTTTGCCAAGACTTGACAGCAAGATTCAGCGATTCCATCGATCTGGCGGTCGTTTTTGCAGCCGGCTACTCAACCGACGACTTTGATCTCTACATGCCTCGCATCCAGGGCGTATTGAATGCAACGAATGTTGTTGGTTGCAAATGCGAAACAGCCATTGCTCATGATCGTGAATACGAAGAACAAAAGTGCCTTGTCATCTGGACCGCCCACCTTCCTGGCTGCGACCTGGTTCCCATGCACCTGGAATTTGAGCGGAGTTCCGACGGTGGAGCGATCGTGGGTTGGCCCGATGAAATAAGCGGCCCCTGGCCTGCCCAGTCCAAACTAATTGCTATCGCTGAACCATTCGAATTTCCAATGGACGGTTTGTTGGAGCGATTTAACGAAGATCGCCCGGACGTCGAGATCCTGGGTGGAATGGCCAGCGGTGCCTTGAGCCCCGACGAATCCCGGTTGCTTCTTAATTCGGAAACATTCCAAAAAGGTGCGGTCGTGATAAGGACGTCCGGAACGAACTACATACAAACGGTCGTCTCCCAGGGCTGCCGCCCGATTGGTGAACCGATGATCGTAACCCAATCGGAAAGGAATATTCTTTACCAACTGGGTGGAGAACCGGCGCTGGTCAAATTGAAAAAGATTTTTGATACACTGCCAACCCGTGAACAACGGATGATAGAATCTGGACTACACGTCGGACGCGCCATCAGTGAGTATCAAGACCAGTTCGGATACGGTGATTTTCTTGTTCGCAATGTCATCTCGTTGGATACCGAAACGGGAGGGATTATGGTGGCTGATTACATACCGGTTGGCCAAACGGTGCAATTCCACATTCGCGATCACGAAACGGCCGATGCAGAAATGCAGCAGCTACTGTCAAACAAGGTCAACGAAGTTCATCCCAAGTCTGCAATCCTGTTTACCTGTAACGGCCGAGGGACCCACATGTTTCCAGACGTCCATCACGACGCCGCCCTGCTAAGGCAAACACTGGGTACCGACAAGATTGCCGGCTTCTTCGCCGCGGGAGAATTAGGTTCTGTAGGCGGCAAGAATTTTCTACACGGATTCACTGCCAGTACGGCCATTTTCAGTTAAGGTCTCATACGATGCATCGGCGTGAACTGGTAGATTACAACCGCAAGGCTTGGGACCATTTGGCTTCCAACGACAACCAATGGACGGTTCCCGTTTCCAGTGAAACAATCGAACAAGCCAGACAGGGGCATTGGCAAATCGTATTGACCCCGGAAAAACCTGTTCCACAGCAGTGGTTGGGTTCGATTTCAGGAGCGGACGTTCTGTGCCTTGCCGGTGGTGGTGGACAGCAGGCACCCATCTTGTCGGCGGCCGGAGCCAATGTAACCACACTGGATAACAGCCCAGCTCAACTGCAGCGGGATCAACTGGTTGCGCAGCGCGAAGGGCTTGAGATTGCAACCGTTCTGGGACAGATGGATGACCTGTCCGACTTCCACGACCAGGCATTCGATCTGATTATCCACCCCTGCTCCAATTGTTTTGTCCCGCAGATCCGTCCTGTCTGGCAAGAGGCGTTTCGAGTCTTACGACCGGGTGGTCACCTGTTGTCCGGTTTTAATAATCCGGTGCGATATCTATTCGATTCCTTTGAGATGCAAAAAGGCAATCTGGTTGTAAAACATGGAATCCCCTATTCTGACCTTCGCGACATGTCTGCCGAGAACCGCCAAAAACTGATGGATGAAAATGAACCGATGGAATTTGGGCATACATTGACGGATCAGATTGGTGGCCAAATTGATGCCGGTTTTGTCATTAGCGGGATGTATGAAGACAACTGGCTGACTCCCGAAGAACCGCTTACGGAGTATCTGGATGTATTTATTGCCACTCGAGCAACTCGTCAGGACCCTCAGCCGTGAGCAAAAAAACCGGCATTCTGATTTTCAAGGTGCTGATGTCTTTGGGCATCCTGGGATACCTTTTCTTTACCGCCTGGAAAACCAACCAATTTCAGGACCTATCCCTGGAGGACCTGAATTGGGGCTGGCTGGGAGTTGCCATCCTGCTCTGCCTGACTGCGCATGTCATCAGTTATTTGCGATGGAGAATCATGGTTCGCGCATTGGATATCCCGTTTTCGGTATTTGATGCAGTACGGATTGGATTTATCGGGTCCTTTTTTAACCTGTTCGCTTTTGGGGTCGTCGGTGGTGATTCGTTGCGCGCCTTTTATGTCACAAGGCAAGTCAAGCACCGGGTGCCGGAAGCGATTGCCTCTGTGCTGGCCGACCGGTTAATCGGGATGATGACCATGTTCAGCTTCGCCTCAGTCGCGTTCCTGGTAGCTGATATTCCCAGCGGTCCCAATGTGGCAAACCCCAACAAGATGGCCGCTTTGATTGCATTTTGTCGGTTGATCGTTGTGGTGACTATCGTTGGCTACCTGCTACTCTTCGCATTGCTGTTGACTCCCCGTGTCACCAAGACGAAATCATATAAACGCGTGACGCACTTGCCAAAAGTGGGCCCCGTGTTTAAACGTTTTTTTAATGTATTGATCGTCTATCGTCGCAAACTGCCTGCCATCGGATTTTGCTTCCTACTGAGTAGTGTTTGTGTTGTCTGTTTTGCAGGCTCTATTTTTTCCGTCGCATTAGCCATCACGAATACCCACCCATCACTGGGCCAGCATTTCATCATCACACCGATCGCAATGACGGCAAATGCGATACCGTTGCCCGGTGGCATCGGCGGTATGGAATTGGCATACGACTTTCTCTACCAGGCATTTGCCGGGGAGAACACGAACCAACGCGGCATCGTAATCGCTTTCACGTTTCGATTCGTGCTGCTGGTCACCTCAGCAGTCGGGGCCATCGCCTGGTTCCTCAATCGGCGAACAATTGATCAAATTGGCGAGGCATCGGATTCGTCCGGCAGCCCGTTGTAGATAATCTCGAACCGTCGTTCAGCGATCGCTGAGGAGTATCGCTTGATAGAACCAGAATCATTGGCGTCTCCTCGCCCGCCATGGCTGGTTGTCACAGCCCAGTTGCCAGCATCGCTTTACCCATATTTTCAGGCCTGACGTAGAACATGTTTGCCATAACAAGGTGACAACAGGGACCGCCCAAAGGCTGCCGGACAAATAATCAACCTTTTTTTTTATTCCCTGATTCGTTTAGATTAGGTCATTCAGCCTGTTTCACGATGAGAATCCTGGAAGCGTCAACGCATGCTCACCGAAACCAACCAGTTAACGGGGGACCGATCAAAATTCACGTGGTCCAGGATCCTTGTTGTGGTCTTGGTCCTGCTGATAGCCGCCGTATGTCTGGCACCCTTTGACGTGGTTATCTCAAAAGCGTTACAAACTGGATTTTTACCAGGCGACTTGCAAAAGGTCTTTCACCTGTCTGAGATCTTTGCACATGGCTTTGGCGTGTTGATGATTCTCCTGGGAATTTGGGTTCTTTTTCCTGAAAAACAAAAATACATTCCTCGCGTCGCGATGCTGGCGGCCTTTTCTGGTTTGACCGCTCAGTGCATCAAGATGTTTATTGTGAGACAGCGCCCTGGTGACTTTGTCGGCCAATGGGAAAAGGCAACCTCCACGTGGTCTGGCTTCATTGACCACTTCGCGCTGAACACGGACAACAACCTTCAGTCCTTCCCCTCGGGCCACACCGCCACTGCCGTGGGACTGGCTGTCGGACTGACTTACGTATTCCCCCGGGGGAAATATCTTTTTACGGGCCTTGCCATTCTCGCCTCATTGCAACGAATCGTGGGAAACGCTCATTGGACAAGTGATGTCCTATCGGGAGCCGCGGTTGCATTGCTCGTCAGCTGTTTGCTCATGCAAGATTACGGACTGGGCCGTTTTTGCAATCGATTGGAATCAAAACCAGTTTCCGACCAGGCGGCAACCGGATCCGGATCACCTCCAACCGACACAACGGAATCATCAAAGACGGCAAATCGATTGTCGGCGAAATCGAAATAGATGTTGATCTGTAAGCACATTCACGTTCCACCCAGCAACCTCAACTGGAAAAAGGGATCAAAAGCAGGTCGATCATACGTGCCAAATGATTTACGGGCCATTTAAATCGGTTAAGATTAGTGCTGCCTGGGCAAGGCGTTTTAACGTGTTCAAGGAGTGCCTGACATGCAATTCGGAAATTCTCGATCCAGTTCGTTTCCGCCCGCAAACCAAAACTTGGACGAACCTAGCTGCCAACGGGCCAGGCTGCATCAACCGCTTGGCCAGGTTTCAAAACACCCTGGCAACCAGCTCATCAAAGCGGTTGCCATATCCCTATCAATCTGCGTTGTGGCAGTACTGGGTTTGAGTTTATCGGCTGCCGCCTTGGCCGGCGATCAAGTTTCGAACCCTGAACAAAGCGACCAGCAGCGTCCAATTGGTGATCTCAGGAAAGACGTCAAGGCGTTCGTCAAACGGTCCAAGTCAAAAGAAGACCCGGTCGCCTCGGTAGGTGCCATCATTGACCTATGTCACCTGCATACGGAAATAGTCAGTGATCCTCGATTTGAAACGAATGATCAATTGAAAAGTTTTCGGGCGATTGCCGCGACGAGGCTTAAAAATTACGCGAAAGAAATTGAACTGGAAATCAAACGCCGCAACCGTCGTTCGGCGAACGAATCTCGTCAATCACAGAAGTTGGTGAGAGATTCGGCACAGGCTCCCCTTGGCAACACGAGCCCGACGGCCGGTCAAAACAAAGAAGCCGATCCGACCTGGAACCGCGGCGACGATGAAGCCCTATTCAACAAGGAACAGCCGGGTATCGACCACGGTTCTGTTTTGACAGACGCCATGGAACGGGACATTTATGCCATGAGTAAGTTCACGGGTGGGCCGGTTCAGGTCTGGAGCCATGTCGGAGGTAACTTCGCTCCTCCCTGGGATCATGGTCCTGAGCTGGTTGCGCTGATTGAGAGTACGATTGACCCCCAATCCTGGAAGACCAATGGCGGTGACGGGGTCATTCACTATTATCGACCGCTCAGGATTTTGGTGGTCACAGCATCCTCTTCGGTGCAGGATGACCTGACCAACATGCTAAGAAACCTACGGCGGCTTAGCCGTTGACTTCCGAATTACGCCCTGAACCAGCCAAGCCTTGCTGTCTTGCCTTGTTCCAAACAGCAAGACGGCCGGAAACGTTGCGCATAAAATCACTGAAGACTAAGGCTGCTTTGCATTACCTTTTTCAGCCCACAGGACTTCAAATCGACCGCTTGAATCAGCCGCAGCCCGCGACATACCGCTGGTATTGAACCGCATCGAAATCGAACCGTCTCGTCCAACTGCAATGATACCACCATCGCCTTTTTTCAGTTCGTTATTCAAGACATCTTTCACGCTTTCGTCCAATGTCGCGTGACGCCACCGCATTTGCGCTGAGACATTAAAGGCCACGGCATTCCGGATAAATTGCTCCCCGATGCCGGTACAAGAAACAGCACAAGTTCGGTTGTCGGCAAAGGTACCTGCGCCGATTATCGGGCTGTCTCCAACACGTCCAAACTGCTTATTGGTCATCCCTCCGGTCGATGTAGCAGCCGCCAGGTTGCCAGCCTTGTCCAGTGCAACGCAACCGACGGTGCCCAGGTAGGAACCGGTGTCTTCGTCCAGAATTTGGGTCGGCCCCGGCAGCATCCCACTATCGCCCATCTTGGCGCGAACCCGCTTCCACGCTTCCAGCGTTGCCGGCGTGTCAAAGTAAGTCGTTTCGACTCGGGGAACCTTCATTTTAGTTGCAAATTCTTCCGCCCCGTTACTGGCCAAAATAATGTGGCGGGTATCGGTCATCACCATTCTCGCCAGCGTGATGGGATTTTTGACCGTCCAAACCCCGGCGACTGCCCCGCATTCAAGCGTTTTACCATCCATGATTGACGCGTCCAATTCGTGGCCACCGGCCGCATTAAACACAGCGCCCTTGCCTGCATTGAACTGCGGGTCGTTTTCCAGGAACAATACCACTTTCTCGACGGCTTCCAGGGAGCTCCCTCCCGATTTCAGGATCTCGGTGCCGATCCGCAGCGCTTTCTCCAACGCACTTCGTCGCTGCTCGTTGGCCGCATCGGAAAAACGTTTAGGACTACTGCCCGCTCCACCATGAATTGCAATTGCGTATTCCATTTGCTCAGCCTGTTTGGGTCGAACCTGATTCTTGTCTGTTTGCTGGGCCATCAGTCCTGTAGCAACCAGTCCCAACCCAACGGCAAGACACGCCGCCATTGCGTAACTTATAACAGATTGTCTGTTCATTTCATTTTCTCCACGATCTAAAACCCGCTTTTCAAGGCTTGGCAGTTTTTCCAAATGCATAAAGTCCATTCGATGTGCGAATGTAAATCCGTCCATTTGAAATGGCCGGAGACGCCGTCGTTGTCTCGTTCAGTTCGTATTCAGAAATCACATTGTAGTCGGGGCCCGTTTTCATGATCACAATATTACCATCACGACCCACGATATAAATCTTGCCATCTGCCACCACCGGTGTTCCACGATGTTTGCCTGCCAGCGTCCGCTCTTCGTAATGAAGCTTGCCCGTTTTTGAATCGGCACAAACAAAAACACCATCCTCGCGAGCAAAATAAACGTTGTCGCCATCGATGACGGGCGTGGCAACATCGGGCGTCCCCCGCTTGATTCTCCAACGATGTGCTTTTTTGACGTCGGTCACATCTCCCCGCAAATGATCGGGATCCACCTCCAAGCCAATAATCGGACCCCGCTTGGCTGTCGGGATAACGATCAAGTCCTCGCTACAAACCGGCGAACTGACTAATCGCAAAAACGGATTGTAGCCATCCTCCGGATTGATACCGCCGCAACGCCAAATTTCCGAACCGTCTTGCAGGGAATGCCCGATGACATAATCGCCGCCAAGGGTTACCAGAAACTCGGCTTCTTTGCAGCGAAAAACCACGGGGGATGTGTAGGAATGTTTGTTTTCCATGGTGGCGGGTGTTTTTCGTTCCTGCAGGAAAACCTCGGTTCCATCTTGGCTGTCCAGTGCAATCACCCACCCCACACTGGTTCCTTTTTCCCGCATCGCGCCATGGATGAACTGAAAGTAGAGTTTTCCCCGATCCAGCACGGGTGTGGTTGCCATTCCAAATTGAATCTGGAACTCGCCATATTCCTGTTGCATATCTTTCTTCCAGACGAGATCTCCATCGACCGTAAAGCAGTGCATTACCCCGTTGGTCATCATCGCCCAGACGTGTTTTCCATCGGTGATCGGCGAAGGACTTGCTGAATTGCTGTTGTCCATTCGAGTCACAACATTCTCGCCCTCCAAGGTTCGCTTCCACCGCAATTTGCCGTCCGTCGAAAAACAGATCAAGGCTAATCCGTCTCCATCGGAGGTGGTCACAAATACATTTTTGTCCCAAACGACCGGACTGGCACCACCCGGCCCTGGCAAATCCACCCGCCACAGGAGATTGGACTTGTCAAGCGCGTCTGGCAGGTCCGTTTCACGACTCAGACTGTTTTGGTCCTGGCCACGCCATTGGGGCCAATTGTCAAAACCACAGCAACGGTCGGATGGAAGGATCGAAACGATGGAAAAAACAACAAAAACTTTCAATCCGTAATGGAACGCATCCATGAACGCAAGGACTCCCGTTGAACGTGCGGTAACGACTGGAGGTGTGAATGTAGTTTAGCAGAAATTTTCAACTTGTGATTCCAGTAATCAATGGGACCCATGTCAATTTCAAATTGCCTTCAGGGGTCAACTCCGTTAGGCTTTAGGTTGCCAAATACGGAAAAAAATGAAACGCTCCTTCACCTCCATCCCGCAACTTTACCGCAACGTAAAACGTTGGACAGAGATAATATCGGTTCTCAGCAAGTATGGTCTGGCGGATTGGCTGGGCCGGCTGAACATCGACTGGATGAAGGACTTGATCCGGGCTCCTGACGGCGAACTTGTCTCCCACCAGAAAAAGTCCGTTTTAATTCGCATGGCGCTAACCGAGTTGGGTCCGACCTTCATCAAGTTCGGGCAACTGTTAAGCACGCGACCCGATTTGATCGGACCTGAATTGGCCGACGAGCTGTCACACTTGCAATCAGATGCACCCTCCGATGATTTTTCCGAGGTTCGAGAAACGGTCGAAAAAGAACTGGGCAAAACGATCGAACAGGTTTTCGAGTCTTTTGATGAGCAACCTATCGCATCTGCTTCGATTGGACAGGTTCACCGAGCCACGTTGTTACCTGGCATTGGTAATTCCAATGGCTCGGCAGAGCTGGACGAAGTGGTTGTTAAAGTTCGGCATACAAATATAGAACGGAAAATCGAGACGGACCTGGACATACTCTCCGGATTGGCATCGCTTGCCGAGCGACTGGATGATTTCAAAAACTACCAGCCGACCTTGATTGTCGAGGAAGTTTCCAAAACCCTCCGCCGCGAATTGATTTTTGATCGCGAATATCGAAACCTCATTCAGTTTCGAGTGATTTTCAAAAAAGAACGTTCGGTGGTCATTCCCAAGCCAGTCGGCGCACTTTGCTCCACTCAAATGTTGACGATGCAACGCCTGGATGGAATCAAACTCCGCGATGCCCAGAAAACCCCACCGGTCGGAATCGAGTTGGTTGACATTGCAAAAAACGGGGCCAACATTTACCTGAAAATGATTTTCCAACACGGCTTTTACCACGCGGACCCTCATCCTGGCAACATCCTGCTGTTGAAAAATGGCAAGCTTGGTTTGATCGATTTTGGAATGGTCGGTCGGATCAGCGAACAGTTGAGAGAAGATGTCGAAACGATGCTGGTCGCCATTGTAAACCGCGACGTACCTTTATTGGCAATGATCATCAAACGCATTGGCAAGTGCCCCAGCAATCTGAAAGAATCGGCGCTGCACGGTGATATTGCTGATTTCGTTGGCCAGTACTCAACCCAGGTATTGAGCCAATTTGAAATGAGTGCTGCCCTGCGCGATTTCGTAGAAATAGTACGGCGGTACAACATTTTACTGCCGGCCGAAGCCAGCTTGTTGATCAAAACGCTGATTTCACTGGAAGGAACCGCGCGGTTGCTTAACCCGGAATTCAGCTTGATGGAGATTATGAAACCGTATCAGCGCATGCTGACGCTGCGAAGACTATCACCCACACGTCAAGCACGTAAAATGCAACGGTTCTATATGCAATTGGAACAGTTGGCAGATGGGCTTCCACAACGAATCACCCATATTCTGGAACAAGTACAAAACGGTCGGTTCGACATTCATCTCGATCACCGGCGTTTAGGCCCCACCGTCAACCGGCTGGTGCTGGGCATGTTAACCAGCGCCATTTTCCTGGGGTCTTCCTGGATGCTCAGTGCGAACGTCCCACCACTGCTGTTCCCGGAGCACGGTCCCTGGGGAATTCGGGATCTTTCCGTGCTGGGACTTTTTGGAATGATGTGCAGCGTGTTATTGGGATTTCGATTAGTTTGGGCCATTCGCAAGTCGGGCAACCTGGACCAGCAAAACGAATAGCATCGAACGCCGGGAGGTCGAATCGAGCCGGCACGGGCCTGGCACACGCCCCAGTTGCAAAAGCCAAATGGATAGACACCTTCCATTTGCGATGCAAATCACGCGGCCTTGGCCGGGCCGATGAAAGAAGGGTCCGCCGCCTGGGCGGAACGATGCGGGGCGATGGCGAGTTCGGTCTGAGAAGTGTCGAACTCGGTTTCCTCTGTTTTCCCAACAAACTGTTTAATCGCCGCTTCGACTTGTATGTCGAGCTCATCTAGTCTCTCAAGCACTTCGTCTTGTCGGGACAGCAACTCCTGAACCACCTTGAATTGGTCGCCGGAAACACGGTTTACACTCGATTCGGACATTTTTACTCGCAAAACGGTTGCTTAGACGCTGTTAGAATCGGATCGATCGACTGAAATCCGATCGAACTTGTCTCGAATTTTTGTTTGATACGGACAGGTAAGGTATTCAGGTTGTCCGAATTGGGCACTACAAATAAAGTTGACGCGACCGATAACAGGTCTAGACACCTATCGCCAGAAGGAGCTAGAATTGCCGGATTACCCTCCTAAATCCCTGAAACCGTGGGATGGGTGGTGTTCCAAGCCAGCCATTTGGTCCGTTGGCAAATGACAGAAGATTCCGGCTAGGGGTCTTACGATGATCATAGAATTTTTTTGGAGGAATAATGGTAAAGCTGTTGGTACGTGATAAAGAATCTATCCAGGAGGCAGTTAGAAGGTTTAGAAAACTCGTCGAACGAAGTGGAATCAAGAAGGAAATGCGTCGTCGAGAATATTACGAAAAACCTAGTGAAACAAAACGCCGCGCGAGGCTACGTGCGGAA
This sequence comes from Mariniblastus sp., assembly GCA_014237975.1. Taxonomy (GTDB): domain Bacteria; phylum Planctomycetota; class Planctomycetia; order Pirellulales; family Pirellulaceae; genus Mariniblastus. The sequence continues at coordinate 34,471 of JABACA010000001.1, read as the reverse complement.
CGCCGCTCAAAACGAGCCCGCCTGCTCTCCAACGTTAAGCGATAAATCCCTCTTTTCCGCCTGGGCCAATACAGCAAGCCGTGGTGAACACCATGGCTTTCTTTATGCCATGAAATCTGGCGTGTAGGAATGTTCTCCCATTTGGCCATGGCAGCCCTTTGACAATATTCCAGTGCTCCGTTGCTATTTCAATCTACCCCCATTCGCCGCTCTGCCAGGGGGATGCAACATTTCATGATACGTAGGCCAGAGCAACTCAACTCGCTACGGAAGGGGCCGCCGACGTCGAGGTTGACCTTGTCCCCATTCCTGCCGGGGAATTACCAAGCGATCCGCAGTCAATTTTGCGAATCCTTGGAACGCTTCTTAAGCGTCGCAATCAGGTAGTCGGTAGGAGTCCGATAGGTCGCGTCCGAACCGCCAGGATAAACAACCTTGCAATCAACGCCCAGTTCGACACATCGCTCCTGAAGTTTGACTCCGAAATTGGCCGTGTGCGTCGGGTCTTTCTGATCCTTGCCAATCGCTGGCGCCGCATTGAAGAACAAACAGGTTGGCGGGTCGCCATCGCTCACCAAGGCGTAGGGAGAAAACTCGGCAATCCACGGCAGAATACTCTCGCGCTCGGCGAGGAACTGGGCAAAGTTCTTCTTTCCGAAAGCATGCCCACCATAGCGACTGTTCGGTGTCCACTCTTTCATCTGCTGGGGATCGAGCGTCGTCTGCGGTCCCATGACGGCAGCACACTGGAGCCGGGTAGACTCGCGGGCAACCAAGTCATCGCTCTTCGGGTTGGCAAGATCATCATGGTAGGCCAGCCAGAGGCTCGAACAGGCGCCGGCCGAACCGCCGGCAGCACCAATGCGAACCTTGTCGATGTTCCATTCACTGGCATTGCTGCGGACGAACTGAAGTGCACGGGCAGCATCGTGCAAAGGCGCTTTGACCGGAGGCACGACCCCGTCGGTGTGAGCCATCAAGCGGTAGTTGATCGCCACGACCGAAATTCCGGATTCGAGTAACGCCGCAGTATCCGCGAAACGATGCAGCCGTTCTTTGCTGCCACCCGACCATCCGCCGCCGTGGATGACAAAGACAAGAGGAGTCGGTTCGTCCGAAGACGCCTGCCAGAAATCGAGAATATGCCGTTCGTGCTTGCCGTAACGGACTCCCGCCAGTGTCGGCGCGGGCACCGAGTCATCATAGGTGGCCTGTTTTCCCGCCTTCGCTTGTCGGGAAGCATTCGCTTTTTTCTTCGGGCCCGCGTTCTGAGCATGGACCGTAACGGTAACTGCCAGCAGGCTGAAAAAGCTGAAGCTTGCAAAAAAAAGTAGGCCCTTTTTTCTCATCTCGATAACTCCCTGGATCCCCTGTGGGACTAACATACTGATTCACTTGCCAACAAAACGCATCACTACGTTAACGCAACCGAGGTCACTTCAACAGCAGAAAACGGAAATGGAAGTAAAGGGCGCAGCGTCCTTCTACTTCGAAACTGACCCAACCGACGGCCGCGGGTCGGATAAGAAAGGTCAAAAACTAGATTGACTCGACAACCCATAAGAAGGACGAGCGGATACGGCGGCGATTTTGATAAGCAATACTTACTATTTGCCGCGTTCATTTGTAATCCACGCTACTTTACTGGCCCTCACCATCATTCCTTTTAAACGATTCCTGCAACAAACCTTCCCCACTAGGAATCTCGGTTCCGCCATAACGCATGGCAACCTGTACAGGTCGCTGAATCAGAGCCGCAAAACGCGTTGTATTCGTGGAAAATTGGAAAAACGCGATTGTAACGACTGCCCAAGCAAGTTTTTCTGTTGCTAAAACGACAAATCCAGAGATTTTCCGGGCACTCAGATGTACAGGAACGTATGTTTTTTTGGCCGAAAGCCACCAATTTTCGTTTTCTAACATCACACCCCAAATGCTGGGCCAGCCTCGGATGATTGACCAGAAACAGGACAAGCACATAAGTCGCAAGAAACGGAATAACAACTACGTGGATGCATCCGTTCAGGGCAGTCTGCTGCGGCGGATTGTGTACCACTGGGTGATTTTCTTTGGTGTAGCAGGTTTATCTGCCATCCTGGTTCAGGCATTGCTGGGAGACCCGCGCCTGTCGTTATCGACCCGCATACAGTCAGCCGCCGAAGAATATGCATTTTTCGTGTTGGTCGTTTTTGCCATCTTCCCGGCATTCCTGTTGGACACGATACGTTTCAGCAATCGTTTTGTCGGGCCTATTGTGCGATTACGTCGCCAGCTGCGTGAACTTGGAACACGTGGAGATACTCCCTCGATGAAGTTTCGCGACGACGATTTTTGGATGGAAATTTGCTCGGAATTCAACACGGTGAGAAACGTCGTTCTGGAACAACAGATCGAAATCGACAACCTGCGGACAAAATTAGCCGAGCAAACTGAACCGCTTGCCGAAGATGATTACACGACGTATCACCAGGACTAAGCCCATCCATGCTGGAGATATCAAGCCCGGCACTCTATCAGAAATGGGTTAGGTCAAATATTCGAGTGGCTCTCCGGTCCAGAGGCCCTACTCGCCTCGGATGGGATGCCGCAGTTTCCCTCCCTGCAGTGTCCTGGCCCACAGTGATTGCTTTTCATAGGGGCGCGGTCTGACACAAAAAAACCGCAAATAACGTAATTCCCCTCAAAAGGGTCGTTTGAAACGGCTCAAAAAAGACCAAAAGATGTCCATTGCCAATTTTATTGATATAATGAAGTTCTCAGTCAGGCATCCCCTCATTTTAAAACTCACCTTCGGTGGTTCCTCTCGTGCCTTTTGCTCATATCAATTTTGATATATGTTTTCGCCGCGCTCAACTTGCTTGGAACGTACTGGTTCTGGCAATCACCTTGCTGGTCTTAACAACTTGGCCAGCGTCATCAACTGCTGACGAGTTGATTCTCCGTGAAGAACAATTGACCGCTCAATCGATGGGTGATTTCAAATGCTCGTCAGGGCCTGCCGAGAATGTAGGTTTTATTATCGAAAACCTGATTGATTCCAGTGGCAAGGTGCGGACGGGTGAACTCTGGGATTATTTCAACTCGCGCGGCGTAGAATCGCTTGATCGTCTAACCCTCGTTATCAATGTCGATCCCGAGATGATTTCCCGGCAGGACTTTATGTTGGATTCACTTACCCTGACCATAGCCGGTTCGGGCGCCGAAGATGGGCTGACCAATATTACGGATGTCAGTATGGGCCGAGAGGGTGACAACCTGTTGGTGTTGCGAAGCGGGGATTTCAAAAAATTCGCACCCGAAGCCCGCATGGAATTTGAGTTGGGTTACGACTTTATGAAACGATTTGAGTCAAACAGCAATGAGACGTTATCCCTCAATTTTCATACGCGATCCGGAGCTGTCGAAACGGCCAAGCTTGGTTTTTCTGGACAAACCAATTCCGATAGTGGATCCCATCTACAGGCCATGCTCCTGTTTGTCACCTTTTGGACCGTGATCTTTCTCTTGATGTACCTGTTCTTGTCTCCCAAGGTTCCTGAAAAGAACAGCAAGACCACGCCCACCTCGAGTGGTCGCACAAGTCGTCCCAAAAGTCGTCGACTCAACTCGTCCGTTGTCGACCAGGCTCCGAATCAAGCGGCCCACAACGGCAACCTGATCTGAATTACGGTTGGCCAAGCTGGGCACTGGCAGGTGGGTTAAAGGTCGTTTTTCTCGCTTGAATCGATCCCGTCATGGCGTTGCCGCATCGCTTCGTAAACCAGGATCGCGGCCGTGGAAGAGACATTTAAACTATCGACCTGACCACGCATCGGCAGCTGGAAACTTAGGATTCCGCTACCCCGCCAGTCGTCGGACAAACCTTGTTTTTCATTGCCCAGGACCAAGGCCGTTCGTCCTTTCAAATCGATCGAATAGTAATCCTGCTCGGTATCCAGGCAGGCAGCCAGAATTTGAAATCGCTGCTGATGCAAGTATTCCTGCAACGATCGACTGTCGGCCGATACGGTTGGCATACTGAAAACTGTTCCCAGGCTGGCGCGGATCGAATTGGGATGGAAGGCATCCGTCAGCGGATCGGCCAACAAAACCGCGTCGGCGCCCGCTCCATCGGCGCTGCGAAACACGGCTCCCACGTTCCCCGGCTTTTCAATGCCCTGCAGTACGACTACCAGTGCATCGGGCGACAGATTCAAAGCTGCCAAACCGGATTCCGGTCGCTGGGCCACCACCACCACGCCATCGTTTCGATCTCCAAAGGCGAGCTTGTTGAACAAGCTGCTGGGCAGCTGGTAAAAGGCGGCACCCTCGACCGTCGCCAGGCAATCTGGCGGGGCCTGATTCTCGTCCACAAAAACTTCCAGGACCGTGACGCCCGCCTGGCAGGCGCGGGAAATTTCCTGCAACCCGAAAATGATGATTCGATCCTGCTGTTTACGTCCCCGGCTGGAGTGCAGCCGGAGCGCATTCTTGAACTTCGGATTGTTTTCGCTTTTGATCGGTTGCAAATTCATGTTTATGTCAACTCAGCTAGACGCTCGTTCCTGCCTGACACCCGAATCGAACATAATAACCTGACTCCAGTTCCAAACCATCACGTGTCTTTAAATTCATCTTGCCCGCATTCAAAACATCTCTGGGAACCTGGAATGCTCGCGCCATATCGCTAGCCAATTCAGTGGAACCATAACCGACCGAGTGTCCAGTCAACAGTCCCATTTTCATCTTGCCCCCGGTCAAGGCCGCCAGGTCTCCCAGCAATGGCCCCATGTCGCGGTCGAGCTTCCAGGCTTGGCGTTTCAGCCCATGCCCAAACGAAGGGGGATCGGCCACAACGATATCATATTGTTGGCCCCGTTTTATTTCACGCCGGATAAAGGTGAGCGCATCGTCGACGATCCAGCGGATCGGCGCATCCTGCAAACCGGACAGCTCGGCATTTTTGCGGGCCCAGCCAACCACCTTGCGGGCCGAATCGACATGGGTCACGCTGGCCCCGGCAGCCGCCAGGGCCAATGTGGTGGCACCCGTATAGGCAAACAGGTTGATCGCCCTCAGACCACTCAGCTGGTCGCGCATATCGGTAATCCACTGCCAGTTCAGCGACTGTTCGGCAAAAACCCCCAAATGCCCAAACGGTGTGGGGGCCAGCTGCAGGGAAATCCCCGACGACCATTGGAGAGTCCATCGCTCGGGAACCCGATCCAGGTGTTGCCAACCCACGTTTGAATCGCGGGAAAAAGAGACCGCCCGCGAGTCCCACTCCGCCGGCCTGGTTCTTGGTCGCGTCGCCGCCGGGCAATCCCGGCGGACCAGCACCCCGGCAAATCTTTCCAGTTTTTGGCCGTCACCAAAATCAACCAGCTCGTATTGATTCGATGCAAACAACAGGTAACTTCCCAATAATACCGATCCGAGCAACCGGCAAGTTTCATGACTCGCTGTGGTTGTTCTCTTCTGCCGTCACCGCTTGTTTGTCCGGTTCATTACCAAACAGGGGGGAGAGGTAGACGATGGCGAGGATCACGCCCATGACAACAGTAGAGTATGTAGCAATTAAATCTTCAAGGTTGTTTACTAGAGGCGTCTCGTTGGTTAAAAGCATCAACGGAAACCCAACCAGGTTGACAAGCAGGAACAGGTGCCCAGCCCACTTCTGGATCATCCACAACCCGACCCACGAAACCAACAGGGCGACGAACAACAAAACAGATGGAAGCATCCACTCATCCAATGCAGCCAACATGTCTTGGTGGAACAATTTCGCCATTAGGCCACCATCTCTTTGTTGTAGGCCTGCAGTGCGCTAGGAAGTGCTACAAAGTTGAGCCCAACAACCAGACCCTTTTGCGGCGACGAGAGCAAACACGACAAAGCCCAGATCAAGAGCAGCCATCTGAAAAAAAATTTAGAAACGTGCATCCAGTCCTGCATTGTGAACAAAGAACATTGCGGCACCCAATATAGTCGATGGCCGATCGTGATAAACGGTCTGTCGGCAGCCTGCAGGTCCCGGTTCTGGTAATATCGGAGAAATCTAACCCAAACGCAACCAGCACCGATCGCTGGAAGCTAATGGTCCGACGTTCGTGGTTAACCCATGGCCCATCAATCCCAGATCCAGAGGCGGGGGTTGGCCTGTTGCAAACGGAAAATCCCTTCCTGGGTCACGGCGGTCCGCCGCACGACCAGGCAATGCAGTTGAGTCAAGCCGTACAACGGCACCAGTCCCTTGTCCGTGATCAATGTATTCTCCAGGTCCAGCACCTGGCACTTGCTCAAGTCTTCCAGGTAAGCCACCTTTTCATCCACGATCGGGGCGTTGCGGAGATTGATGATTTTTCGACCCGCATAACGATTGTCATATTTTTGCCATTTCAAAATTCGCGCGGCCAACAACACAAGATTCCAAAATGGTCGTTGCCAAAAATTCAATCTCGCCCGCGGATTTTTCGTCAACTGCCACGCTTTGAAGACTGCCAGGAGATAAACGACAAACACACAGGCCAATATGACGGCCCACAGGATTTCTCCAACCAGAACCGCTACCAAGGTCATGATCAAACAGGCAAATGCAAATAACGAAGAAACAACCACTGCAATCATGGAAAAGGAAGCGCCCTCACTTACAATTTCGGACACCCACAATTGGAATCCGGCCAACTGGACATGGATATCTTCGAGACGGGCCGTTTTTGATTTGAATTGAGGTTCTACATAGTGGCACAGAGAACACTTGCCATGATCATCCAGTGAACTGCCGCACTGCGGGCACCTTTTCCGATTGACGTCATGAACTGTAGGTGTTCCTGCGGAACCGGCACTGTCTTCGACATCATCCGAGAACAGATTGCCCGGCTTGAGGGATTCGGCGTCACGATCGGTGGCCGACGGTTTGAAAATATTCTGGGCAATCATGCCGTCAGCTCTCAGGTCTGCCTTTTGTTTCACAGGAGATCTGCCAACGGATCGTTGGGAATCGGCTCTGTCAGCTCGCCGGTCCGATTCAGCACCTTCACCATTCAATGGCACATCGACCATCTGGTCACACTTTGGACACTTGACCAATTTCCCAAGATGGTCGTCCGAAGCGATGATCAATTCGTCGCACTCAATGTAGCGACCTTTGGCCGCATCAAAATCACTGAGGTTCGTACAACGGAACTCAATAAGCATGAAAAGAAAACCAGGAGCAAAATAAAGGACAATGACTTGGGCAGGCGCCGTTCACACCGCCTGTGTCAGGGCGATCCTCAAAGCAAGCTGCCAACGGCTGACACGGCAATGCGGTTACGGGACACGATACAAATCTTAAACAAACAAGCACGCTCCTGGGAACGTGCTTGAGGCAAATTTCTTGCGTTTTTAATCATTCCCCCGTCTTACCGGCCGGAAGTCATACTCGACCTATTTGTCATTCAAAGTAAACGTTTCCGATTCGATTTGGACATCGAAATCCACAATGGCCAGCGGCTGCGCCGGATCATCCGTCTCGATTTCAATTTTCGTTGAAATTTTACCGATCTCAGAAGTATCAAGCTTGTAGTTGAGTATATGCAGCGTCTTCTTTCCTTCGGATTCTTCGAAGCGAATCCGCTGGTCACCCGCTTTGACTGACCGTATTTCAAATGGCCGAGAGCTGCGGATAATCAACTTTTTCTCAATCTTCTTGTCTTTTTCTATCACACCTAAATGAACCGGCTTGACCTCGAGAATCGACTGAACGTTTCCGAGTACGCCAACGGTCAACTGTTTTTGGTTGGCGTCATTGGTGACCAAGGTTAATTGATCATTGAACAGGCCTACCGGCTGATTGCCGTTCAGTTTTACGTTTAATTGATAGTCAATCCGACGCGATCTTGAATCACGTCGCAGTTCTGTCTTCTCGACCGTGATGTTGGGATTGGTCGAAATAACATCAATGATCTCCCAGTTGGCGCTACCGGCAAACATGATCTTGGCCGTTCTTGCCTGGTCTTCGCCAGAGGTTACCTTTTCAAACTTGATCTCGGCCGGACTGAAAACAACATCCTGCCGAATCTGACCCTTTACCATGAACTGAATTTCGCCATATTGGGTGCGGGGCTGGCTCCGCCGCAAAGAGACGGTCACGGTTGCCTTTCGGTTACCCTTAAAACCAACCGTATCGTATTTGGCGTGGATCTTTGCCGTTTCACCCGGCTTGACCTCGGGAGTCAGAATTTTGGGCTTGGTACAACCGCAACTCGTGCGAACACCGGTCAGGTAAATCGGCTGTTCCAATGTGTTTTCAAACTCAAAGACAAATTCCTGTTTGGAAGCTCTGGGTACAGCCCCAAAATCTTTTTCCTTGGCATTGGGTGTAAAAGAGCTGGCCCAGTGCTGTGAAGCACTACTGGTCGCGGGCTGGGTTGATCTCTGAGCTGGTTGGGTAGGCTGAGATCGTTGAGAACGCCGGAAAAGCTGCGCGTCCGCATGAGAGGCCCAGGTCGTGGCAAACATGACTACCGTAATAGACAATATCGCGATACTTCGGATAGAGAAGCAATTCATTTCAACCCTCAAGGAAATGGTTATCTGTTTAACAACGTTTCATTTGCAACCAACTCTACGTGCTGATTTACGGATTCGGTTAAAAAGGCAGATAATTAATACAGGATTCGGAGGATCCAAATCCAGTTGTCTGGTTTTTTTCGATCAGCCAATTCTGATAAACTTTTAGCTCGCCAAAAGCCACCTGCGACTGAACGACCAATGATCTTTATCAAGGACCCTGCAATCTTTTATTTTCACACTAAACTGGATGGAAGCAAACAAATAATGACCACAAATCCAAAACAAATTTACGTTTTCGACTATAAATCAGGCCAACTGGATGATCCGCAAAAACAGTCCTGTTTACGATGGACCGGTGCAATAATAGGGGACAGCTAGAGCGCCCGTTGCCCAACAGATAAGTGACCGGATCTCGTCACTACCAAGCGGCCTAACTTGACCAGGTCGCACAAGAAACAGAATTGATATAATCGCCCCCTGCTCTTCCCCAGACCGGCCAGGGAACTCCAGGCGATTTCCGTGCCGATCGATATCCGAATCAGGTGACCCACCGATACGAGTTCATTGCATCACTGGCAACTCGGAACGGATGCAAAGCGTTGGACATTTCAACCAAGGGCATCAGTGAATTGTTTTGCATTGCCAGATTCAGCAATGGATTTGATCAGTTGATTGCGTACCGCCAATAATTTACGCATTTGGCGAGTGAAAAAAAACCAATTGGCGAGGTGTCCCGGTGGCCCAAGTGGGGATGTAAAAGCAAAGACATCGGTCATTGCCGTACCCATATCGCAAGAATCAAAATGGTGATCGTGATCGAATTTTAAAAACGCTCCAGAAACCATTGAATCTCGAAATCGACAGCGCCGCTCAATACCTGGTTTGACAGATGAAAAACACCGATTCGATAGAACGCGGCAGGCACGCCCGCTGGAACTGAAGGGACAGGCAAGGCAGTTGTTCTTGAGCCTTGCGGTCCATTTTAAAGAGCTGAAAAATTACCCGGCAAGGACTCGAACCTTGAATGTCTGAACCAAAATCAGAAGTGTTGCCATTACACCACCGGGTAATTCGCCCAAATTTTAACTACTTCTCGCCCTTCTTTACAACCGCAAATGCCAGCTGTTCAAGCTCCATCGCCAAATCCACGCCGACCACACTAACAGATTTCGGCAAATTCAAAGTAACTGGCGCAAAATTCAATACTCCAGATACACCACTTTTCACCAAAATGGAGGCAACTTCGATAGCCGCATCGGCGGGTACCGCCAAAATGGCCAACTGAATCCCCTTTTCTGCAACGACGGCGGGAAGTGAGTCGAGATGATCTACCTTCAAACCACAGAAATTGGAACCGACAATGTCCGGCGCAATATCAAATGCGGCCTGGACACTGAAGCCCTGGCTTTGAAATCCGCGGTAACCCAATAGCGCCTGGCCCAGATTTCCACAGCCGACCATCGCCGCCGGCCAGATCCTGTCCGTCCCCAGTATTCGGCGGATTTCGCCAATTAATTCTTCGCAACGGTAACCAATCCCCGGGTAACCAAATTGGCCGAAGCAGGCAAAGTCCTTACGAACCTGGGTGTCTGTTAACCCCAGTAAGCGTCCCAATTTGGTTGAGCTGATCGTCTTGTTGTCGTCCCGCACCAACGCCTGAAGTTCGCGCAGGTAGAGACTGAGGCGACTTACTACCGCCTTGGGCACACCGGAATCGGAATTCGACTTTGACAATTTCTAATCTTCGTATGGGAGAAGTTGTGAATACGAAGCCGGATATTTGAATACCCTGGAAAGTCTTCGGAACCACGGCTTTACTCCGCGATCGGCCAAAGACCGGGCCCAGCCATCCGACCGGAAACAGGGCAAGCAAGACATTCTAACCAAACCGATGATTTTTCCCCAATCTCGCTTTGTTGATTTCCAATTCAAACGTGGATTTCGCAAGATCTCTCAAATCCGGTCAACCTTCTCTTTTCGGAACAATCGTGCGATTCGATATCTTTGCCGGCTCGGGTACGACAAAAAAACTACCCAGTAATTAAGGTTTACTGTTGTTTTCAGCAGCACAGGTACAACGCTTGTTACCACATTTTCACGAACGATCCTTAAATCTCCACCACCTAACCTCTTTTTTTTCACCGCTTTTGATCAGCTATTCAACGCAAACGCCCTAAATATCCGAATTTAACAGTGTCAGGAGGCCTGTGGTCCTGCCAACGGATTTGGTGGGGCCCGACAACTAGTTTGAATTTCGCGGCAACTGCAACGGAACACAAGCTACGTTTGCCAGTCAGGTTGTGGCAGGGCGAGTGGTCTCGTCCGACCAGATGCCACCTCCGAATAGTCTAGAAACGTCAGATTTAGGAGAGAACTAAAATGATATTTGTTAGAAGTCTGCTGATGGCAGTGGCTGTATTTGCCACATTGTCAGCCAGCTTCAGCAAGGCGCAATCTTGTTGTGGCGGAGCAAGCTACACAACTGCTGGATCATTTGATCCTGCTACAGCCGACGCAGTCGCTGAAGACGCAGGATGCGGTAGCTACACAGTCATGTGTACGCGCACTCGCATTGTTTACGACACGTGTGAAGAAACACGTTATCGTAATTGTTACAGGACAGTATGGGAAACCGTTCAAGTACCCGTCTGTCGAACCGTTCGTGAGACTTGCTACCGTGACAAAACATACACGGTCCGACGTCCTGTTCGGGAGACGACCTACAAAACGTGTTGTTATACGGTTCGACGCCCTGTCACCGAAAACTACACAAAAACCATCAATTACACCGTTCGTTGCCCTGTCAAGGAAATGAAACAACGGACCGTTAATTACACGGTTCGCCGTCCTGTCAAGGAAATCAAGCAGAGACAGGTGACTTATTACGTTCGTCGCCACGTGAAGGAACAAAAAACGCGTACCGTTACATGTACCCGTCGCGTTCCTTACACCGAAACCCGAACCATTCAGGTTCGCGGTGGGCACTGGAAAACGTGTAAAGAAACGATACCTGGACGCACCTATACAAAACGGGTCCACGTTCCGGGTTGCTGGTCTTACGATCCGTGCACCTGTTGCCGAAAATGGGTTCCGGGTTGCTGCCACAAGGTATGTTGCCAAACTCCATGTCGCACCGTGTGTCGCAAAGTATGGGTTCCAACGTGTGAAACCAAACAAGTTTGCTGCACCAAGTACCGCTGTGAAAAGTACTGCGTCGAGTGTCCTTACACGGTATGCCGAACGGTTTGCGAACCTTGCACCAAAACGGTTAACTACTGCTGCACAAAATGGGTTTGTGAACAAAAGCAGAGAGTCATCAACTACTGTTGCACAAAATGGGTTTGCGAGCAGAAGCAGCGAACGATCAATTGCTGTCGCACTCGTTACGTATGCGAAACCAGAACCAAACAGGTTCCTGTTTGCACGACCAAATGGGTCTGTGAAACCAAAACCTGCAAAGTTCCTTACACGGTTTGCCGCAAAGTAATGGAAACCAAATGCGTCAAGAAATGCAAGCGAGTTTGTGAAAGAGTACCTTACAAGGTCTGTGTTCGAGTACCACGCTGTGTTACCGAGCAAGTTCCTGTACAGGTCTGCCCAGCTCCTAGCTGCTGCGACTCTTGCTGCGATTCTTGTTGTGACACACCCTGCAACACATACCGACACGGTTGCCTGCACCGAATGATTTCCCATATTCGTGGGATGTTTTCCGGATGCGGATGCCATTCGGGATGCTGTGATTCGGGTGCGATCAACAGCTGCGGTTGCGACACGGTCACTTCCGCTGCATGTGGTTGCAACTAAGCATTAAAAACTGACTATCTAGCATAGACACACGTCTGGTCAAAACGTCACCGGGCGGTTCGGTCAATTCGATCGTACCGCCCGATTTTTGTTATACGATTACAATTACAGCTGGTCAGGTCCAATGGAAAACTGCATACAAGTATTTTTTCATCGCAGGAACAGGCCGGAGCGGAACCACCATTTTGCGCCGATCGTTGGGACTACATCCCGAGATCTATTATGGAGGAAAGGAAAACAATATCGTTCAGGATGTCATCGGGATTGCCCAAACGAACTGTCGGCAACCCACCCGCCAGGCATCGATGCTGGTCACACAACTGGAGTACGACCGGGCATTTCGAAACCTGCTGACCGATCTCATCTGGCCCGAATGCGACAGGCACAAAGCAGACGTACTCCAAGCGGCCATTAACCCGTCAGCTGAAATCATGGATTATCTGGTCGAGATATTCCCCAATGCACTCATTCTCGGACTGGTGCGAAACGGCATTGAAACGGTGGCATCGCGAATGAAACACCGGTCATTTGCCCACCTGTCGTTCGAAAAGCAGTGTGAGACCTGGGTAAAATCCCACGGTGTCCTGCAATGGGGCAAACGTCATCCAGAACAGTTCCGTCTGTTTCGCCATGAGTGGACCTACCAGACCGAGGAACTGGACCAACAGCTCAGTGCTATCTTTGACTGGCTTGGTATTGGTGCCTGCCCAGAAGTCTACCAGAATTTTTCGGCCAAATTATGGCACCCTTCTCAGGCACCCATCGAGCCATCGGAAACATGGTCCTTTGCCAAAAAAGCCCAGTATTTCAAGAAAAACTCCGAGAATTGGCAGCAGTGGTCGGTGGAGCAGCAGTCCGTTTTCAAGGAAATCTGCGGTCCTATGATGGATGATTTGGGATATCCGATTCGGTTTTGACCGGGCTGTATCTTTCGTTCCGATGATTCAACTACCCCGAAATCGGGGGTTTGGCAAACCGATCACCACCGGTGGGTGGCTCTGTTTTATGGGTTGCTGCTTGTCTGAGCCGATCAAATCGACTTAAAATACTGGGACGTCAATATTTTTCTTCCCGCATAACTGGATTTCAGCATGTCTCAATCGTTCAAGTCCCCGCAAGAAAATCGCCGTAGCTTTATCAAGAAAACAGCTACTGCAACGGCCGCAACTGCAGCCATTCCCTATATTCCATGGAGCCAAAAAGCTTTTGCCAATACGTCCAAGAACGATCGGCCGCAGATTGGCTGTATCGGCGTGGGCAGTATGGGAACGGGCGATGCTCGCGGACACGCAAATTTTGGTGACATCGTGGCTGTCTGCGATGTTGACTCCAGGCACGCCGACCGGGCCAAGAACGACGGCAAAATTGGTAAAGGCAAAGCGGACAGTTACAAAGATTACCGCAAGGTTCTGGAACGGGACGACATCGATGTTGTCAGCGTTGTGACACCCGATCATTGGCATGTGAAAATTGCAATCGAGGCGCTGGAATCTGGCAAACACGTTTTCTGCCAAAAGCCGCTTACCTTGACGCTTGAGGAAAATGCTCTGATTCGCAACGCCTGTCGCAAACATAAGGACAAGGTGTTCTTCATCGGCACGCAGCAACGATCTGACAAAAACAAGTTCATGAGAGCCGTCAACATGGTCCAGAAGGGACTATTGGGTGACATCAAGAACATCACTGTCGGCATCAATGGCAGCCCAACCGGCGGCCCCTTCCCGGTCGTGGCGCCTCCGGCAGAACTCGATTGGGAAATGTGGCAAGGCCAGGCTCCGACAGAAGACTTCCGTGAAAAGCGTTGCCATTACCAGTTCCGTTGGTGGTATGAATACTCCGGTGGCAAGTTTACCGATTGGGGCGCTCATCATGTCGACATCGCCACCTGGGCAATTGGTCAAAACGGTGCCGGCCAAGGGCCAACGGAAATCGACGGAACCGATGCCAAACATCCTGTCGAATTCAAAGATGGCTATCCCGTCTCGAAAGATTCTTACAACACCTCCCAGGACTTCAGCGTTAAGTGCAAGTTCAAGAATGGCGTGATCATGGATGTCACCAGCCGGGGTGATAACGGCGTCCTGTTTGAAGGCACCAAGGGAAAGATGTTCGTCAACCGTGGAAAAATCACCGGTAAGCCGATCGAAGAAAACTGGGACGAAGGCAAATACACGGATGAGGATGTGGCCAAGCTCTACAAAGGCAAGCCGCATGAAGGTCACAAGAACAACTTCTATCGTTGTATCTCCGAGGGTGGCCTGCCCGTCTCCGATGTCTACTCTCACGTTCAAGCGATGGGAACCTGCCATTTAGCCGCCATCGCAGCCAGATTGGGACGGGTCATCAAGTGGGACCCACAATCCGAAAAGATCGTGGGCGACGACCAGGCAGCTTCGTTCTACGCGAGGACGCCCCGCAAAGGCTACGAAATCATCAACGTCAAATCCGTCTGATTTGGTCGTAAACATTTAACCCAAAATCGGCGCACGCGAGACTGGCTCGCGTGCGTTTTTTTACTTACCAGCCGTTTGAGAGATCAACCGGTTATGGACAGGCCGCCTGGCCACCGCGACCCCAGGCCAGAACCGCCTATCAGGCCGATTGAGTGGTTAACATCTCCCAGGCATCCAGCAGGAGGTTGGCAGCGCGGTCGAGATCTTCCTCGCTGGTATTCCATCCCAGGCTCAACCGCACGGTACCGCGGATGATTTCCAGGTCCACCCGCATGGCAGTCAGCGTGACTGACTGCATTTCCGATCCACTGTGACAAGCCGATCCGGTCGACGCACACATTTCGGGGACACGTCTCAACATTTCCTGCCCGCTGGTTCCCGGAAAACTGACACTCAGTGTGTTGGGCAACCGTTCCACCTTTTCAGCATGGACCACCAGCCCGGGGATACCGTCGGTCAGTTTATTCTGCAGCTTGTCCCGTAATTCCGTCAGCCGCGGGATGGTTTCATTCAGGCAATTGAAAGACAAATAGGCAGCTTGCCCCAACCCGACAATCAGCGGCGTGTTCTCGGTTCCGGCTCGCAATCCCCGCTCCTGGCCACCGCCGCGCAGAAAAGGCTCCAGGGCAACACCGGAACGTACGTAGAGGGCTCCCACACCCTTGGGTCCGTACAGTTTGTGTCCTGCAATGGTCAACATATCGACGCCAAGTTCATCTACCATGCTGTGAATCTTGCCAGCCGACTGGGAGGCATCGGTATGAACCAGGATGTCTCGACCGTGACAGATCTCGGCAATTTGCCGAATCGGCTGAACCGTACCAACCTCGTTATTGGCGTGCATGATACTGACCAACCGGGTATCATCCTGCAGGGCCGCTTCGACCGTCGAGGGATGGACGTACCCGTTGGAGTCACATTCCACTACCGTCAGTCCGTAACCGAGTCGTTCCATGAAACGGGCCGGCTCGGTAACAGCAGGATGTTCGATCGACGAAATGACCATGTGCCCCGCCGCTGCGGGACCAACACGAAACAGGGTTCCACAAATGGCCAAGTTATTTGCCTCGGTCCCCCCGCTGGTAAAAATGATCTCTTCCAGGTCACAACCCAACAGTGATGCAACTTTGGATCTGCCATCCTCGATCGCCTCAGCCGCCGCTCTTCCCAGGCTGTAACCGGATGATGGATTACCGAAATGCTCGGTAAAAAACGGCTGCATACTGTCGACAACACTGGGGGCGACCGGCGTGGTCGCGTTGTAATCTAGATAGATTTTTTTCACGGCTAGAGCTCAAAACAATAAAATTGCCTCAGGCGATTCTGCATCATTTGACTTTTAATGGCTAGTAGCATTTTCACCTGACTCTCGTTCTCCGGCGCAATCTGCAACAGAATATTCCGGTTGAAACGATGATCTTGAATACCCCGCGTTGCGAGCCCCCCGCCAGCCTGCATCAGCTGCCTGGAGACACTTGGCCAGCACCCACCCGACGTTGACTGGCATCCCTCCTGAAATCACTTCAAAACGTCCTTCAGATACTGCCCTGTAATGGACTCTGCGACCGAGGCAACCTGTTCCGGAATTCCCGTCGCAACCACGAAACCACCTTCAACACCGCCGTCAGGCCCCATGTCAACGATCCAGTCAGCACACTTGATCACATCGAGGTTGTGCTCAATGACAATCACGGTGTTTCCAGCATCCACCAGTTGTTGCAGGACCTTGAGCAAATTGCGAACATCTTCAAAATGCAATCCTGTTGTCGGTTCATCCAGCAGGTAAAGCGTGTTTCCCGTGTTCTTCTGCGACAATTCAGTCGCCAGCTTGATACGTTGAGCTTCCCCTCCCGACAGCGTGGTCGAAGGCTGTCCCAATGGCAAGTATCCCAAACCGACATCCTCGAGGCTCTTGAGGATCGCGTGAATCCGGGAAAAATTTTCGAATGCGATACACGCATCACTGATTGGCATGGCCAGGACATCTGCAATCGACAAGTCGGCATAGCGGACCTGGAGTGTCTGGAGATTAAACCGTTGACCCTGGCAGGAGGTGCATTCGACAAACATATCGGGCAGAAAGTTCATGGTAATGCGCCGCAACCCGTAACCCTGGCAATCAGGGCACCACCCCGATTTCGAATTAAAGCTAAAACGAGAAACGCCAAAGCCGCGTTGACGGGCGAGCTTGGTTGCCGCGAACACCTTTCGGATTTCATCAAAAACCCCGCTGTAAGTCGCGGCACATCCTCGCGGCGTACGTCCAATCGGCCGCTGATCCACTTGAACCAACTTGTCAATTCCCTTGCTGCCCCGCAGGGATTTGCAAGGCGCAACGAAAGGTGTACTCAGTCCCAGTTTCCTCCGCAGCGCCGGGGCTAACGTTTCATTAATCAGCGTGCTTTTGCCCGAACCACTGACACCCGTTACGCAGTTGAACAAACCGAGCGGGAACCTGACATCGATATTTTTGAGATTATTGCCACTTGCCTGATCCAACTGCAGGCTACGGCTTTTGGCGGCCGTACGGCGCTCTCGAGGAATTTCGATCCTTCTTTGTCCTGAAAGATATTGGCCGGTCAGACTTTCATTGCACTGCTCAATCGCCGCCGCATCACCCTGGGCAATGATCCTGCCGCCCAAAGCCCCGGCACCTGGCCCGACATCAATCACATGATCGGCAGCACGAATCATGGTTTCGTCATGTTCCACGATGACCATCGAGTTACCTTGCTGCCGCAACTCCTGGATCGCGGCAATCAACCTTTCGTTGTCTCGTTGATGCAAGCCAACGGTTGGTTCGTCCAGCACGTAACAGACGTTGGTCAGCCCACCGCCGATCGCTGTAGCCAACCGGACCCGCTGCGTCTCACCACCGCTGAGGGTATCGGCGGGGCGATTGAGCGTCAGGTAGGATACACCAACCTTTTCCAGAAACAGCAGACGTTGGCAGATTTCAGAAATAATCGCTGGCGCAATCTGCTGACGATGATCTTCGAAACAGATCGATTCCAGAAATGGACGCAGCTCTGCAATCGACAAACTCGTTATCTGGCCAATTGACTGGCCACCTAACCGGGCAGCCCTGGCCTGTCGATTCAGTCGGGACCCTTCACATTCCATGCATGCCGACTGGGTGCGGAACGACCTGAGCACATCCTGCCGCGTTTCTCGTGGCGTTGTTGCCAGCTCTTTTTCCAACAGGACCAATATCCCAGGCGCCTGCCGCGACCGCGAATCCATCAGCTTTTTCCAGGCAGATTTGTCGAGTTGGTTTAAGGGTGTGGTTTCATCAAGTTGGATGTCACGCATCAAGGGCTCCAGTTGGCCCAACCAGGAATCAATTTTCTTGCGGGCCAGGCCTTTCCATGGAGCGACGGCTCCCCGATCGATCGACAAGTCACCATCCGGAATGACCAGGTCGTGATCAAACTGCTCGACGAAACCCAAGCCGTCGCATGTCTGACAGGCACCATAGGGGCTGTTAAAGCTGAACGTCCGCGGCTGCACCTCGGCATAACTGATTTCACACTCAGCGCAGGCGTATTCCGTACTGAACAGGCGTTCTTGCCATGGATCCACCTGTCGCTCGTTTTCGCGCAACTGGAAACAAGTCAATACTTGTCCACCACTCATCTTGGCTGCCAACTCAATCGATTCAAATAGTCGGTTCTCGATACCAGGTCGTATAATGATCCGATCCGTCACTGCATCGATCGAAACACTCTTTCGACCCGTCAATTCCGGTAATTGATCGATATCAAAAATCTCTCCATCGAGTCTCACCCGGATCAATCGTTCACGGCGAATCTGCTGAAAAACCTCCAGATGCTTGCCTTTTCGCCCGGCGACCAGTGGTGCCATGATCATCACTTTGGTGTTCTCCGGCAGGGCCAAAACGGATTCCGCAATCTGTTCAACGCTCTGTTGCTGAATCGGGATTCCACATTGATAACAATGGATGTCGGCCACCCGAGCCATCAATACGCGCAGGTAATCATAGATTTCAGCCACGGTTCCGACGGTAGAACGAGGCCCGACCGAAACCGGTTTTTGGTCCAGGCAAATGGTTGGCAGCAAACCTTCAACCAGTTCAACATCCGCCCGGGAGGATTGATCAAAAAACTGGCGAGCGTAGATCGACAGACTCTCAATGTACTGCCGTTGGCCTTCGGCAAACAACGTGTCGATCGCAAGCGAACTCTTGCCGGAACCACTCCGCCCGGTAATCACAACCAAGCAGTCCCGGGGAATATCCACGCTGACATCTTTCAGGTTGTTCGTACGCGCATGCCGGATCCGTATCTGCGACAAGCTCTCAGCGTTGGCGATGGCAGCCACTCGAAATTCCGCCTCCGTTTAATCTCATGACTGACGTTTGCCGAATGCGGCGCGAAGCATTTCAAGGCTTTGGGGAATCGCCGTCTGGTAATCTTCTTCGCCTTCGAACTCGAGGGAAATATATCCCCGGTAGTTGGCCGACTGGAGAATTTTCGCGATTTCGTCGTAGTCGATATCAATCGTGTACCAGGTACCACCGCCATAATAGGTTTTGGCCTGAACCAATACGGTATGGGCCGCCATCATTTTAAACTGCTTCTCACGACGTTCAAAAAAATTGCCCGTGTCCAACGTAGCCTGCAACCAGGGACTATCAATGGCGTTGATAATGCGCATGACGCCTTCCGCCGTTCGGCCCAGACCCCAGTGATTCTCTAATCCCAGGATAACACCACACTTCTCGGCAGCAGGCAAGCATTCGGATAATGAATCAATCACCCACTGGAATCCCTGGTCATCGGTGTAGCCCTCCAGGCGTTGCTCGATCCCTTTGTCAGCCATCAATTGATCAAACGATTTGGTGGTGCCCCACCGCCCGGTATTCACACGAATCGTTGGGATGCCCAATTTATAAGCCATTTCAATAAAGCCAATGGTCTTATCCACATTTTGTTTTCGCACCGCGGCATCCGGTGATACAAAACCTTGATGTGTCGACATCCCGATCAAATCAAGTCCATTAACAAATGCCCGCCGCTTAATTTTCTGTAAGTAACTATCTGAATCTTCTTCCATCTGGATACGCAGTAACTCCACACCGTCAAATCCCATTTCAGCTGCAAGATCAATGCACTTGGGAATCGTCAACTTGGAATCATCCCGGAAACGCCAGAACGAATAGGTAGAAATGCCTATCCGATTGGGGACAAAACTCGGAACGGATTTTCGGATGTTATCTTGCGGAACTGAACCTGGAGCGGCACCCCGATTCATGGCACCTACCGCCATGGCAGCGGCACTGGTCTTGATTAAATCTCGTCGATTCAGAGACATTGGCATAATACTCAACTAACAAAGGACGAAACGGTGTGATTGTAAGTCTAACGGTTTGCCCGCGGAGTTTTAACTACGTCGGTCCGACCAATGAAAATCTGCCCTGACCGCTTCCCAAACCAGAATTCCAGGTGCCGACTCCGAGGACGACTGCAATGAGCCGTCAATTTGGCCAGCACTCTAGGGCTGGTACGGCTGTCCAAAAACCGTGAGCACAAGTCGGCGAGGTCCACCCTGATTGCGATGCTCACACAGATAAACGCCCTGCCAGGTGCCCAACGCCAATTCACCCTCGCTGATGGGCACCATCAGTTGGCAACCAATCAGGGATGATTTTACATGAGCCGGCATGTCGTCACTTCCCTCACAGGTATGGATAAACGGCATATCTTCCGGGCAAATGTGGTTCACGGCTGTCTCCATATCGACTCGCACATCCGGATCCGCATTTTCATTAAGGCTGATCGAAGCCGAAGTATGCTGGAGAAAGGCCTGCAAAAAACCAATTTGAATATCAACGATTTCCGGAATTTGCTTCAGAATGTCCCGCGTAATGAGATGAAATCCACGGCTTTTGGGGGATAAAATCAACTTTCTTTGATACCATTGCATTTCGTAACTGCTCACATTGAATCAACTTATGCAGCTTATTGGGTGACGTATACACCCATAGAGGCGTGACTGGGGTAAGTGGTTTCACCTATTATGAACACAAACCGGCAGTTCTCGTTAACCAGCTAATCCTTAGGGATCATCAAGGTCGGCCATTCGAGCCTTTATACACTAAATTTTCTTGACTTCGCGCTGTTGCCGTCAATAATGATCCGGGTAGGTAATAGAACGACCACCTTCTACATTCTAGCTGCCGAGTCATCCGCGGCTGAATTTTCAAACATTGGTGGAATTGCTCGTTAAACACTGTTGCCCTTTTTCGGTTCTTAATTGGTTCGCAATCATTACGTGGTCGTCGTTGGTACTTGTAACTTGTCGAACTAAAACAATAAATTTTTGTCCAAAGGTATATGAGCTATGTCTCAAAACAAGTTAATTAACAACGTATTCGAGGCAATTCTCGAATACGGTCATGATGAGGACTTTGTTCCAAATGAAGATGTTTGCTTCATTCCTACCGATGCCCCGGCAGGTTCCGAAGCAAAAATCGAAGCGCTGAGAAAGCGAGTGCTTTCCGGTCAGCCGTTGTGGCATCATGACGACCGCGAAGATTATTCCGGACTGACCGGAGCGGTTCGCCCACGCGAATAGTTTTCCCGGACAAGTTGTATAAATCGATGCCCGCCTCTCAAGGCGGGCTTTTTTTATTGGCATTGTTTTATTGGCATTTACCGGGCCGGTTTCCAGTATTCGACTTACCAACCACAACCGTTCTAGATAATCAACCTATTCAGCTGTACATCCGCCGACCAATCTCACCTCCGCATCACGGTCGTAACCAACGACTAGTCCATCCGTTCTCTGGCATTCTGACGACTGGAAACTGCTACAATTCCTCGGGTAGGGATCAATTAACCCATGTCGTTATACGGGTTGTAAAAACACCACCCGGTAATCGATTAGCTCTACACCGTTACCGGCCTGTTTTCAGGAGACCCAACCTGTGAATCTGTTCACCGCGAAACTGCTCGTTGCGGCAGTGGGATTGATCTCACTTTGGTCTTTTCAACCCGACCGTTTGGATCAACACGATCGTGCCAAAGCGAATCGTCTGACGGAGACGGTGACAGCTTCCGAGTGGCTTGGGCCCTTGGCCCCCATTGCCATCTCTCCGTTTTTCGGGATTACCTGTTTGGCAGGCATGTCACAGATCGCAGAAGGAACCTTTCTGGAGAACAACCAATTCATCAGCTCCAACCCGGTTCTGCAAAACCCATACGTTTTTTGGATATTCCTGACACTCACCCTGCTGACGTCGCTGCCTCGCTTGACCAAAGTCAGCAAGCCAATTGCTCAGGCCCTTGACCAGGTCGAAACGTATGCCGGCATCATTACCCTGTTGATCATACGCATCGCCGCATCATCAAGCCATGAACCATCGCCCGAAACGGCCGTCCTGGCCATGGGCCTGTTTTCTCTGACCACCGAAACGTTGTTGTGCGTGGCCGCCGTTTTTAACATTATCGTGATCAATACCATCAAGTTTTTCCTGGAGATCCTTGCCTGGCTAACTCCCGTTCCCGCCGTTGACGCCCTGCTGGAAGCAACCAACAAATCCGTTTGCGGGTGCTTGATGGCGATTTATGCTTACAGCCCGCTGACAGCGACCGTCATTAATCTCTTGTTGTTTTTTGCTTGCCTGGTTGTTTTTCGCTGGATCCATCGAAGAGTGGTTTATGCAAGACATGTTTTCCTGGACCCGATCCTGGCACAGCTATTTCCGTCGTATGGTGTGCCATCTCATTCTCACATCCAGGTTTTCAACCAGCGAGACTGGGGCCCGTTCCCTGCCAAATCAAAACTGTTATTTGAAACCACCGACGACGGTTGGCGGATAACACAGCGAAGATTTCTCCTTCCAACAAAATCCGTCTTGTTGGATCGATCCACTCGGATTGAACTTGTACCAGGTCTGTTTACAAGCCGCATCTTGTTGCCAGGCGTTGATTCGGGTGGATTGGTTTTGACTCGACGATACATCCATCATCTGGATGAAATCACAAAACAGATGAACCTGATTCGCCGCGACGAGCCGGAAGAAAAGGCTTCCTACGGGCTAAATTCATTCTAGCCAAAGCTAGTTTGCAATTTTTACTGGATTCATCATTTATTTGACCGATAATACGACAGCTGACACGAAGACCATCTCGTGCTTGTCTTGCATTAAAACTTACCGGTATATTGATCCCTCTTGACTTGGCCCTTTCCCCATCGCTTGTTCCGCTGGAGCGCTCAATAACATGTCGATCGAATTCCAATGCAAACAATGCCTAAGTACCTTGCGAGTTCCCTCGGAACATGCCGGCAAACAGGCAAAATGCCCCAAGTGCGAATTCATCAACATGATCCCGATGTCGACGACTGCCCCCGTCGATTCCGCAAACGCCGGGGGAACGGGCAACACTTTTACGCAACCACCTACCGATTTCTCTCAACCAAAATCCCAGACAACCGATGCCAACCCTTACCAGTCGACAACGGCGGGTGGCGTTCCACAATACACGGTGGCGCACCGGGGCGGATTGATCCTGGCGTTGGGGATTATTTCCCTCGTTGGTTGTAATTGTTTTTTGGTACCAGGAATTTTGGCGTGGATTTTGGGCGCATCAGATTTAAGTAAAATAAAGGCCGGCAGAATGGATCCGTCCGGTGAATCGTTGACCCGTGTTGGCATGATCCTGGGAATCGTCAGTACCGGGTTTTACGCCCTGATGGGCTTGTTATATTTCGCGATGGCCGTTGCATCGATGGCGTTCGATGGCGGGAATTTTTGAGCAACTCGCATTTCCCTGCCAAATCAGTTGGACGACATGGCTTCTTCCAAAACGTCTTCGGCGACGAAAATCGGTAACGGCGGATCACAGGTGACGGCCACGCAAATGGCGTCGGACGGTCGAGCGTCAATCTCGATCAACTCCCCCTCGTGTCGCAAACGAATGGACGCGAAGTAAGTGTGCTCTTTGAGCTCGCTGATCATCACACTGTCCAGTTCACCTCCCAGTGTTTCCACGATCCCCACCAACAAATCGTGTGTCAACGGTCGCGGCCGGGGAATCTCCTTGACCCGCCGGTCGATACTGGTTGCCTCAAAAATACCAATCAGTATTGGAAACTGCCGTTCACCATCGACTTCCCGCAGAAACACCACCTGGTTTTCATTGATCTCGCTAATGATGATCCTGGCCAGTTTCATCTCAACAGGCATAACAATCCTCTCGTTCCCATTCAAAATGCCCCCATAAAATTGGGGAGATGTCATCTTTCGAAAAGCCAAAATTACGTTCAAATTATAGTTTGTTTACTTGGTTCTTTGCCAGTCGCTATCAAAAATTCTGAACGTCCCCAACGGGGCACACCAGGAAAGAAATCGAATGCTTAAAGTAGGAATTGCCGGTATTGGGTTTATGGGTTGGATTCATTGGCTAGCTTATCAAAAAGTTCCGGGCGTGATGGTGGCGGCAATTTGTGAAACGGATGAAAAACGGCTCAGCGGTGACTGGACGGATATCCAGGGAAATTTTGGCCCGCCGGGCGAAAAAGTCGACCTTTCGGGCATTGCCACCTACCACGACCTAGCTGACATGGTGAACGACGATTCCTTGGACCTGATCGACATCTGCCTGCCACCCAGCTTTCACTTGATGGCGATTGAGGCCGCTGCCAACGCCGGCAAACAGGTATTTTGCGAAAAACCGCTGGCGTTGAATTTGCATGACTGCGACCTGGCCAATCAGGCCTGTCAACGTGCGGGCGTCGCGCTCCAGGTCGGACACGTTTTACCATTCTTCCCCGAGTACGAATTTGCACGGCAGGAAATTGCCTCGGGAAAACATGGTGCACTATTGGGGGGACATTTCAAGCGGGTCATCTCGGATCCCACCTGGTTAAAAGATTTCTATGATCCTCTCAAGGTGGGTGGACCGTTAATTGATCTCCACATCCACGATGCCCACTTGATCCGTTTACTGTTTGGCATGCCACGACAGGTCAGCAGCACGGGTAGAACCCGTAATTCAGTCGTTAGTTATTGTAATACCATTTTTGGTTTTGACGATCCAAAGATTTGTGTTTCCAGTATGAGCGGTGTGATCGACCAACAGGGCCGACCGTTCACCCACGGTTTCGAAATTCACCTTGAGCGAGCCACCATGCATTTTGAGTTTGCTGGCTTCAGTGATACGGGTGAATCGATGCCGCTTAAGATCCTTACCGCCGACGGCGAAGTCATACGGCCAACCCTGGATAATACAGACCCGTTACAGGGATTTATTTCCGAGATTAGCGAAGCGACCCAATCGGTTAAGACGGGTCATCCATCGGAGATACTGGCGGGCGAATTGGCTCGGGATGCGATTGAAATATGCCAAGCCCAATCCGAATCGGTCCTATCGGGTAAGACGATCGAGCTTTGACAGGCGACACCCCGTCTCCGGAGCGGCCGGGAACGTGGTTCGATACCTGGCCAGCATGATGGCATGCGAAATCGGACTTGCTCCCCCTACCATTCTTCTCTATAGCTTGCCACGAACCCTCTTTAGCGGTCCAACTGTCAATCTATACGGGAGACCAACATGATCCGTTTAATGTCAATTCTGGCGATCACGGCAATCTGCGCAACCACTCTGGTTGTTGGCGTTGCCAAGGCACAAAACAAAGATGCTTGTCCGGCTCGCGCTAATTGCCCGGCAACGGACGCCGAAACAGCGGCTGTCAAGAAAGTCCAATGGCAACATGGATTGTTCAAAATGGTCAAATTGGAAGCTTCGGCCACTACCGACCCGTCGGCCGAGAAAGACGAGGAAGGCAAACACGAAAACGAGATAAGAGTAGAAATTGAAATAGACGGTAGCAACATCCTGTCCAGCCTGCCGTTACTGAAAAACCTCTTCCAGAAGAAACCGAAAGGGGAGGTTGAAAATGGAATACGCCTCCAGTTTTCGGACCATCAGGAATCTTCTCTGAACAATGATGGCCAGGTTCGCACGGCCAGCTTTACCACATCTGCATTGGACGATGCTCCAAAATGTTGCCAGGCAGCGGCCGGAGGTGGTTGTTGTGCCCGACCCGAATCGCCAGTCTCACCCAACCAAAGCTGCGTCACGGGTGGCAAGTGTTGTGACGCGGCCAAGGGTTGTTGTGACGCGGCCAAGGGTTGTTGTGACGCGGCCAAGGGATGTTGTGACGCGGCCAAGGGATGTTGTGACGCGGCCAAGGGATGTTGCGATTCGGCCAAGGGATGTTGCGATTCGGCCAAGGGATGTTGTGACGCGGCCAAGGGATGTTGCAATTCTGAAAGCGGATTCGTTTTTTTCCCCGGCACGGATTTTGCCACGCCGCCCTTCCAAATGGTCACAGAAACCGGGAACCACTGCCCTGCCAGCCTGACACAGCCAGCCCCCTGTTTCCATTGCCCGATGAAAAATTGCCAAGCCGGTTGCTGTAACGAACCGCGCTGCGAAACGCCCATGAGTTCCAATGTCATGTTGGCAAGTTTCTCGGAACAGGCGGCCGTTGCGGAACATCAGCGGATGCAATATATGGAAGAACTTTTAGAGTTGCGAGTGGAAAACGCAGAATTAAAAGTTGCCCTGGCTGCGACCGAGCGGCATGTTGAAATGATGCAACGGATGTCCGAGCTTCGTGAACAGAACGCCGCCCTGCGGGCAGAGTTGCATCTGCAACATGCCATGAAATCTCAACCTCCCATGCTGCCTGCGCCACAGCTCAAGCCAGCGCCCCAAGTTAACCGGCGGCCGGATATGGCACCTAACCAGCGATAGGGCAACCAGAAGCATCTCGCCCGAAAGGGCAGTAACGATCGAAGCGATAAACCAAGGGCCAATTCCAACGAGTTGAGCCCTTTTTTCTTATGGTATTGAAACCGATCCACGTGTCATTGCGCGATAGATGAGCGTGATGAAGCTGCCCAGCATCAACTCGCAGCCAAGCGGATCAGCAAATGCAGGAATACTACGATTGCGCGCCTGGTTTAAAACGTTCCAACTCGACCGTTAACTCTAGCGAACAGGTTCGCAATTCGTTCAACAAATCAGCAGCCGCCAACCAATTCCCGTCGCCTAAATCTTCCATGCATTGCGCAATATCTCCGGCCGTTTTCGCACCCAAGTGTCTCAATGCTCCCTTGAACGAATGGGACGCGCGCCGCAATTCCTGAGGATCATGTTTATCAATCGATTTTTCGATATCATTCAGCATCACTTCGCGCTCATGGGAAAAAACCCTGATCAACTCACTCAATAACTGAAGATCGCCACCCACCGTATTAATCGCGTGATCCCAATCAACCTGCCCAGAAAAACCCAATCGCAGCGACTGTATTTCTGTCTCCAGATCAATTGAGTCACTCGACTGACACCCGACAATTTCATCGATCATCTGTATCAATTTCCTGCCGCGGATTGGCTTTGCCATGTATTCATCCATTCCAGCTGCTACACATCGTTCTCGATCGGACGGCATCGCATGGGCCGTCATGGCAATAATGGGAGTACGAAATCCGTTGATCGATTCCAATTTTCGGATTTCACGGGTAGCAGAAATGCCATCCATTTCCGGCATTTGAATGTCCATGAGTACCAAGTCGAATCTCTCGGAAGAATAGGCATCTACCGCCAATTTCCCATTGGCCGCAACTGAAACCGTGTGTCCATACTTCTCAAGCAGTCCCACCGCCAGTTTTTGATTTACCAAGTTGTCTTCGGCCAAAAGGATTCTTAACGGTGCCGAATTTGCCAACTCCGCCGTGGCTTCCGTT
The DNA here is from genome assembly GCA_014237975.1 of Mariniblastus sp. GTDB lineage: Bacteria > Planctomycetota > Planctomycetia > Pirellulales > Pirellulaceae > Mariniblastus. The sequence continues at coordinate 6,898 of JABACA010000001.1, read as the reverse complement.
TTTGGCGCTTCGATTAACTTGAGAGCAAACAACAAGGTTTGGGACAATTCGGTGTGTTTGACTGGCCTCATGGCAAAATATTCTTCGCCAGTATAGCTCTTCCTTAAATCTGCGAGTCGACTGCCACGCGCCAAAACAACAAAACCTGGAGAAACGATGGCCGGATCCTGTTTGGCTTGCTCGACCAACGACAGACCATCCATTTCCCGGTGCATCTGTTCATCCCCTGCCTCGGTCAAAACCAATTCAATCGGCTGCTGGGAAGCCGTAAATTGCCTCAGGGTCCCAATAGCACTGCGTTCGTCATTCGCATTAACGGTAATCATTCCCCAAGCCTTGAGGATCTTTTCCAGATTCCTGGATTGGGTTTCATTCCCGACTGCCACTAAAACAGAGTGGCCGTTTAACGGAAAAACAGAATCGTTCGGTTCGTTGCCATCCCTGTATTGAGTTACAAGATTGAAGAAAAACTGGCTACCTTCCCCGATCGCGCTCGTGGCGTCTAATTCGCCGCCCATCAACGAAACTAACCGTTTGGCTATCGACAATCCAAGTCCGGTACCACCATATTTTCGTGTAATCGAGCTATCAACCTGTTCAAATTCATGGAAAATCGTTTTGATCTTGTCTTCGGAAATACCAATTCCGCTGTCGCTTACAACAAACTGCAATTCCACCTGGTTGTCCTCGCGCTTGCAACAGTTCACGCTGACGACGATTTCCCCGCTCTCTGTAAACTTGATCGCGTTGCCAACGAGATTTACGAAGACTTGTCTTAGCCGATCCGGGTCGGCGAGAATTTGAATCGGGACCGAAGGGTCAACATCAAAAATCAGATCCAGGCCATTATATTGGGCGCGAAACGCAAGTGTCCGAAGCGTATCTCCAAGCCCATCTCGCAAATCAAACCAGGCATTGCGCAAGATCAACTTGCCAGCCTCGATTTTCGAGAAGTCTAAAATTTCATCAATCAAGTTCAACAATGCATGACTGGATTGTTGAACTATTTCCAAGTACTCGGCATCCTTTGGTTTTTGTTCGGAGTCCAGCAGAAAATCGGTAATCCCGATAATGGCGTTCATGGGGGTACGAATTTCGTGACTTACATTGGCCAGGAAGTCACTCTTCGCCTGACTGGCGGCTTCGGCCATCTCTTTAGCTTCCTGCAACGCCAGTTCGGCTTTCTTCCGGTCGGTGACATCCCAAAACATGCCTTGGATGCCAATTCGCGTTCCCTCGGCATCGGTGACAGCCGATTTCAGAACCTCGACATACAAATACTCATTCTCGCCTTTCGGGTGGTATTCGATATCATGAAAAGGCAAGCCCGTTTGCAGAACCCAAAGATCATCCTTCTTGTATTTCTCAGCCAATGGCGCATCGAATAAATCGTAATCCGTTTTGCCAATCAAATCATCAAGCGAGCGTCCCAGGGTTTCACAGTACCGGTTATTACAAAAGACCAGTCGGCCCAACTGGTCCTTGCGAAAAACATTAATTGGCAAGCTCTCTACAAGAGAATGATAAATCGCTTTGGAGACTTCCAGTTTGCGTTCCGTATTGACGCGACTGGTTACATCCTTGGCAATTGCCCCAATGGCACATGGCTCACCCTGGGCATCCAGTATCAACCGGAATCCGCCCTGCAACCAACGCTGTGTACCGTCCCGCCGCAGAACACGAAATTCCAGTTCAAAATGGGTATCATCACCAATACGAGACAAGAGATCTTTGAGAACCGCCTGGTCGTTAGGGTGAATCATGTCCAACCATAACTGCGGCGCCGTTTCCAGCTCTTTCAGGGGGAGCCCATAAATTGACTCTCCTGCTTGATTGATATAAAGCAGCTCTTTCGCATCGATCGACAACGAGAGGACCAGATCGTTGACCAGCTCCAACAACATCGGGATGAGATCTTCGGATCGCTGATCATGGCGCCGCGCAGACCGACGTTGGCCTGTGTCCTGCGGATTCCTACTAGACAAATTCAACTCCGAACGTAACGGCCGTCTGACTAGGTTCAGTTTATCGCAGTTTTATTGGATGGCAAACAAAACAACTCAAATTTGCCAGCAAAACTGTGTTGATTCACACACTGTTAATGAACGACACGACGCGACTTTGAACAACCGCAATCGTATCGTTGTGTGGCGGTCGAGGTGTCGCCTTGCTCTAGGCAGTCTGGCTGACGGCTGCCAACGCCTTATCGTAATCCGGCTCCTGGGCAATTTCTGGCACCAACTCGGTGTAAGCGACAAGACCTTCCCCATTAATGACCACGATGGCCCGCCCCAGCAACCCAGCCAACGGGCCATCGACAATCGTCATCCCGTAGTGGTCGCCAAAGTCATTGGAGCGAAACGTGGAGAGATTGACGACATGCTGTAAACCTTCCCCTTCACAGAAACGTTTTTGAGCAAATGGTAAATCCATCGACACATTCACCACGACAGCGTTCTGATTGGCCCCGACCGCTTCATTGAACTTGCGTACCGAGCTGGCACATACGGGCGTATCGAAACTGGGAACGATGCTCAAGATCACACTTTTACCGGCGAACTGGTCCAGGGACACGTCGCCCAAATCGGCTCCCGTCAACGAAAACGGAGGTGCCGCCGAGCCAACGGCCGGCAAATCGCCGCACGTATTGATTGGATTGCCTTTAAGCGTAATCGAAGCCATCAAGTTGTTCCTTTTAAAAAAATACAGATAATTTCAGTCGGTCGCCAATCGAGCCATTGTATCAATCACTTATATCGCAAACAGACGCCTGCCTGATTCACCGCCACCTATTCGTCCGAATTACCCGAGTCATCAATATTCAGAGAGAAATCACCTTCCTCCGTTAAATCAATCGTCTCGCCATTAATCGTGACGATGATCGATTCGATGGCAAATTCTCCGGTTGCATTATCCACCACAACCAGGATATCCGCCGTCGCAGATCCATTGGGGCCTGAAAAGGAAGGGGCGTACTTGATCCAGGCAGCCTCGCCGGCATTCGCTTCACCCTCCATCGGGGTCAGCCCCGTAAGGAGGACGGGTGAGCCGATCAATTCCTGAACTTGTGCTGATTCCTGGATCGTGTTCAGTGCCGACTTGTACGCTGGGTTGTCATAAAAAACGTTGTATCCCCAGTAACCAAGTAATCCGAATCCGCCGCCACAGCACAACAGAATGCCGAGACAACCAATCGGCAAGATCCAGATCAACTTGCTTCTTTTAGCGGGCACCACTGTCTGGCTTGACTCTCCAGGCTGGTCTTCAAATTCGGCATTCATCCATGGCTCCCAATTTCCTGGTTGCTGGTACTGTTGTTGTGACGCTTTGCCGACCTACCATCGTCTGACTTGTTCATTGTTCCGTCCCGCTTCTGTTCTTTTTTCTAATTTGAACTACAGCATTTGGTCGGTTGTATTCGTTGCCCCGCATTGCGCGGTTTCGTATCTTGATACGACCACCAGCGCATGCACCACACCCGGGATCAGAAAACAGATCCAAAGGAAAAAATTGATCACAACCTGATTCAACTTCTCACGGATCGGGAATGAGCAAAAGAAGACCGCCAATGGCGGAATTATGATCGCAAGCAGAATTAGACCTATCAATTTGATGTAAATAATCAACGTCTCCACTTCACCCTTCGCTGCAATCCGCCTGCCCGGCCAATGGATCGGCTGTTTTGAAAGAGGCGTTTATTCTCCCGAGTCATCAATATCGAGCGAGAAATCACCTTCGTCCGTCAAATTAATCGTCTCTCCGTCAATCGTCACCTTAATCGATTCGGTGGTAAAATCCCGGGTTGCATTATCCATCAAAACCGCGATTTCCGCGGTCCCGGATCCGTTGGGCCCGGAAAAAGTATCTTCGTAGATGAACCGGGTCGTGGCACCCTCGTTCTCAGTCTTGACATCCATATTCCTCTGAATCACGACCGGCGATCCGACCAATTTCTGGACCTGGGCCGACTCCTGGATCGTATTGATCGCCGTGTTGTATCCGTCATTGTTATAGGCCAGGTTGTATCCCCAGAACCCAAGCAACCCGAATCCGCCGCCACAACACAACAGAATTCCCAGACAGCCGATTGGCAAGATCCAGATTAACTTGCTTTTTTTTGCCGGCGGCGCACCCTGGTTCGATTCACCCTGGTTCGATTTAAATTCGTTATTCATCAATCGCTCCCAATTTCTTCCATGTTTCCTTTATTGTTAGGTCACCCTGCCGACCTACAACCGTTCCACCTCACCCTGAACGGCCACCCGCATCCCGGCCCGCTTGATCTGTTGTTGGGCCGGGCTGCCCGCCCGCAAGGCGGGATTGGTGTGATTCAGGTGGATAAATCTTACCTTGTTACGTTGTGATTCGTCGAGGGCGGCAAATTGTTGGATCGACTCTCGCACAAAAGGATGAGGAATCTGTGCCATATCACGGCCGGGAATTTCTCCATTATCGAAAAACGTACCGTCCAGGTAGGCCAGATCGACCGATTCGACCAATTCTTCGATCGATCGGTTCCATTTGGACCATTTATCAATATCCGGCAAATAAACGACCGATCGATTCGCCGTATCAATGCGGAATCCAACCGTCTCGGAATATTCATCCCGGTGCGGGACCTGGAACGGCGTCACCTTGATCCGGTCATTCAAACGGATCGCCCGGTCTGCTTGAATCGGCTTGAGCACGATATTCTGCTTGGAGACGAGCTGGCTCCAGGGGCCATGGTTCGTCAGGAACTTTTCCATTCGCGGCATCGCGTAGACCGGGATTTTCTTGGCCCCCATCGCTTCGTGGCCGACGTGCATCAAGCCGGTGTAATGACCGATGTGGGCGTGGGTCAAAAAGATGCCGGCCAAACCGGGCGACTCGTCGACGGAGACCAAGGTATCGAGCAGGCGGAGCTGATCGCGAAAATCGGGCGTGCAATCGAACATCCAGCGCTGGCCCGTTTGATGATCGACGATGGCGACACAGGAGACCCACCGCCGCAAACTGGCGTCCTGCCAGACCTGTTGGCAACACGGCTTGCGACAACCGCTCTGCGGGTAACCACCATCCTGCGCGATCCCCAGCACGACCAGTGACACCTCGTCGGTATCGGCTCGGTCGTCCACCTGCGCCGAGAGGATCGCCGGCAGGCAGGACCAGGTGAACCCTGCCAGCAACAACAGGAATGGCCGGGGGTTCCATCGCTTGATTGAATTCATTGGGTCAGCTTCCAAGAAAGGCCGGTGATCAGTTCCCGGCGGTAATTACATCTCTCGTTTTACGTTGTACAACACTTCTTTACGAAAACCAAATATGGGTTAGAATTTTGTTCTTTACGGGCCCGTAGCTCAGTTGGGAGAGCGCTTGAATGGCATTCAAGAGGTCGTCGGTTCGATCCCGATCGGGTCCACTTAGCAGATCAACCAGATAGCCGTCCGTCGGCCAGAGAATCAAACCAGTTTTCCAAGCGGAAGCTGGTTTTTTTGTTGGATTTACTGGCAAGTCCGCCAGATAAATGGGATAAATCGGGTGTGGCGAGAAATTTTTGGAAGAAACCAACAAGCACCGCCACCTCGAATTAATTCCCCGACAAGACATTTTGGAATCGAACTGCTCCGATGAGATTGAGATTCAGCCTCCGGCAACTACTCATCATTTCGACGATTGCATCGTTTCTTTTGGGATATGCCGTGATGGGTCGTCAACAAGCCTTGCGAACTAAAAAAAGAGTGGACAGATTTAATCGAATTATCAAGACGAGCGAGGGTCTTGAGTCAATGATGGTAAATGAACTTAGCAAACAAGACGTCGTGTTAGCTTCATTTCAGGAAATCTCAAAACAGGAGCCGAAAACGAAAATCAACGACATCATTTTGGGTGGCGTTTCCGGAAATAGTGGGGCGTCCGGTTCATCGGGCTATTTCTGGGGATCGCGTGTCACCGGACGCCTCAACGCTAGATACACGTACGTTTTGCAAAAACTGGCAGGAACCAGCGAACCCTTAATTGACGTGACGATTTCGTCTTCCTTCGATTCTAATGACGCTGGTCCGCCCGTGGTGCAATTTTCCTTTCCAGCGTCGGAAGCCAACGAAGCTGTCGCCAAGTTAGTCGCAGAGCAACTGTCAAAGCAGTTCGAGTACGAGGCCGACTTTCAACGCGTTGCCACAAAGGACTAGACATGAAAACCAGAACGTTAGCATTACTTTCGATCGTAGCCATCACGTTGCTGGCGGGATGTTCGTCGGAAACCACTGATAATGAACCGATTTTGCAACAGCAAACCGAAAGCGTTGAAACGATTGAATTGGACCAGTTGGTTGAACGAAATGGCCAGTCTTACAAGGTCAAATCAGAAATACCGTTTTCAGGGCATGTTGTTGCCACCCACACCAACGGCCAGGAAATGATGGAAGCAAACTTCAAGGATGGCCAAGTAATCAAGGAAGAATGGTTTGACCAGGAATAACCGCCGGCCGTATTTGTCAAAGACAGGAAAAGAAAACGGCAAACATTAAAGCACCGAATCAGAACCAGGATCACGGAATCTCAGTCCAAACCAGGATGCGTGCAATCTGGGCGATTTGGAGTGCAGGCTCTGTTATTCAGATCACTGGTTTTAGTTTCGCTTACTGGACGGGCATCGTTTCTTTCGTGCAGTACCTGTTGATCATTTTACTTTTACCGGGTGGGTTCGGCGTTCTTTTCTATCTGGTCGGAAGACATTTGCGAGCCAGTGGCGAGAAAAATAAAATGCCAAGCCGGCGTTTTATGCGGGGGTATTATATCGGCATTGCCTGTGTGGTTCTTGGACCACTTATATGGGCACTCTTGCAATTGGGCATTATCGACTGGTTTGGCCTGGGCGGGGCAAAATTACAAAACCGGTAAAGACAGCAGCTTGAAA
>JABACA010000019.1 GCA_014237975.1 Mariniblastus sp. | reverse complement strand
TTTGTCGTCCGCTTTGTCGTCCGCTTTGTCGTCCGCTTTGTCGTCCGCTTTGTCGTCCGCTTTGTCGCTACTGTCGGGCGATGAGTTTTTAGGTGTCGACGTTTCAGGATCTGCCGTGAGGGCTTCGAGTTCACGGAGCATTGCGTCCAATTGGTCGTCACCCGTGTCACCCGTGTCGCCGGTTTGGCGTCGTCGCAAACGGTCACGAAACGAAGCCCGATCTTCGGGCATAACCAAATTTAAAATATTGTCTCTTCCGGTGGTTGGCAGCAGGTCTGGCAGCATCGACATGATGCGATCCGCTTCGTAAGGAGACATTTCGAGGAAACGTTGATTGGTGCGAGGTCCAGTCAGTAGATCGTCAGCCGTGTCCAGTGTGGCCACCATATCCTTGACCTGTTGAATTTCCTGCGGTGTGCCGCTAACGAGAATCTGTTCCTTGATCGAATCGGCATACAATGCGGGTCCCGAGTTGGTTAATTCATCGGGGTTTTGCCGGAACAACGTCATCAGTTTCAGGATAATGTCTCCCGGTGCTTCATGTTGCAATTGTATCGCGGCAAAGCCTTCGCCCGTATCGTTGAGTTCCTTCAAGTAATCGACCATTCGCTGATGGTGTTCCGAACGCCCCAGTAGGATGATGTTGCCGGTGGTTTCGTCTTGATCCATCCGCACCTCTTCACCTTCAAACATCGTCTGCATGACCTGGAACATGATTTCCGGGGTGCCTCGTATGGCATAAGTTTCAAGGAACGGTTTCTCGATGATCGTGCCATCGTCGGTGGTCAGTGGCACGTCGATCATTTTGGCAATGTTCTGGAATTCCTCGATCCGTTTCGGGGTTCCTTTCAGGAAAATCCTGTTTCCAGGAGGCGGCTCAACACTGAAGGTCATGGTTTCATCGCGCATCCGATTTTCATCATCACGCATCCCCATTAACTCCCGTACGCTGAACAACAGTGTTTCGGGCTCGACGTGCTGCAGATCGTACGTTTGATATTTCGAGTTGCCTGTGATCGCGATTGTTTTCGCCGATTCCAGCATCTCGTTGATACGGCGGAGTTTTTCCCCCGTTTCCCGAACCATCATCTTCTTGGATGAATCAAAGACGGCGAAGCCGTCGCGATGATCGCGGTCAATCAAGTCCTCAACTTCGTCTGAAAAATCCGTATCTTCCAACCCGGCTATGTCAAAAATACACCTGACGATTTCATACTTCCCTCGGTCGTTGAGGTCGTCCGGTTCGATTTCCTCAATCAACTCCGATGGGTAACCTTCCGACTTCTTGGTGAGAACCAGCATTTTTCGGTTGCGAATTAGCGTATAGCCACCTTGCAACATCAGCGCGTGATTCAACTGATCGAGACCCTCCAGGACGGTGTATTCCTGGTCGTCGAAATATTTGAACGTTCCCTCGGGAGGTTGGACGATGGGAAACAGAGAAAAACCATTTTGTTCGGCGAACCAGTCGATCACTTCAGACCACTCAATTTCGTCAAAGCGAAATCGAATTTTGCCGGGGGTGACGTCATCTTGTGCCAAGGCGGGTGTGACGGGTTGTTTTGCATCGCCCGGTTTCATGGCAGGTTCTGCCAACACTTTGTCTTGGGGCTTGTCTTCTGATGATTCGGATTTCTCAGCGGCTGGTTTGTCCTCTGACTGTAAGGACTTCTCTACCGTCGCATCGTCCTGCTTGTCTTCTGACTGTTCAGGTTTTTCGACCGTTGCCTTATCTTCGGACTGAGTCTCTGATTTCTCAGTCGTGACCGGAGGGTCGGTCGATTTGGCCGTATCCTGAGCCGCGGTTCGACTGTTACCTAATGGCAACAACAATACAAATAACGAACTGGCAAACAATAGAGGTTTCAAACTATTCATCCTGAAGATCTCTGGCGCGAAAGACGGTAATATTAACTATTAAAATTCAACCGAGAAAATTTAGGTCGAAGCACCGACCGAAATCGGAAAAACCATCCAATGGTGGCCCGGAATTGCCGATAAACATGGCCATTCACTGCCGCCAACACCAGATAATCGATCTAACCGTAACATGGTAATCGGAGCAACCACCAGGCGTCGAATTTTCAGGAATCCTGTCGCATCGACGAAGGGTGGTGGAACCCTTATTATTTAACTCGAAATGGCCGAAAATGTTTCGTGTTTTGCGTTAGTTTATGGAATTTCATGAAAATCCTCGCCCTTGAAACGACTTGTGATGAAACGGCAGCCGCGATCGTCGAGGCGGGGGACTCGTCAGGTTCGCCCATCCAGGTGTTGGGTAGTGTCGTTGCCTCTCAAACCGACCTGCACGTCGAATTTAAAGGGGTTGTGCCCGAAATTGCGGCTCGGGCCCATGTGGAGAGGATTTTGCCGGTTATTCATCGAACGGTCGAGCGGTCCGGCGTTCAAATCGGGGAACTGGACGCCATTGCCGTGGCCAACACGCCAGGCTTGTCCGGATCACTGATCGTCGGGCTGATGGCGGCCAAGGCGCTCTGCCTGGCCTTGGAAAAACCGTTGATTGCCGTCAATCACCTGCATGCACATATTTATGCCTGCCAGCTTGGATGCCAGGAGAGTATCTATCCTTGTGTTGGCATGATTGTCAGCGGGGGCCACAGTCATCTTTACCGTTTTGATGATCCTCTCACCGCCCATTACCTGGGGGGCACAATCGACGATGCGGCCGGTGAGGCGTTTGACAAGGTGGCCGTGATGCTGGGCCTTAACTATCCCGGGGGTCCGGAAATTTCCCGGATCGCTCAAACGGGCGACGAGACTGCCTGGGCCTTCCCCCGCAGTTTTATCTCCGAGCAACGACTTGATTTCAGTTTCAGTGGAATCAAAACGGCGGTTCGCTATGCGATCGCTGGTCCTGGCAAAACCAATTTTGACGACGTTGTTTTGGATTCCAAGCAGGCGGCTGATTTGGCGGCCAGTTTTCAGGCTGCCGTTGTCGACTGTCTTGTTGCCAAAGCCATGCAGGCAATCCAGCAAACGGGACTTGGACAGTTGTGCGTGGGTGGTGGTGTGGCGGCCAATCGGCGGTTTCGAATCCAGCTTGAGAAAGCTTGTCGTGATGCCCAAGTCAATTTGCATATTGCCCCGACCGATTTATGTACGGACAACGCGGTCATGGGTGCGATCGCCGTCGAGCGTTATCGAGCCGGGTTGTTTGAGTCCCTCGACCTTGATATCGCGCCGGGCTTGGTTCGAGTTTCTCGTTGACCAGGTCGATTCAGCTGTCACTGTGGCGCAACCCAATTTGCCAATCTAGTCGCTGAATGGTTGGCTTGGTGCTTTATCATCGAGGCTCGATTAGATTCGATAAATTCAGTTTTTAAACGTGCTGGCATTGTTCGTTTTGCCGATAATAAAACAAGCTACAAGGATCCAGCCGTCGTTTTCTGTCCGGGACCAGAATGAACACGGAAAATCATTCCACTGTCAAGTCAACCATGCCAGGTCGCATTTTTTCTCTGGATTTGCGGTCGCTGGCCATCTTCCGTATCGCCTGGGGCCTGACGTTGATCTGGGACCTGGTTTTTCGCTGGTCCACGTTGACCGCCATGTATACCGATCAAGGTTTTTTTACACGCCAGGTTTCGTTCGACTATTTAGAGGCCCAGATAGGCACGCAGTGGAGTTCGTTCTTCTGGTCGGCGTATTGGTTGTCCGGCTCCACGGAATTCGCCGCCACGCTGTTCGTGATTACGGGTGTACTGGCCCTGCTATTTGTGGTCGGGTGCTGGACGCGGGTGGTAACTGTCGGGTTGTTCGTCATGCTGGTGTCGTTGCATTATCGAAACCCGTTGGTAATGACTTCCGGCGACCTGTACTTTAAAACGCTGCTCCTGTGGTCGATCTTTTTGCCGCTCGCAAAGGTGTGGTCGTGGGATGCCAGGCGGGCGGGGCGGACAGTTGCCAATCAGGTAACACCCATCGCAACATTCGCCACTGTCGGTTTGATCTTTCAGATAATCACCATGTACTTTTTTACCGGTGTATCCAAGTTAAACGAGGTTTGGTTCCAGGGCGATGCCATGTGGTATGTATTGCGGTTGGATATCTACATCACGCCGTTTGGCAAATCAATGCTGGACTATCCAATTTTCCTTAAAATGGTTTCATGGACGACGTTGTTTTTCGAAGTTTGCTGGGTGTGGACGCTGTTGGTGCCTTGGAGAAACGAGTGGTTTCGTTGGAGTAATATTGTTGTCTTCGTCGGTTTTCACATCGGTATCGGGTTGTCGATGAGTATCGGTCTATTTCCCGTTATCTGCATCATCCCTTGGTTGGCCCTCCTGCCGGGTTATGTTTGGCCGGGCAAGACGCGCCAGGCACCGCGCCGATTTTCAAGTTGGATAGAACTTACGACCCTGGGGCGGCTGTCACAGGTGACATGCGTTTTATTGATGATATTTACTTTGCTCTGGAACATCGGCAATATTCCACACTCAGCCACTAGCCAGTTGCAGATCCCGTTGATCCAGCGCATCGCTTTTGGTTTCGGACTGGACCAGCATTTCCAGATGTTCGACAGACCACCAGATTACAGTCCGTGGTTTGTTTACGAAGCTGAATTGAAAGATGGTACCGAGCTGGATCTGTTGACCGGGGGCGAAATCACGTCGGTTCGACCCGATTCGGTGCGGGAAATATTTCCGACATTTCATTGGCGCAAAATGCATCGCAACATGGTCACCAAGGATCTGGAATTTCTCAGGCAAACGCTGGCAGAATACTGGGTCAGGCAGTGGAACGAATCACACGGCCCCGAGCAGCAGGTGGTTTCCCTGCGGCTGGTTTGTTACATGGAAGAAATTGGTCCGAATTACAATAAGGAAAATCGGATCAGTTTGATTTGGGGGAGCGTCAAGACAGAGAAGTCGCAGCCGGGCGGACTGTTTGAGCAGATGCTCAAGGGGAATGGCGATCTGCCATTTTAGCCATCCGGATGAATCTCCCGAGCGAATGACGGAAATAGAATTGGTTGGCGGAAAATTATCTGCCAATTTCGAGATGGCCTGTTTTTGAAAATCAGATAGCGATATTCGTTGTCGCGGACTACTCTACTGACCGGGATAAGTCAGTTGATTGACGACTCTCGATACACCCGGTTCCAAACGTAATTGGCGTTCAATCCGCACGGCTGCTTCTGGACTGCTGGTTCTCCCTGTAATGGTTGCCGTTCGATTGTTGATGGACACATTGACAGTGGGGCTGCCGCCGACCGCTGGTAGTTGGTTCAGCCTGTTACTGAATTGATTGGAAATGAACTCATTGGGAATTTGCCGAGCGTCAAAATTTGCCCGTAACCTTGTGCGAATGTATTTTGGCCGTACGAGCTGAAAGCCGTTGGCAGTTCCACCTCCTGAAAATCCAGCGTTCCCTCCACTTCGGCCGCCAGCGGAACCGCTGGTTGCATTCACGTCACCGCCAAATGAACCTTCCGTTGAGCCACCGACAAACTGCGAGAGCCCGCCGACAAAACCTAGTTCCTGAACATTGGAACCGGTAGCGCCGACAAAACCCTGGTTGCGTCTATCTTCGAACTCGGGGATCGCGATTTCAGGAATATCCGTCTCTAACGCCAGGTTTTCACCAATATCGCCCTGACTACCAGGGGCGGCACCCGTACCGCCACCCGAGTCACCACTGCTCGTTTCACCGCTGCTACCCGTTTCTCCACCCGTTTCCTGGGCAACGAGTACCGTTGGAAGTAACGTAATGACTGCCGACAGGACGCAAATGGAAAGCAGTAAACGAATCATGGGGTTCTCCAAATCAACCGAACTGAACGACCCGTAGCCGGCCCAGTTCATTAAGAGTAAGACATTATTCCAATCATCGGCCGAATGGTCGGTCCAGTCAATTGAACCCTGGATTCCGGGTTTAGTTTCTCGGACTGAGGCGTGAATAACATGCATATTCCGCTAAACCTGATTAAAAACCGAGTCATTTGCCCCGGCTCGTTCAATTGCCCGGGGTGGTATAACATCCGCAGTCAGTCGCGTGACTTCCGGTTTTTTTCGAGCTTTCGACAGAATTTGCATCCGAGGGCTTTTCTTCGAAACTTTGTTGCCAAGAACGGGGTTAAGTGGTCAGCGATAGGTTTGTAAAGGATGCTGTTTAGTTGCCATAATTCAGTCCAGCCAAGACAGAGAAAAATTCAGGAAAGTAACTATGAAGATGACATTTTATCGAACACGACTCGCCTCAATCAATTTGATTCATCGCTGGCTGGTATTGCCGCTGTTGATTGTGTTTCTGGGTGGCCAGCTGGCGGTTGCCCAAACTGAGACGCGTCCCAAAACCGAGGACCTGTTACCGGAGACAACGGTTCTCTATGTTCAGATCGAAGATATTCGTGACATGATCGGGAAAATGACGGATTCAAATTTCGGCCAGATGTTGGCCGATGAACGAATCAACCCACTCGTGTCAGAGATGTATCAACAAGGATTGGATGCGTATTCGAACGTCGAAGAATTCGTCGGTTTGAGCATGGAGGAGATTCAATCACTTCCCTCGGGAGAAATATGTTTTGCCATGGTTGCTCCCAAACGGCAGGAACCGGCAGTTGTTTTCCTGATCGATATGGACCCGGAGAACGAGGCGGTCACCAAGGCGGTTGATCGATTCAAGGAGTTCGCCGAGGAGCAGGGAAATTCGGCGGAGGCGGTTGAAGAGGACGATGCGGACGAGACGGACGAGACGGACGAGACGGACGAGACGGACGAGACGGACGAGACGGACGAGATCGTATTTGAACGTGTGAGTACGAATGACGACCCGTTGTTCATGTTCCGCAAGGATGGAACACTGGTCGGCTCTAACAATGAACAAGTTCTCAAAGATATTTGGGAGCGATGGAATGATCGTCCAGTCGATAAGATTCGCTCTTTGGCAGAGAACCGTAAATTTGTCACCATTATGAACCGCTGTCGGGGTACCAAGGAAACACCTCCCGAGATGCGTGTCTTTTTTGATCCGATCGAGTTTGCCCGAGGCACCACCCGGGGGAACTTTACTGCCCAGGCAGCATTGAATTTCTTGCCTATTCTCGGACTCGATGGCCTGTTGGGTGTTGGGGGTAGTGTCCTGTTTGGAGAACAGGATTTCGAATCCGTGTTTCATGGTCACCTGTTGCTGGCCAATCCCCGCAAAGGCATTTTTGAAATGCTGGCGCTCAAGCCTGCCGACTACCAACCCCAGTCCTGGGTGCCCTATGACACGGTAAATTACATGACCACCAGCTGGGACGTACAGACGATGTATGCGGAGCTTGAGAAAATAGTCGACTCATTTAGCAGTGAGGGGAATTTCCAGGAGAGTGTTGCCTCTGGAATCAATGAAGAATTGGGCATCGACCTGAAGGAAGACATCATTGACCAGTTGACCGGACGGGTGACGTATGCTCAATGGAATGTGAAACCCGCCCGGATTAACAGCATTGCCAATATCTTTTCGGTGGAAGTGGCGGACCCGGCAAAAGCGGAAGAAATGATCGATCTGTTTATTGAACGGATTCGTGAAGATGCGGGTGAAGACACTGTTGTGGAAGACGATTACAAAGGCCAGGTGTTTTGGAAGCAATCGGATTCTTCCGTGAATGACCGAATGGAAAGGATTCAGGAACGGGGTGGCATGCGTCTCGAGTTGCGTGGAACTCAAGGTTGCTTCACACTGCTCAATGACCAATTGGTCATTTGCGACAGCGTGCAAGCTTTGGAGCGAGTAGTGGACACCGATCGTGGAGACGAACCGGCGATGGCCGACGACGATCTGTTTCGCATGGTCACCAGTAAGATGACACGGCTACTCGGTACCGACATGCCGGCCGCCCTGTTTTACAGCCGTCCAGCGGAATCGATTAAAATGTGGATGGAAATTGCGCAGTCCGAGGATACACGGGACTTGATGGATGAAACGGCCATAGAAAACCCGTTTGTCGCTGGCCTTGTGCAGGCGATGGATGATAATCCGTTACCCGATTTCGAAGAGATCAGACAGTATTTTCCGCCGCAAGGCTCGTTTATTACCGATGATGAAACCGGCTATCACTTCCTGGCGTTCAGCGTCAAGTCGGAGGACCTGCCGGTCGAGTCGGACGAGTAAAACGTTCGCAAAGGAAAGACGCCCAGCAAGCTGCCCATAAATTGGGCAGCTTTTTTTCGTTGGTATCTAGCCCCGACGGCGACGTGACAATTGTTTGTCATCAGATAAGATGACGGCTGTCTTGTATTCGAATCTCGAGAGGCTTGGGCGTGAACGTTGTTGTATTGGGAGCGGGGACGGTAGGTACATCGATCGCTGAACTACTATGTCAGCGTGACGATAGTGTGACCGTCGTGGATATCGATCCCAAACAAACGGCTGCCCTCAATGAAAAACTGGATATTCGCGTCTTGAACGGATCGGCGTCCCAGTCCAGTGTCCTGTTTCAGGCAGGAATCGCCACGGCCGATGTGTGTTTGGCGGTTACCGGTAGCGACGAGACCAATATTGTCGCCGCCAGCCTGGCCAAGGCGATGGGATGTCGTCGCAGCATCGCCAGGGTCTACGCACCCGTGTTCCGCGATTTGAGTACCTTCGATTACCAGGAGCATTTTCAGATCGACCGGGTGATGAGCCTGGAGAACCTGACTGCCATGGCGCTGGCCAGGGCGGTGCGGGATCCAAGCAGTGTGGTTGTCGAGCAGTTCGCCCGAGGTGGTTTGGCGGTCAACGAAATCACGATTGGTAAGGAAAGTTCGATTACAGAAACCACGATCGCCGAACTTGGATTACCATCCAAGATTCGGATCGGGACGATCCAGCGACAGAAGTTGATGTGGATTGCGTCCGCCACGGATCAACTTCAGGTGGGTGACAAGGTCATCGTTTTCAGTCGCCCCGAGGATAACAAGCTGGTGAACACCCTGTTCCACGTTGTGACAGGCAAGAAGGGGCGGGTGGTCATTGCCGGGGGTGGAGAAACGGGATTTCTTTTGGCCCGCTTGCTGGAACACGAAAACTACAAGATAACGATTCTCGAGGCGGACCATGATCGCAGCCAGCGATTGGCCAAAGACTTGGAGTCGGCCAGCGTCATTGAATGCGATGCTGCCATTCGGGAAAATCTCGAGGAGGAGCGTGTTGGTAATGCGGACGTATTCGCAGCCTGCACGGGGGATGACGAAGACAACTTGATGTTGGCCGTCGAAGCCAAGGAACTGGGAGCGAAACAGGTTCTGTGTGTGATGGAAAGGGCCGATTACACCAATATCGTCGAAAAACTCGGTATTGATTTGGCCGTCAGCCAACGCGATGTGATGGCCAAGCGGGTGCTCTCTTTTTTGACCGAAGGTGTAGTGGTTTCCCGCGCCAAGTTGCCGGTTGGCCTGGTGAATATTATTGAGCTTGAGGTCGAACAGACGGCCCCGGTTTGCGGGCTGACGCTTGCCGATGCGGGATTGCCCAAGCGATGCCTGGTCGTGATGGTCATGAATACGGGTTACATCAGAGTGCCTTCGGCCAAGGACGTCTTTCAGCCCCGAGACCATGTTGTGATGTTGGTCGAAGACGATGTGGTTGATGCTGCCCTAGCCTGCTTTCAGCCCTGAGATTCGATTAGCTGGCTGCCAGGAGTGTCGGCTGGAGGACCAGGTCGCGATAGAGGTCCAAATATTTTTCAGTTTGAGTCGCCACTTCAAACTCTTTCAACATCATCTGTCGGGCACCGCTTGCCATCTGGTTACGTCGCTCCGTCTGGTCGACCAGGAACGCTATTTTTTCAGACAAATCGGCGACATTTGCGACCTCGGCCAACAGCCCGGTAACCTGTGGCAGGACGTATTCACGAATACCGCCGGCGTCAAAGCCGACAACGGGTGTCCCGCAGGCCATCGCTTCCAAGCCAACCTGGGGTTGATTGTCTTCCTCCGATGGGACCACTACCAGGTCGCAGGCGGAATAAAATTGTGCCTGTTTTTCCGGTGAGTTGATGTAACCGAAGGAGTGGATCGGCGGTAGCGACGGAAAACCGTCCGGGATACTGCCAGACCCGAATACCATGCACTCCACCCGATTGGTTGTGTCCAGTTGCTCCAATGCGGGAAGCAGGTGTTGGAATCCCTTGCGTTGATTATTGATGTCTTCGGCGCCGAACCCGATCAGTACCGCATCGGTATCGACACCTAGTTGTCGACGAGCCTGAAGCTTGTCGATGACCTGGAATTGTTCCAGGTCAAACCCATACTTGATGACGTGAAACGAAGTGGAGGCTGGCCAAATCGCACTTTGCTGAGCCAATTTTCCCAGCCAACGGCTCGGTGTTACGACCGTAATATTTTTTTTCCGGAGGGCTTTTTGTTTGGCGCGAAATGCGGTTGCCGACAAGTCCGTTGCGAGTGGATCGACTAGCTGGGGGCAATGACCGCAGCCGGATTTGAATTGTTGGCATCCACCATTGTAATGACAACCGCCGGTTAACGGGTTCATGTCGTGAAGTGTCCATACAACCGGTACCTGGTCAGGCAGGGAACCAAAAAAAGAGGGATAGTCGATGAAAAATGCTGTCCAGTGAAGTTGCATGATATCGGCTTGGTATGTGGTCCAATCAAAAGGGGTTGGGTCCACCAATTCCGCCATGGAAAACAGTTCCAGGTTGGGTTCGCGACCGGCAATGTGGCGGTCATAAGCACGGTATATTTTCTTTTGGCGCGCCTTTTCGAAACGCTTGGTCAAAGGGTTGATCCAGTGCGAGGACTCGGTTTTCGCGAATTCAACCCGCTGAAACGAAGGGTCCTCGTCAAACGGTCGATCGGCCTGGTGATACAGGAAACGGCTGTCGACGTTACTTCGCAGCATCTGGTGATGCAGACGCTTTGCCGCGGCGGCAGCTCCACCATAAGGAAACGTGTTGAAGTGATTGACGATCAAAATTACTGCCGACTCGTTAAGTGATTTACCAGTTGACTGTCAGGCAGCCCGGTTTTGAGCTTCCATTCGGAACTTGGCCAGTAACATGTTTTCAAACATGGCACGATGGCCTCGTCGAACGAAGCAAACACGCACGCGTCGACCCAGGTTTTCCAGTCGTTCGTGTAACGGATTCCAGGCCGCGGAATTCTGTTCCCGTTGTGTCAGCGGTTTTAAGCAGGCGTCAATAAATTGATCCTTGTCTTGCATGAAACCGTGTAACAGAACCTTGTCAGAGTTCAACAGATCGCGGCGAACGCGGCCGAGTGTAGAAAATGAAATTTGCCGGGATGGGCGAACCTGGTCTTTCATTTCCGCATGCTGGTATACTGCCATGTCGAACACGCCGTTGCGTGCTTGAGCGGGCATTCGCTTGGCGAAATCAGTGGCATAACATGCGCCACCATTTACGTGGGGATGAAGCAGTAACTTGGGCTGACGGAAAAAGCGGTATTTGTAAACTTCGGGGACGTAGCAGCCCATCATTAATGGCGGTTGACCGGAATACCATTCGTTGGACAAACGGTCGATCCAGTCCGGTTTAATGGGTGCCATGTCGGACTCCAGCCATAAGCTGAATCCATCGCTCCGGGAGAAATTGTCTGCGATAAATTCCATCGCGTCCCAATACATGGCCGTCGGGCCTGCGGGATATCCAAACACCTGGGTAGGGCATTGAAATGAGGTGCAGGGGCCTAATTCGGAATAGGCCGCATACAGTTCGTCACTGGGACTACGGCGAGGACTACTGGCCAGTAGATAGTGGACCTTGGCGTCGGGTTGGGGGAACGTACGAAGCTTGTCCGCAATCTTGAGATATCTTTTGATTTCGTCATCACAAAAATACGGCAGGATGACAATGTGCTGGTTACTGGGCATTTGCATAACTTTCGTGTCGCTGATGCGATTTTTTCGACTGAGCTCAGTAAAACTTTTACCCAAACACAAACAACATCGTCAATAACAAACAAAACCGCACCTGCTAGCACTCCGGATTCCCGGTTCTATGTCCGTTTGCAATTGACCATTTCAAATCATAAAATCTAGGATGTTGTCACAAGGATTCGTCATTCAAAGGAGCCACGGATTGGCCAATTTTTTTCTGATCGATCAATCTCTGGAAAAACTGGGTGGGCACCATTTCGATTATGTTCGATGTGTCTCCGAAGCTTGCCAGCTGCGCGGATTTCGAAATGTAATTGGGACCAATCGTCGTTTCAAACAGTTTGATGGACTCAAGAAATTCGGTGAGATACGAAATGTTTTCCAGAAAACGACCTATTTGGCGGATAGCTACCTCTCGGGGCTTCGGCACCTAACACGATCGGGAGATCGGTTCGTCGACTTGGAGGCAAGTCAGGTGTCTCCCGTGCGACAGCCCCTGTTATACGGACGGTTGTGGCGGCACCGGGTGCGGAGGGAATCCTTGATTCGGAATTTTGCAAAGAACTGTGAGGACCTTTTTCGGTCAGCGAGTTTTTCCCACCAGGACCATGCTTTTTTTACGACAGTTAATGAAATTGAATTGTTGGGGCTTGCCACGTTCCTGGTAGAACACCCCGAAATGATTGAGCTAAATTGGCATTTGCAGTTTCATTTCAATCTGTTTGATGGTCGGACGCCCGAGTATGAATCCCAACACCAGGTAGCCCGGATTGTGCAGCGTTGTTTCGATTCGGCCCTGGCCAAGGTGCCGTTCCATAAGATTCATTTTTATACGACGTCCGAAGCGTTGGCCGACCAATATAATCGATTGGGCGTCGGTCAATTCGAGGTTCTTTCCTATCCCGTCCGACCCGAGTTTTTCCACGCCTCGCGGGCAGGTGCCACCATGGAATCACCTGCCGGTTGGAAGGATTCTTCAGCTCCACTGCCCTGGGATCGCCCGCAGGAGCCGATCCGTTTTACATGTCCCGGTGAATTTCGGCGCGAAAAGAGCAATGCCGATTGCCTGCAGATGCTTGTGAATAGAACCTGGGACCGGCACTTGGCCAAAAAGCGAATCCGGTTGGCGCTGCAAAGACCGCTGCGACGCTGGCCTTCCAAGGAAAAGATTGAGTTGCGACCACCACTTGGTCGGTCCGTCGAGAACCCGGATTGGGTCGAATATTATTCTCACCCACTGGATGAAAAGTCCTACGTCGAGTTGATCGCAAAAACAGACTGCGGTCTGTTGTTTTATGATAGTCGAGCCTATTACGGTCGTCGCGCGGGCGTTTTGGGCGAGTTGCTGAGCAACGGAAAGCCGGTGATTGTTCCGGCGGGGTGCTGGTTGGCCGATCAGATTCAGGACTCCATCTTTTCCCACGTTCAGCAGCAGACCCAGCGACATCGGGTGTGTACCTTGGATTGGTCGCAATGGGATTCGGACCCTGGTAACGTACCGCTGCCGGGGGGGGTGCTTTCCTTTGACCAGTCGCGGCATCCATTCCTGTTTGGTTTCGCTGGGGATGTTGAGGGTGATTTGGCGGTTAACGGGTTTTCAATTCAATTTGACTGGCATTGGCCTCGATGCCGTGGTGTCTATTGCCGGATCCAGGTGGAATTTCTGGACAGGGACGGGAAACAGGTGGGTTCTTCCGTTCAAGTCGTGGGGCATTCTAGTCGTGGTATAAAACCCACTGCCCTTTTTCAATGTATGGAACCGTATCATTCGGTGAAAGTCGAATTGACGAATGCATTTCATGATTCCAATGCAAGCATTCATAACTTGGAAATTAGTTGTTTGTACCATGAGCGGCCCGTTGCGATCGGAGAGGTGGGTGTGATTGCAGCCGATCAGGGTGAAGTTCCGAGCGCTGTAGACGAAATCGTAGAGCACTTCGATCACTACTTGGGTACGGCACGCGCTCATAGCAAGCATTGGCGAAACAGGCACGAACCTGGCCAAACCATTGATCATTTGGTTTCTACGGTTGCCCCAGTTAGTCGAGCGGCTTGAGATTTGGATGGGACATTCTTATGCGAGTACTAGTAGTTGGTGGTGCGGGTTATATCGGCTCCCACATGGTTCGATTGTTGGATCGCGCCGGTCACGATGTGGTCGTTCTGGACAATCTCTCAACCGGCTTTGCGGAGGCGGTTACCGCTGGCAAGCTGATCGTTGGCGATATGGGGAATCAGTCGTTAGTGGAGTCCATATTAAAGGATTATCGTATTGACGGCGTAATGCATTTTGCGGCCTTTGCATTGGTCGGTGAATCAGTGCATCACCCTGCCAAGTATTACCAAAACAACGTGGTTGGAACGCTCTCGTTGCTGGAAGCTATGCGGCAGAGTGATGTCAGGAAAATAGTGTTCTCCAGTACCTGCGCAACTTATGGCATCCCCCAGGAACTACCGATCAGTGAAGCCACACTGCAGGCGCCCGTCAATCCTTATGGATTTACCAAGCTGGCCTGCGAGCGGGCCTTGGATGATTATGCAAGGGCATATGATTTTGGTTTTGCCGCGTTGCGCTACTTTAATGCGGCCGGGGCTTCACCGGCTGGTGACATTGGTGAAGATCATGATCCAGAATCCCACCTGATCCCGATCGTTTTACAGGTGGCCTTGAAGCAGCGAGAATCCATCACGATTTTCGGAGACGATTGGCCTACCCGTGATGGCACATGCGTGCGCGATTACGTTCATGTCGATGACCTGGGTACCGCCCATCTGGCCGCCCTCGAAAAAATTGAACCGGGGGCCGGGATCAAGGTCAACCTGGGCACGGGGCGGGGCTACACGGTAAGAGAGGTCATCAATTGTTGCTGCGAGGTGAGTGGGGCTGCCATTGACGTTTCGATCGGTTCCCGAAGAGAGGGAGACCCTGCCGAGCTGGTGGCCCAGCCGGCGCTGGCCCGGCAATTGCTGGATTGGGAACCTCAGTACAACGAAATCCATGATATCGTTGAGACGGCCTGGCGGTGGCACCAAGGCCATCCGTCCGGTTATGGTCGCTAATCCAAGGCCAGATTTCTTTTCGGCTATGCTGCCTGCGATGGATTTTCTTGGAGTGGATCGTTTGGTTTTGCCCGTTCCAATTCCGGATCCGGTTGAGCCAAGGCGTGATTTAATTCCCATAGTCTGGCTTGTTTGCTGAACGAGTACATCGCCGCAATCCAGGCCGTCTGCACTCCCCGCTTGCCATCAAATATAGCGCCTTGCAGAATGTATTCGCGGAAGAAACGGAATACAGGACGAATCAACAACTTGAAGTAACTTGTGTCCTTCCCCTGTTCCTTCCACTGCATGGCCTGCAAGGTTGAATACCGGTGGATTTTGGTTAACAGCTGGTCGTAATTCCAGGAAGAAAAATGCAAGAAGCGATTTTTAAGTTTCCCAACACGACGGGTTTCTATCTGGATTTCTCCGTGATCACTGGGGCCGACGTAGCGACCAAGATCCCGTTTGAATAATCGAATCACGCTATCGGTGCGGGCATCTCCAAAGCGAAGTGGATGCCCCATGAAATAGTTGGTTCGGAAAATCCAGTAGCCGTCGTAGTCAGGACCGCGGCTCAATTCCAGCTGGATCTCGTTGGCCAGGTCTACCGTGACACGTTCATCCGCATCGATAATCAAAACCCATTCGTGGGTTGCCTGGGGGATGGCCCAATTTTTGAAGTCGCCCGACGTGATATACTCGCGCTCGATGATTCGAACCTTGTCGAATTCGGCAGCAATTTCCATCGTGCCATCGGTAGAACCCGAATCGGCAATCAGGATCTCGTCCGCAATGGGATAGCAACTCTCTATGCATAAGCGAATGTTCATTCGCTCATTCTTGCAAGGAATCAGTACCGTTAGTGGCTGTTTCATGGTTACATATTTTTTTGGCTGGAATCCATTACCAAGCTGACCGATGAGGTTACCCCACTGAAAATTCAGTGTCAATGTTGCTTTGTGTTCGAATCTTCCGGGGCAGATTTTAGGCAGGAAATCTTGGCAGAAACCAACCGGGTGCTAGCAGTCGTGTTGGGTAGTGAACGGGCGGGGCATTACTTCAATAACGCCGTCTTTTCACAGATGCCGCGAATGGAATTTTCATCTTTCAACTGGGCGACTGAAATACCCTGGTCCAGTAGTACGGCCGAGGTCTGGGCAAAGGCCTCTTCGGAAAACTGATTGACGATTGCCATCACGCGGAAGCCCTGCTGCTGCAATCCCTGCAATGCAATTGCGTTTTCCAGGTTGATCCTGGACAGGATGGCCACAACCGTGGCATCCCTGGATAGGCGATTATGGGTCTCCGTCACAAGTTGTGGGAATGTCAGCGCATCCGTTAGTTCCAGGCGTGCCAGCGATCGCTGGATCTGTAATTGCTGAATGGGTCCCTTGCGGGTGGCTATCACCACGGGTCGCATTCGCTCACTTTGAGCGGACATTTGGACTGCTTCCTGGGCCTGATGTCGGGTCCGTTCGTCACCTTGCCAGCCCTCGGATCGAATTCGATCCACGGCATCGCGGCCATTGGAGATCAGGCCGCACTGTTGCCCAATTTCATCAAGTGCCGACGCGATACTGGCAGCCGCCGTTATCGACAGTTCACTTCTGACTGGTTCGTGTTGCGTTTCAAATGACGTCTGATGAAAATCAATCATCAACGTTGCCCCTGCCAGGGACGACGGTTCATACAGCTTGCTTTGCAGTTTCCCTGAACTGGCGGTTGCCCGCCAATGAATCCGGTTAAGTGGGTCACCAGGTTGGTAACCACGGACACCAGCGATTCGCGTTGGATCTTCGAATAGTCGATTGGTCATGATGACCTCGCCGATCGGTCGCTGCGAATCGATATCATATCCAGCCAAGGCAATAATTTTGGGGTAAACCAGCAGGAATTCCGGTTCGGTGAGGACGCGAAATCGGCGATTAAACCCGAACATGTCTCCCGTCTCGACCAGTGTCGGGCCGACCTGGTGATATCCCCGTCGATGGCATGTTATCTGGTAAATCCAACGCTTGGTTTCCTTCGCCTGGAATTTGCAGACGTCGATCCGTTTCCCTTTAATTTCAAGAGCAGGTGGTTTGAATGCCAACGATTTTTTTGGGATTAAGTCCTCGATGATCATCCAGGCAATCGGCCATATCGATTGGTTGGTTATTTCGAATTTTACCGTTACCTGGTCACCCACGTTGGCGGTAGTTGAAGATGTTTTTCGGTTCGAAATGACGTTGGCCGCCCAGCTGCGGGTGACCAGTCGCGATACCACAAGGATCAATACGACTGCGTAGATCGCATAAACCAACAGGCTCAAATCAAAAGCGGCAGCCAGGACAAATAGTAACACACCGGCGATCAGCCATTTCATGGCGAATGAACCTCGTTGCCAATAACGGGTAATGCAACTTCGCTCAGAATTTGTGCGATGATCTGGTCGGTGGTTATTTTCCGAAGGCGGCTTTCCGGCTTTAAGATGAGTCGATGTCCCAAGACGGGTGGCGCGATCATCTTCACGTCATCGGGTAGAACAAAATTGCGACCACGAATTGCCGCCAACGCCTGGGTGGTACGAAACAACGCCAAGGAAGCCCTGGGACTGCCACCCAGTGCCAGATGTTCGTGATGGCGGGTCAAATGGACGATCTGAAGAAGGTACTGGCGGATTTTCTTGTCAACGTGAACCTGGCGGACAAGCTGCTGGCAATCGACGATCTCCTGACCATCGGCTACGGGTTGCAGCTGGTCAATGGGATGGGCCATTTGAAGATTGTCCAATATCTTTAATTCATCCTCGATCGAAGGATAGCCGATCGAGAATTTCATCAGGAACCGGTCCAACTGGGCTTCTGGCAACGGAAAGGTACCTTCGTGGTCGATTGGATTCTGAGTGGCAATCACTAGAAACGGTGCTTTCAGTGGATGCGTGACTCCATCGACCGTGATGCGGGATTCGGCCATTGCCTCCAACAGGGCCGACTGGGTTCGTGGCGTCGTGCGGTTGATCTCATCTGCCAGCACAATATTGGAGAACAGCGGACCAGGGCGAAATTCAAATTCGGCCTGTTTCTGGTTGAAAATGGAGGCGCCGGTTATATCGGTTGGCAACAAGTCCGGCGTACATTGAATTCGTTTGAATTCACATCCAACACTTTGCGCCAATGCCCGGGCCAAAATCGTCTTGGCGACGCCAGGCACGTCCTCCAATAGAAAATGCCCTTCGCAAAACCAGTTGACCAGAGAGTAAACGATGGACTGTCGTTTCCCAACAATGACTTTTTCAACGTTTTGTATGACTCGTTTTGCCGTTTCCTGGACTTGTTTCACTTGTGACTTTCTTGCAGCTGGATGATCAACCTTTTCAATGGTTCTGCTTCCATATTCGGTGGCATCTGAATTATGCTTGCTTTTGTCTGCCATTGCCAGTAACGGCAAAGAGACCAAGATTTGTGACAGTCGCCATTGACGTATCGTATCTGAATTGACAGGATTCGCCGTCAAATAATTTCATGTTTAGGCGATTCCAATGATCATTCGATGTTGTTTGCTTGGTTTGTTATGCTGCGTCAACTTGGGCTGTCAAACGATGGGGCCTAACGAGCAACGCGGCACGGCCTTTGGCGCTCTAACCGGCAGCATGATCGGCGCAGCCGTGGGGCAATCCCAAGGCAAGGCACCCGAGGGAGCCCTGATTGGCGCAGTGGCGGGTGCCGCAACTGGCAATGCGGTCGGCAATGCGACCGACCAGGAGATCCAGCAAGTTCATTACAACCAGCAACTCGAATTAGAGCAGGCGCGGTTGGCTGCGTTGTCGTTTGACCAGATTATCCAGATGCACAATAGTGGTTTGGGAGCAGATGTCATCGCGAGACAGATCCAAACGCAGGGCCTTCGTCAATTACCGACGGCAAACGACCTGATCTTCCTGCAATCCAATGGATTGCCCGACACCGTGTTGATGACTTGTCAATCGGCTGTTCAATTTCCATCCGGTGGTCCAAGCGGATCGGTCAGAATCGTACCTCAATGCGAGCTCGTTTACCCGGTAGTGGCCCCCTGCCCCGCGGTCCGATTTGCACCACCACATCGGCACTTCCATCGTGATCATCCAAGCAGCATGGGATTCCATATCGGATTCTGAGGACGGGATCGTTCGGATAATTTTTCTCGCGGCTGTTCAATCGTTGCAGCGTTTGCTACGCTTTTTCATGGATCGTCAGGCAGTTGTCCGTACAGCTGTCGATAGGCAGGATGGATGAATGGAACAGCAGTGAACGAAAAAGTGGTTGATTCGGAACCAGTAAAAAGACGTGGGCGATTCCCCGTCAAGATTGCTGTCTGGACTTTGTTTGTTGCCGCCTTGCTATATTTTCTGAATAGCCGTTTTGAGTGGCTTAACGATCGAATCAACCTTGACCTGGGTGTGGTGCGAATCGCATCGTTGGTGTTGTGTGTTTTGACATTCGTTTTCTGGTGGGTCTGGCTGACATTACTGAGTGGTGGGTCACGTCGTGTCCGTCTGTCGTTAGGGCTGACGGTGCTTGTCTTGGTCGGTTTGTTTTTTCTGTTTAATAAACGGATCCTGGATGGCGACATGGGATTTGTTCGTTTTGCACCCAGACTTTGGAGCAGTGGCAAAGAGCTGACCGAGCTGTCAGCAGACCGATCCGGCAGCAAGGTGGATCTGGTCTCGACGTCCGACTTGGATTTCCCCCAGTTTCTCGGTCCACGGCGTGATGCGACTATTTTAAATCGTCAACTCAAACACGATTGGACTTCGGATGGGCCTCGGGAAATCTGGAAGCGTCCCGTGGGTCTTGGCTGGTCAGGATTTGTTGCCGTTAATAACTTTGCATTGACGCAGGAGCAACGGGGCCAATATGAGTGCGTGACGTGTTACGATCTGTCGACGGGTGAGCTGTTGTGGATCAATCAAATTGCTACTCGGCATGAGGATACCATGGGGCTCGGTCGCGTCGGCCCGAGGGCGACACTAACGGTCGATGAAGGACGAGTTTATTCCCAGGGAGCTACTGGATGGTTGCAATGCCTGGACGGCAAAGATGGGTCGGTGATCTGGAAAGTGTTTCTGCCGGACCTGATTGGCGTCGAGATGGTCACGGCCAAAAATTTCGAGGGGCTTGATTATCAATTTGAGAACTCGCCGTTGTCCTGGGGTCGATCTGCCGCCCCGTTGATATTCGAGGACAAGGTCATCGCGGCGGCTGGAGGGCCGACCGGTGGGCCGTTCCAAACACTCATTGCCTTCGACAAACAGACTGGTGAAAAAATCTGGACGGGTGGTGACAGCATGATCTCGTATGGGTCGCCATCCATTGTGCATGTACTGGGCGAACCTCAAATCGTGGTGATGGCTGAAGCGCAAGCGATGGGTTTTGCCCCAGTCGACGGACGGACGCTATGGACCTATGGCCGATCGGGATCTACCAACGGTGATGCCAACTGCTCTCAGGTGACGGTGGTTTCCGATGACCAGTTGCTGATGAGCAAGGGGTATACCAAGGGGGGAGAACTGGTTCAGCTCTCCCGAACGGGTGACGGTTTTAGCGTGGAGCCGATTTGGAAAAACAAAAGAGTTTTAAAGACCAAGTTCACGAACCCCGTGATCCATGATGGCTTTGCCTATTCATTATCGGATGGATTTCTGGAATGTTGTGATGTGCTGACAGGTCAGCAGAAATGGAAAAAACGGGGCCGATTCGGACATGGTCAATTGTTGCTGGTGGGCAATGACCTGCTGGTTCAATCGGAACACGGGAGGTTGTACTTGGTTGCAGCGTCTCCCGATGGATACCAGCAACTGGGCGAAATGAAAACCATTGATGGTGTCTGTTGGAATACTCTCTGCCTGGCCGGAGATTACCTGGTCGTGCGAAGCGAAAGCGAAATGGCCTGTTATCAATTGGCATTTGAATCACGATCAGACGACCTGGAATCGAAATCGACTCCGCCAGGCAGTCATTCGCCAACCGGGAAATCGGGCTCCACAACCGAGCCCGGCCGGCAGGAAGACGGGGGAAAAGATTGATCGATGGAAAGGCAATTGACCAATCAGGTTTGTGTCGTAACGGGTGCATCGACTGGCATTGGACGGGCGATCGCGTTGCAATTGGCAGAACAGGGTGCGGATCTGGTTGTCCATGCGCGAAGGCCCTCGGAAAATCTGCAAGACGTAGTGAGTCGAGTGAGCGCGATGGGGCGGCAATGCGCCACCGTGTTCAGTGACTTCGGTAAATCGCCGGATTTTGAGCCGCTGGTGAAAGATGCCTGGAAACCTTTTGGTCGTGTGGATCATTGGATCAACAACGCTGGCGGTGACGTACTGACGGGTCCCATGTCGGAAAAGTCGTTTCCTGAAAAACTGAAGTATCTTTGGCAAACGGATGTCGTTTCGTCGTTAATGTTGTCTCGCTTGGTCGGAAAATGGATGACTCAAGAGGCTGGCGCGGCTTCGGAAAACGGTTTTTCAATCCTCAATTTGGGATGGGACCAGGCAGAACAGGGAATGGCTGGGGATTCGGGTGAACTGTTTGCTACGACCAAGGGTGCGATCATGGCAATGACCCGTAGTTTGGCTCAGTCGTTTGCACCCGCCGTTCGTGTCAATTGTCTTGCCCCCGGTTGGATCCAAACCAAATGGGGCAGCCAAACATCCGATTATTGGGACCAGCGTGCCCAAAGTGACTCGTTAATGAATCGCTGGGGCACGCCAGAAGATGTCGCAAGGGCGGCTCTGTTTTTATGTACTCACCCGTTTTTTTGCGGGCATGTTCTACCGGTCAATGGTGGATTCAGATATCGAAAGGATTGAGGCAAGTTGATACCGAGATTTCAAAAAACACGTTACGGGCAGCTGGATACCGTGGTCGCATCCCACGGTGAAGCCGGGGATGTCGTCACGGGAGTGGTCGTCCTGTGCCATGGTTTTGGTGCACCCGGGACCGACTTGGTGCCCATCGCGGAAGAGTGGTTTGGTTCCATTCCGGAATTTAAAGGGGTGCGGTTTGTTTTTCCAGCAGGACCCCTGGAATTGGACCCTGCCTATGATGCAAGAGCCTGGTGGGAAATTGATATCGAACGGGTGCAGCAATTGATGGAAACGGGAGACTTTCGGGAGCTGCGGAACAGCCAGCCGCCCCGCCTGGCCGTTTGTCGCGAAATGGTAGAGCAGTTGATTACAGAAGTTGCCAAGCAATGGGAACTGGCTCCCGGCCAGATCGTAGTGGGAGGGTTCTCACAGGGCGCGATGCTCACGACCGATCTGATGCTCCATGCGCCAAGCCCGCTGGGAGGATTGATCTGTTGGTCGGGGTCGCTGATCGACGAACAACAATGGCGAGCGACAGGCTCAGCCAACGCGACAACGTCGGTGGTTCAATCCCATGGTACGCTGGATCCCATTTTGCCATACGCCGGAGCCGAAGCGTTAAGGGAGCTGTTGGTAGAAAACGGGTACCAGGTCGAGTTCGTTCCGTTCCAGGGACAGCACGCAATTCCGCCGCAGGCCCTTACAGCTGCTGGGCAACTAATTCGACGCGTTTGCTGTCCGGGAAATGACTGAACGATTCCGGGTTCTGGTGCGACCCTCGGGCCAGTTTGATTTGTCCCTGGTCTGCCAGTTGAAGGCAAATGGTGACGATTCGATGCTGGGCTTCCTTGACAACCGAAGCCGAGACCGGTTCCATGTTGGCCATCTCGTAATTCAGTAATTCCGCCGGTTTGGGTGCCAGGTTGCACGTGATTTTCTTTCGCAACTCAAAATCTCCGCTTTTCAACGCGGGTGCCCAGTTCGAGGTGTCGACGCTTTTGAGAATGACTTTTAAATCCCGGTTGGTTAGACGCTGCAAGTCAGAAAAATTAAAAACGGAATCTTTCAACTTGGACGCCAAGTCCGGGTCTTTGTGATCAAGGTTCGACAGAATCGAATCATAGGTCTGAGGGTCGACGCAGCTCAGCAATCGTGTTGCGACATCGACGCCCTTTTTCCGGTAGAGTTTGTTGTTGAGTAGATTGTCGAGTCGTTTCTTCAAAATCTCTGCCAGCTTCTTGCTGCGAGTTCGGTCGAATTCATCGGTCTGGCACATTCGTCGTAAAATGTTAACACGGCTTTCGGAGGGCATCTCATGGATGATCACCGAACCAACTTCGACCGGCAGTAACGACAAGACGAGTGCAATGTTCTTCGGGTGCTCATTTTCAAGAAGCTTGACCTGGAGCTTGGGCTCTAAATCGATCAGGAAATCAAACGCGCCGGTCTTGCTGTTGCCTTGCCCGTTAAGTCTTGGTTTTGACAGCCCGGCAGACGGTTTTGGTTCGGGAGTGGTTGGTTGTTCGCTGTTGATCGATTTTGTACCCTTAACGAATTCATCATAAGCCTGCCTCAGGTCCCTGGCAGAAACCAGGTCGACCAAACTCATGTGACGAAACAGAACCTCCATTTCTGCGGGTTCCAATAGCATGAATATCTTGGAAGCCTGTTTCTTGGGCAATGAATTGAGTAGAACCGCTGCGCGTCGTAGACTTTGTTTCCGGTTCATTTTCCGAACCCTCCGGGCGTCGAATCGTGGTTTGAATTAACTGGTCTTATTTTGAAATAAGTTTCGAGAGGATTCCGCCGCCCTTTTTGAAGGTAGAACGCAGTTTCCTGTCGTTTAAGTTGAGTTAATAAACTCTAGGTCATGATTCCACGGAACGGTGGTTCCTTTTAAAAGGAATCTGCCGGGTTGGTGAAAAACTGCTGCTTGGTCGGAAATACCAAGGAATGCCGTTCGTTTTTTTTATTTCAACGATCCTGGCTGCCCGAATACGGGCGCCCGGACTGCCGTTTTAGCGGGTGCATTGAACAGCGAATTCGGCTGGTCGGAGTCGTTGCTTCGGATCGCATCGTTCGTTGCTCTCAATCCTGGATTTTGGTTCGCTTGGAAACGTTTCAGGATTTTTTCCAACTCCTCTGGCTGGATGGCAGCCTGTTTGGTTGTCTGGGCAGGAAGCTTCGATAAACGTCTTCCCATATCTTTGGGGACAGAAATCGTGGTCGTCTTGATATTGGATGATTTCTGATCGGAGGAACCTTGCGGTGTTTCTCCGGCAGCAAAAACGACTTTTGAATCGGTCGTTCCGTCATAGAAAGCCTGTTGTAAAACGGGTTTTTCCTGAAATGGACTGGAAAGGATGTCTGTTTTGGCCAGTTGATCTTTCTGCGGTGCTTTGCCAGGTAAAATCACGATGGATTGGCCACCGCGAATAATTCTGCCATCGGTCGTTTTGAAGACGGGAATCAGGCTGACACTTTTGCGGTTACTTCCCATTTTCTGCCAGGGAATCCAGACGCCATACGACGGGCCCAGTCCGGCATCGTCATAGTGGTTTTTAAATTCTTCCTGTCGGATGATGAATTTCTTGCTAGCGGCAGTCGAGGTGTTTTCCTCGTCGTAGCCGTAAATGGTCAACTCGCCATCTGCCTGGACGGCTTCATCATCCATGTTGTAAAAGAAGACGCGTCCACCAAAGCCGACCGTTGGGGTAGTCCCCACTCCGTGAATAACAGAATCCTTCCACATGATTGCCATTCTCAAAGGGGTCTGACTCTCTTTTTCAGCTTCCGCGTTCATTTTTTGAAGCGGATTTAATTGGCTGATGGTGGGGTTGAAGGAACTGCAGCCCGATACGCAAAATGCGATCACCAGTAGAATTGGCAGTGAAATCAGTCTGGCCATTAGATCTTCCTTGATCATTTTGGGAAAATTATATTGTATCGAACCATTGCGTCGTTAAACGAAGCAACGCTTGTTAAATGTAAACCTGGTTGAAACCAAGTTCCCGCAACATTTGTGGACGTTCCGCAGAATCATAAATTCCCAATGGTTCGATATATGTCTCTTTGTTTTATTTTGTGTGATTGTTCGGTATGGTCGCTGGGCCGCCAAAGTAGGTGCCAATCGGTTGAGAGGAATCTCGCTTGGGAGATCTCACTCCGGTGTTAGTCAATGGTTGTGTTGGCAATCCGGCGTTGGTCGGGATTCTCTGGCGATTGGGCAAATGCCCGGTTCCCGGGGCGAGTGGTTGTACGACTGGGATGCGGTTGTCCGGTTGCAATGAACTGCTACCGGCTTTGCCTTCCTCGATGAACTGGGGGTTCTCTCCGGTAGGATCGCTGTCGGGGTATATCACACTGGTACTGCCGGTGACGTATCCCTGGTTGCCGTAGGACAGGTCACCATAGATTTCGGCAACGTCGCAGTAACACCAGTGCATCCGGTTTACTTCATCCTGGTTGGACATTTCGATATCTTCGTCGCTGTCGACCAGGTAAGGTGTCATGACTATCATCAATTCTTTTCGGTCAGATGTATCTTTCTGGTATTTGAACAGCGGACCCAGGTAAGGCAGGTCGCCCAGGATCGGAATGCCATTGTCGATCGTTTCTTTACCTTCCTGGAGCAATCCGGAGAAGACGACCGTTTGTCCCGATTTGGCCATGATGGCTGTCTGGGCAGTCGTCGTATCGATTGGGCGTTGTTCGAAAGTTGGCTCTCCGCCTTCGGTCGCTCCTCCGTTCGCACCGTCGGCTAAGGCGCCTAGCTTGGAGCTGGTCGCGTCTACAAACATGACAATCATACCGTCGGGCGTCACCCGTGGTGTGATCTGAAGAATCACCCCAACATCCTGGAATTCGATATTGTTGGTGACACTCCCGTTATTGGCGATTGTTTGACCCGTTTGATACGGAACTCGTGACCCGACCTGAACCCGGCCCGTCAGGTTTTCCAGCGTCATGATGTGGGGTCGGCTGAGGACCCTGGCACAGTTTTTGTTTTTGAGGGCTCGGATCAATAATTCGACCGATTTATTCCCGGCCGATACAACCAATCCACCACCGCCATCAGGTGATTTTGAAAGTCCAAAGCTTCCCAGTGCCTGGCCCATCAAACTGGTGATATCTCTGCCGGCCGCAACATCACCGCCGATGAAAGACGATCCAATCGCCGTACTGTCATCGACGAATCCCTGGAATGTGTCAGCACCCGTTTTGGGTGTCCACAGGACACTGTCCTGGATACCCCATTGAACGCCGAATTCCTCGAGGTAACTGAGATCGATCTGCGCGATTAACACCTTGACCTTGACCATCGGGGGCCGGCGATCGAGTGCCCGGATAATGGATTCGACCTGGTAGTAGTATTCCGGTCGGGCACTGACAATCAGGCTGTTGCTGATCACTTCGGGTACCAGGATCACGTCTCGGCGCTCGGTCAGCACATTGTTGACCACCGTGTCTGTTTGGGCAGCCCGTTCTTCCAGCCAGGCATTGATGGCATCGGAAACATCCAGCACGGGTGCGTTACTTAGCCGGTAGACGGAAACACGTCGTTCGGCAATGTCGTTTTCGTCCAGGCGGATCAGCAAGTCTTCGACCACTCGCAAGTCGCCATCCGGACCCGATGCGATAATCGAATTGGTTCGACTGTCGACTCCGAATCGGAGGTTGACCAAGCTGTTGCCGTCCGCCGCTGAAAGCGATTGAAGTGGCAGTGTGTTCAGGCTTTGGCCGGCTTGGGTGCCGCCGCCACCTTGTTGTTGGTTCGCGGAAAAAAGTGTTTCCAGCATGTCCAGTAGCGATTGTGCGTCCCCGTTGACGATTGTGAAAACCTTGATCAAGGTCTCGGCGTCAGGCACCCGGTCCAGTTGGGTGATCAATTCCTCGATCAATGGCATCGCCTTGGCGGGTCCTGTGACCACCAATGAATTGTCATTGGCACTCGTGGTGATTCTTACATCAAACATGATGCCACCGTTGATTTTCTCGCCATTGCGGTCGATGGTCATCATCTCCAGGGCAGCTGATCGCAATTGCGATTGGTTCACTGAGTTTTGCTGCTGGCCCTGGTTCTGCTGGTTCTGTTGTTGTGCCGTCTGGTCGGGGTTGAATCCCACACCCTGGTTTTGCAATTGCCCGTTGATGGCATCCTGCAACACGATCTGCAGATCCTGCGCTAACACGTTGCGTATGGGAAAGATCTTGATCAGATTTTTGGCACCCGAGTCGTCGACATCGAGATCCTTGATCAGGAGATCAACTTGACTCAACAGTTGTTTGCTCGCTTTGACAATGAGCGTGTTGCTGCGGTAATCGGCGATCGTGTAAACAGGTAGCGTCTCCGGAGGTTCGTTAAGAGCATTCTGGGTGGCTTGACCGAAATACTCGTCAATCCGCTGTTTGGCATCCACTGCAGATATGTATTTCAACCGGTACCGTTTGAAATCAGGTCCCATCTCGGTGTCGGATTCGACATCCAACGACCGCACGATCTCTTGGACCACTTCGATGCTCTTGGGGGTTCCGACGACAAACAGGCTGTTCGGTGTTGAGAAGGCCGTGACGGTTGCCGGCCCCATTTGATCGGCGAAATTGCTGTTGTAGATTTCCTGAATTGCTTCAGCAACGGACTCGCTTTTCTGGTTGTTGAGAAGGATTTTTTCAAAGCTCGGTTTTGCCGTGTCGGTGACTTCGATAATTTCCTTGATGAGTTTTTCGACGCGGGCAACATCTTCGTCCTCACCCACCAGCACAATCACGCCGGACTCTGGAATGACTTCAATTCTGACTTTGTTCAGGATTCCTGCATCGTCTTGTTCCTGTCGGACAATACCTGGTAACTGCAATCGATCTGCGCCAGGCGGCAGTTGGATTTCCCGGCGGACATCGTCCGGTTTTTCAGCCGTATCCTGTTTGGCGGCCTCGTCCTGTTTGGCGGCCTCGTCCTGCTGCAGTCCCAGGTTAACCGCCACCTGCTGAATCAAGTCGGCTTCGGCCATATTCATGTCCACCAGGCGATAGACGTTGGCTCCCGGGGCTCCATCGCGTTGGTCGACGTATTCCATGGTGCGGTTCCACGCCGACAAATGTTGTGGATGACCCTCATAGGTCAACGACCGAGTCATTCGATCAAATACCATCGATTTGGCAGGTGATGCCTTGGTGGCAGGCAAGTCGATTCTCAACGTACGGTCACCGTCCAGTGATTGACCTGAAATCCGATTGCCCCAGATGGAGATCAACTTTGCTTCAAATTCCTCATAGGACAAATTGGCAAGCCGGTAGTTTGCCTGATTTGCAGATTTACTCCGGTCGACAGTGGACGATCCTAGCAGCGAACTGGAGGTTCTGTCCCGATTGGATTGCGTCTGAGGTGCCGACCAGGCTTGAGTGATTTGACGTTTCTCCGCGACCGGATTGAGTTTCTGGCCGTTGGCCGATGGCGTGGTGCAGTAAATGCATGACCCAACAAGAACAGCCAGGCAGATGGCTAGACCATCCATTCTTTTTGTTGCGATCAGTTTATTGCGTGTAGGATATTTTTGAGTTAACGCCATTTACCTGCCCTCTGCATGAAATCGTCATTGAGACTGAATTCATTGGTTTGTATCAAGACTCAATCGATACCCCAGCAGCCAGGAAGAAGCGGAACTCAACCGTTGCCAAATTCACCGTGCCTTTGCAGGGTACTTTCAGCATTTGTTTATCTCTGCGGTCAAAAAACCGTCGAGTCGAGAAAACAGGCTGCGGTTCAAATTTCTGGTTGTTGCGGGAACACTCGATAGAGTCTTATCAAGTACATCTTTATTCGGCAGAAGTGTTATTTTCAGTAAACCAAAACTAATAGGTACAATTGGAATATTCAGAAAAGTCTGGCGAGGCCTGTTAAAACAGGGGGACTGGGAGGTGTTTGCGGCGGCGCGCTTGAAAAATAACTGGCAGCAGGAAACGACTTACAATTTCCGATATTGGCATCACTGCCAGCCGCATTACCAATGGGCGTCTGTTCCGTCCAGGCGGGTATCCGGCGTAGCGGTCAATTCTCCGGAGTTAACGCTCCGGTGTCCTTCTCGTTCTGCGCGACCGATTCGGTTTTGCTGGGTTCGGTTAAAAGATCACCGACACCATACGTCATCAGCTGATTGTCGCTTTGAAAGGTGACCGATTTTGGTGTGATGAGGTGAACCAGCCATTTCGACTTGTCGAGCTCAAACGTTTCACCCTGTTTTAGCTTGTGTTTTTTACCCAGCGTTTTGATCCACACGAAGACTTTCCAGTCACCACTACTTTCCTGGACGATCCCGGTGATGGCCGTTTCGCCCGCATGTTTGAATTCCGGTTTTTTGGGAGGTGGTGTGCTGACCCGCTTCTCGCGAACATTTAACACGAACTCGCCTTCAGACGATTTTGGGGGAAAGCCACTGTCGGTAATACGGATCTTAAAAGGCCCGTATTCGCCAGGTTCCATGGCTGGACATTCGAATTTGGCGCTTCGCGATTTGGCCGAGGATTGGGAAAGTTTGGCACCTTCGATCGGCCCCTCCAACAGTTCAAATTTTAGTAGGTCCTCTTTATCCGCATCGCTACCGGAAAGGGTAAAGGAGATATCACTGCCGGCTGTCGCGGAACGAGTTTTGCTCAGGGACATGGTGGGAATGTTGTTGGCGGGTCCAAAAACGTTTCGAGTTACAATTTGGTTGTCGTAATACTCAAGAGATTTGGCCGGTTCCCGTGTGGAGGCCAAGAAATCACGTTTTTCATCGGCATCCACCAGTGAAATGACGTCAATCTTCATTTCAACCGTTAGTTTTCCGGTGCGAATTTTCTTGTCTTCGCCAGTGGTTCCCGCCGCCCGGGGCGTGATGGAAATCGAATGGATGGACTGTAACAGGTCAAGTTTGCCAAATTCATGCAGGAAACGGGTCAGTTGATCGAGTGTGCATTCAACTCGCAATGAGTAAGGATGTTTAACGTAGACAGTTTCCATGGTCCGACCGCCAGTGTACCGCTTTTGTTCGGCTGGCAGTGGTTTTATGTTTCGAAATGTCATTCCGATTTCGTTGCGGACTAGATGTCCCAGCCATTCTTCATAGTCAATTTTGGCCTTGTTGAAATCGGTCGGCATCGATAGGTCTCGATAATAACGACGCCGCTGGTTGGCTAGGGTTGCATCCTGTTGCTTCTGCTTTTCGTCTTTTATTTGCTTGTCGAGACTTCTGATCTCGGTCTGGTTGCCGAAATAGGCATTATTGAACCATATGCCGACCATGAAAATGATGATCACTGGCAACAGTGAAAACACAATCGTGGCGAGCTTTTTTTCGCGTTTTGAGAGATTGCTGAACATGATGTTATTTGGGTAAGTGGTAATTATTGGTTTGAAGACGGGTCCGAGGGATCTTGTTTTTCTGTTGGAGAAATCTCGGGGTCCGCCGGTGCAAGATCATTTTGCAGTCTTTCACGAGACAATTGGTTGATGGTTTCAATGGTCTTGTCGAGGTCGGTTGTCAGTTCGATAAACATGCTTTCCACTTTGATTGGATAATCTTTGTCATCCGGCTGTTCTTCGACCCGACCCGCCGTGACTAGATAGGGCCGCGCCGTGAGGTTGGTTTTTAGTACCGAGTTGGTGGCGATACTGTTGACCCGACCCTTGATGTTTAAGCCGACAATCCGTTCGTTAGCCGATAGCGTCATTGAGTCCACGATGGCCTCGTCAGGCGTTTCAAATCGTTGGCTGAATTCATGCAGTTCGTCCAGCCAGTTGATGTTTTTGTTCTGCCACTCATCAATCAAATCGACCTCGCCGGTTATCTGGTCGACCCCCGGTTGATTCTGGTCTCCTTGATTGATGTTTTTGAGATCTCTCAGGTCTTGATTCAATTCTGCAATGCGCGCGTCCTGGGAGCTGAGCAGCCACCACCCGACAAGGCTCATGCAAATCAGAAGGGCTGCCGCCATGCCTCCCCAAAGCAGTGCCCGGGATCGATTGCTTTTACCGGCAACTGGGCGACGGGGATTCACAAAGTCGATGGAATGGGCTTGGCTGGAAGCCTCCCGGATCAGGGCTCCGATTAATGCCGCGAAACGGTCTGGGTGCTCGGGCATGTTTTGGGCAACATCGGAAATGCCAGGGGCCGTTGTGTACGGGTCAACGAAAGTGACCGTCTGTTCAAAATTCTCATTCAGCATCTGTTTCATGTGGGGAAGGCGGTTTTCTGCGCCGACGATCAAAAACTCTTCCAACTGGCCGCCCTCTAACAAACCGGCTGTGGAGGTGATCGTTCGACGTATCTGGCCTACCATTTTCCGGGCAACCTCTTCTGATTCATAATCTTTGGGAGTTCGCACCGTTCGAGTCGCCAACAGTTCTGTTCCCGTCACCAAGGTCAAGTCGAACTGTTCGTCATTGGGATCGATGATCATCCGGGCTTTGTGGTCGCCCAGCTCGGCGCGGAACAGCTCGCATGTGCTGTAAGGTCGCAATACCATCTTGGAAAGTTTCAAGCCGGCATCGTCCACAATCTGTTTTGTCTGCTCCATGATTTGTGGTGACACGGCGCCAGCCAGAACGCGTTGCGGTTGATTTGGTTTGCAGTCGAACGGGACGTAGTCCAGTTCCCAGTTCTCATTGAATGAAGGAAAATCGTTGCGGGCCTGAAACCGCACCATCTCCGGTAGTTCGTTTTCAGGTGCAGGCGGTACCGAGATGTTCCGCATTTCAATGCGCTGTCGCCCGAGGACAACAATTGTTTCGCCGCGTGGAACACCATGGTCTCCCAGCGACTTCTTTAGTTTTTTGGCGACCACTGCGTCGGTGTCGTTTGGTTCCATGTTGACATCGAATACTTTGGTGAACTGCAATCGCTTTCCGCTGGTCCGTGCGGCTACCACCAAAACGTCTTCGTCGTTGATTTCGATCGCGATCAGGTTGGCCATAACTAACTCAAAAGGTTATTGATTTGTTTTCACCAGTTTCGGCAGCCTGGTCGGTTGCCTCACTGGTGGGAATTTACAATTGGGTCCGGATCACTCGATCAGGTCGATGCCAAGAACATCCACGCTGTAACCGGTCTGAAGATGACTCTTGTCACGCCAGAACAGTATTCGAGGAACCGGGACGGTATGATCAAGTATGACCTCTGCTCGTGACGATCCAACTGAATCGTCGAAATATCCGACGATTTCAGCGCGATAAACATCACCACCAGTACAAACAAATGGGTAAATCGAATCCATCGTTACCAAATCTACAATGCCTTCAACCAGCAACCAGGTTTCATATTGGCGGTTTCTGTCGGAACCGTCAGGGTCATTTAGTTCGAATTCACGCTTTTCAATGATGGTTTGGACAATTTCCGGCGTCATGCCCGGGATCCCCTCCAGGACGATTCTGGGTGCCTGCATCAGGTTGATTCGGCCAGGGATTTCAGTCCCCTCATAGGTCGTGATGTTTCGCATGGCATTGGGCAATGTGA
The DNA here is from genome assembly GCA_014237975.1 of Mariniblastus sp. Taxonomy (GTDB): domain Bacteria; phylum Planctomycetota; class Planctomycetia; order Pirellulales; family Pirellulaceae; genus Mariniblastus. The sequence goes on along the minus strand of JABACA010000019.1, from coordinate 15,429 downwards.
ACGGAATGTTCGACGATCGGACGGGTGACTTGATGATCACGGAATCTTCGGATGATTCCGGATCAGTCACCGTCGTATACGCATCAATCAGCTCAAGTAAATTCTTGAAAGTGTACGTCGCCTCCAGCGTGTCGAAATCGAGTGGCACCAGCAGGTTGTTAGCCGGGAGTTCCTGGTCTTCTTCCGGTGCCGTAGGACCGTTCACGCGATACATGATGATAAACTGTGACCACTCCTCGTTGAACGCTGAACGCAGGTCGTTGTACAACTGTTCCAGGTCTTCGCTGTTAATGTTGATCCGCGGCAATCCGTCCGCCGTCAAATTGGTTTCCTTGCTGTACAGCGTAAGGTAGTTGGCCCAGCCCAACGACATATCGGAATCAAGGTTGGTTGCCTGGTCGTTTTCGTCCGGATCCAGAATCCCATTGCGATTGATATCCAAACCAAATAACAGTTGCGGCGTAATGTCTCTGACCAACAGCAGTTCGTCCAAGCTATCCATCGGTCCATTTTTGCATTGGTAAGCTGGACTCATGTTGGAGTAATAACCACTTTCGGCTCCGTAATCGCGTTGTTCGTCATCCGGATCGAGCCAGTCAATAATGGCGTCGGCAATGGACTCGTCCATGTTGGGCAGTCCCATCAACAGGTCCCGCCCGGCATTTTCCTGAATCAGGTCCAGGTAGGGCAGGATATTCAGATTCAACTTGGTCGATTCGTCGGTCAAGCCGTAACGAAAACCCTCCGGTACGCCCATGTCGTCGAGGGATGAGGATATGACCGTAAAACGGCCCATCACACCCTCCTTGTTGGGATCGGCGGCAACCGGAACTCCCTGCAGGTTACCGTTGTTCCAAATGCCGCCTTTTTCACGAATCGTATCCTTGTCATAACTCAGGAAAAGCCGGGTAAAGTCAACACCCGAATCGACCAGGTATTTGGACTGGACTCGTCGACTCATCAAGCGGGCCGCTTCCTCCTCGGTTTGCATCAGGGCTGTGAATGTGTAGGCCGCCAGGGACAGCATCACGATCGTTACGAGGACCACGATTAACAGCGAACCGCGTCTGTGTCGTGACGGAATCCCATAATGCTTGATGTAAACTCGATTTTTTTGCATGGTTACTCGGCCTCTTCCGGGGGAGGTTCGGCCACCGGCAAATGAATGACGGTACGATAGTAGTCCATTTCATCTTCGTCGTTTGCCAGCTCAGGGTGAGTCGCTCGATAAGGGTCCAGCTGCAGCGTTACTTCGATCGCCAAAGGAAAACCACCATAGTCGTCACTGTTCCATTCGCTTTCCCAGCCCTCACCACTCCAGTATCGAAAATAGATGCCAGCCACTTCCGGTGCAATTAGCTGCGTGTATTCGTCCGGGGCTACTGCCAGCCCCGTGTCGCCCAAATAGGCAGCCACGGCCCTGTCGATTTGGCGGCGGTACAAGCCCCCCTGCTCGCCAATGGAATCGATAATGTCATTGGCCTGTGCCGATGGCTGATCCGAGAAAAAGTAGTTGACCGCTTTCACGTCCGATGGCAGTTGCGCTTGGTTTGAGTTCATTGCAATGATCGGGTTGTATTCATCGACGCGAGGTAGACGACTGACATCAATAACGATTGCGACGCTGTTACCGATCATGGTCGGTCGACTGGTTGCCATGTCTTCTTCTGCCACGGCCTCTTCTTCAGAAGAGTCCTCTTCCGTTGTTTCTTCTTCTCCTCCCATTGCCATCGAGAGGATATCGGGAACCAGGGATTCGTAGAGGTTCTCCAAACCAGAGTAATCCTGTGGCTTGTACTGAATGGCACCTCTCAGGTCGTTGTGAATCATCATGATGATACTGCGGGCAACCTGTTTTCGTTCGATGTCGGTCTGTTGCCGTGTCAGTGTCAACATGTACAAGTGAACGGAATAACCGATAGCTGCAATGATCACGACCGAAAGTGCCAACGCCAACACCACTTCCAACAGCGAAAATCCCGTGCCCAACGGTTGCTGGCTCGTGCTGCGCCGATACACGGCCCCAGCCGGGAGCGAAAACCTCCGCGAAACGATGGTCGTGTTGTCGGTGATGGGTGTAGCCACTATTCTTCGTCGATATAATCCAGAGGGTCGTATTCCGGATCCGGCATCAACCGAACCACGGACATGGAAATGGGATTCGATGCCGAATTGGGGGTCTGTTCGACGGTTACCATGACCATCAACAGACCGAGCTGACCCGCTTGCTGAACATCGACACTGTACATCCAGTCCGGATTTTCCTCGATGACGCTGGAGGAAACCGATTGTAACTCGATGATTCCAGCCGATACTTCGGCCATTTTTCCGTCTACCAGTATGTTGGCATCGCTTCGAATTCTCGCTTCAATCGCAGAACGATAACCGATGTTGACCAGCTGGCCGATTACGACCATGGCACCGCCCAAAATGGCGATCGAAAGCAGAACTTCCAGCAGTGAAAATCCGCGGCAGTTGCGGTTCCTGTTGGACGTCTCTGATTTTGAAACAAAAAAAGTCATTATTCGATCATCCGCTCGTCAAGAATCTTCTTGATGGTTGTCGTGCCGGTGAGGCCGCGCAGGGTAACCTGGACGGCGTCGTTTTCTTTGTTCTGCAAAATCACTTTAGCCGTTTGCGATGTTCCGTCCGGATAGAACAGGATGGGTCGCATGTCGCCAGGTTGGAAATTCGCCGAGACCATGGCCGCCGCCGCTCGTGCGTCAGTATTGGTCAAGCCCATGGAAAATCGGACTTCCCGGGGAAGCAAGTCGTCACCAAAGTCGAAATTACTGGTCCGCGCATCTTCGTTCAGCGGCACATTCTTCATCGAGTCAATGGTCTCTGCATTGAACGGACCTACCCGAAAAGCGGGACCTTCGATTTGATAATAAAATGCGTAAATTTCGCCGTTGCGAATCGCATTGACGCGCGCGCGCCCCATGTGGGCACGTACTAGATCGGCACCTTTGTCGAGTTTTTGTCCCGAAAAAGAACGCTGCAACATCGGAAGAGACATTGCAGCGACGGCGATCATTACGGCCAAAACGATAATCAATTCGAGCAGTGTGAATCCGCTCTGTGCACGGTTTGGCAAATGTTTCATCGGTCCTTTTACTGAAGGGGTTCCGGTACGTCATCGGGTGAGCCCTGTTGACCATCGGGCCCGGGACTCATGATGTTGACGCGATTGTTTGCTTCGTCAGGTGCGTAATTGTAGACATTGCCCCAGGGATCCATCGGAACGGGATTGCTCAAATAAGGCCCTCTCCATTGCCGTGTCGACAAGCCAGCTGGCTGGGTAAACAAGTCATCCAGGGAATTTGGGAATCGACCCACCTGCAGCTTGTAACTTATGCAGGCGTTTTCCAACGTGCTGATCTGGGATAGCGCGGCGTCGGATTGTGCATTTTTTTGGATCTGAAGAAATGCAAACGTAACCATCGAAGCCATGATCACAAGGATTGCCATGACCAACAGCAATTCCATCAGCGTAAAGCCCTTACGGTCAACACGACCACGGCGGTGAAACTTGCGACGCATTATCTATCTCCTTTGAGAATTTAAATTAATCAGTTTGTTGTTTTGTTTTGTGTTTGTTGGTCTCAATTAGCCTTGTAAAGCTTGTCCCATTTTCATCACAGGCAGTAATAGGGCAATGACTACAATCAGGATCACGATTGCCATCACCAGCAACATCAGTGGTTCAATTAGTTTGACAATCAAGTCCAGTCTTCGAGTGGTCTGTTTCTCTAACCCGTCAGCGATGTTCACTAAAACGGTGTCGAGCGTGTTCGATTCTTCTGCCACACTGATCATCTCGGTGACATTTTTCGGGAAATGTCCGGACGACGCCAGCGGCACCGATAGCGATGCTCCGGAGGTAATGTTGTCCGTTGCATCATTAATCGCGTCGGAAAGTACTTTGTTACCGGCCGCGTCACTGCTGATATTCAGCCCTTTTAAAATCGGTACACCGTTATGCAGCAATGTACCCAGCACCCGGCAAAACCGGGCAACGGCCAAGTTGCGGAATATCATCCCGAACAACGGCAGCTTGATTTTGAACCGGTCGGCAATTTCGCGACCACGATCGGTACGTAATTGAACCCGCAAAGCGAGGTAAAGTGCCGCAAAAGCCAGTAAGATAAATATTCCGTAGGTTTGTAAAAGCTCGCTAAATGACAACAACCAGTCGGTAATCGCCGGTAGTTGGCCCTTTTCACGTAAGGCATCGAACATTTCGCCAAATTTCGGGACGAAAAAAACCAGTAAAACGGCCACGACCAGAGTGCCGATCGATGCCAGGACTGCCGGGTAAATCAACGCCCCAATCGTGCGGCTCTTGAGTTCATCCTGTTGTTCCGTAAACAGGGCAACCCGCCCCAGCGCATCTTCGAGAAAGCCACCTTCCGTACCGGCCCGCGCCATGTTAACCGCCATCTCGCTGAACACTTTGGGATGGTTTTCAAACGCATCTCCCAATGATTCACCATCTTCAATGCGACTGATGACGTCATCCAGTGCATTTTTGAGTGGAAGAACAGAGGTTTGGTCGCGGAGCACTGACAGTGAACGTAACAGTGGGACACCATTCTTCATCAACGACGCCAATTGGTCGTAAAAAATGGCAATCTTCTGACCGCTAACACCGCGTCCCAAAGAGAGGGACTTCTTGGTTTTTTCTGTATCAACCGATACGGGAAACAGTGATTTGCCGCGTAATTGGTTGACCACGTCGCGTTCGGTGGCGGCGGACATCGAACCGGTAATCCGCTGTCCGGACGCGTCTCGTGCTATGTAAGTGAAATCGGCCATCTGCTGCAAACCTATAGACTACTTCCGTTTTATGGTCCGGTCGCTCTTGGTAATCCGGATGATTTCGTCAATCGTCGTTTTACCGTCGATCACTTTTAGCCAGCCATCGTCGCGCAACGTTTCCATCCCGCATTCGGCAGCCGCTTTCTTGATTTCCCACGTACTGGAGCGGTCCGTGGCCAGTTGGCGAATCTCGTCAGTGGTGGTCAACAATTCGTAAACACCCATTCGCCCCGAATAGCCCACGTCGCGGCATTCTCGGCAGCCTACCGCTTCATAAATCGGCCCATCAATCAATTCAAAAGGGAAATCGTCTGGAAAATCTTCCTGTTTGGGAGTGTACTCGCGGCGACAGTGGTTGCACAATCGACGGACTAGTCGCTGGGCCATGACTGCCTCGACGGTACTCGTGACAAGAAACGGTTCTACACCCATGTCGACCATTCGTGTATAGGCACCGGCGGCATCGTTGGTGTGCAGCGTGCTGAACACAAGGTGCCCGGTCAAGGCTGCCTGGATGGCATTTTCTGCCGTTTCAAGGTCGCGAATTTCACCGACCAATACCACGTCCGGGTCGTGACGCAAAATACTCCGCAGAGAATGTGCAAAGGTCAATCCGATTTTTGGATGAACCTGGATCTGGTTGATGCCGGCCAGCTGGTACTCGACGGGATCTTCGGTAGTAATGATTTTGGTGGTCGAGTTGTTAATCTCGATCAGGGAGCTGTACAGCGTGGTGGTTTTACCTGAACCGGTCGGGCCGGTGACGAGAATAATCCCATGGGGCAGGCGGATTAGTTTACTGAAAATGTCGTATGCTTTTTGAGACATCCCCAAGTTTCGGAGTTCAAATTCCATCGCCCCCTTGTCGAGAATACGCATGACCAGACCTTCGCCGTGAATCATGGGGATCACCGACACCCGCACGTCGACCTCGCGGCCTTTGACTCTCAACTTGATCCGACCATCCTGTGGCAACCGTTTTTCCGCAATGTTCAAACGTGCCATGATTTTCAAACGGCTGATAATGGCAGCCCGGAAATGATTGATTTCGGGTGGTACGGGCTGCGTATGGAGTATCCCATCGATCCGGTAGCGAATCACAATTCCAAGTTCCTGCGATTCAATATGAACGTCACTCGTTTTGGTCTCGATCGCTTCCAGGAGAATCTCGTTGACGAGTCGAACGACACTTGCTTCCTGAGCCATCTCCGACAATTCACTGCCGTCGGTTTCCAGTTCTTCCAGCAGTTCGATTCCATCTTCGATTTTCTGTTCGAGCAGGCCTTCAACCGTTTCACCACCGACACCGAGATGGGTTTTAATCAGTTTCTCGATTTCAATGCGATCAGCGAGAACCGGCTCAACGGTCAAACCAGTGGCCGCCGCAATTTCGTCCAGGGGATAAAAGTTCAATGGATCTGCCGTGGCAATCCGTATGGAACCATTTTGACGCGAGACCGGGAACAGGTTTTCCCGGTAGATTAACTTTTGCGGGAAGGATTCCAGCAGCCCCAAATCGACGGGCTCTTCGCGCAAGTCAATAAAATCCAGGCCCAGGTCGCTCGCAATGGCCCGCATAATCACATCGGCGTCCAGCTCCGGATGTTCCGTAGCCCAGGTAACAATATCACTGGCTTGGCGCACTTCGGTTACCTGAGTTTCGTCAATCAAGCCGCGTCGTAGGAGGATTTCAGCAACGTCCATGGAAGTTCATTCTGTCCTGTTTGATTCGAAACACTAACACTTTAAACGGGAAACAGTTCGTTTCTGTAGCTGGTTTGTTGTTGGACCAACATAACTTAGATCCTCATAAAACCAACTCTAGCCAGCGTTTTAGAGGAACCCGTTAGAATCACGGGAGACTCCTATGACGATCCGAATTCGGATGCCTCAATTGATGGCTGAGCCGGTTGTATCGATTTAACAACTCGTTTCCTGGCCACCACATCAGTGGGGACGTGACAGTCAGCCGAAAGAAATGCACCGCTTTGTTGGGGTGAGAGGGGATGCGTCAATGCGCAACGATGCATTTCTTTTGGATCACGGCCACGTCGGCAATTTATAGAACCAGCCAGCCGGCTTGGAGTTTCGAAAAAACGTGTAATTATTGGAATTTGCCGTTCTGGCAGAAAAACGGCCCGCCATGTAGCCATGCCGGGCCGATGAATTTGAATTGGGAAACGTCGGAGACGAATCGCCTGCAAGCTAAAAGTCGCTGCGGCCACGTCCTTCCCGGTCTCCACCACGATCTCCACCACGATCACTTCCCCGTTGTTGTCCACCCCAGCGGCTTCGCTGATCGCCAAAGTCGAATTGCGAGCCAATCAGTTCGTCCCATTTTTGCCGTTGTTCCGTGTCCAATACACCGCGAACCTTCTTTTGAATATCTTCTCGCATTTTGGCAATTGCTTTCTGGATATCTTCATTGCCTTTTTCCGTGATCTTTTCCATCTCTTCCATCTGTTTTTCCGAGATGTCCAATTCATCGGCCAGTGAATCACTGACGCCAGTGCCACCGCGGCGGCGATTTTGGTTTTGGAAATTCAATTGCTTCAAACGTTTCTGCTGGTGTGGAAGCAGAATGCCATCGACGTCATCCCTCAGCTTCTCCATCATCTCACCAACTTCTTCCATTTTTTCTTCCCGCTCATCCGAGCTCATGTCCCGCATGCCCATGAACATGTCTCGCATGCCTTGCATTGCCTCTTCTTGCAATGCTTGTAATTCTTCCTGTTGATCGTCGACCAATTCCAGTTCCTCGGCAACTTTCTCATTGCGAAGCAACATAATTGGATTGTTAAAAATCTGCCCCATCTGGCTGCCGCCTCTGCCAGGTTGGGCGAACGACATGTCAACAACGCACAGTACGAGGCCTAAAGCCACAACCATTGGGATTTGTGTTCGCAAACTCATCTATTTTCTCCAGTGAATCACAGCTCTTGATTAGCACCAATTACGCTCAAAATTATCGTAAAAAACGGCCCCTTTAGAGGGGACATCTATCTTGTCCTGCTTGTTTTAACCGCTTCGACATCATGGGGTTTCGTAAATTTTGTACAATTCACGTCTTTTTGCAGATTTTAAGGCTTGCCCGTTCGGCCACTGGCCAGCCGTTACCGTTGTAGCGGTTTCTTTTAATCGCGACGGTATCATCCTGGATGACGGTTGGGCCGTCGAGTTTTTCCTACCGAGTTTTTCCTACCGAGGAGACTGGGATCTCACGTGGTCGGATTTGCGGTCCGGTTTTTCGGGCAACGGCATATCGTTGCGTATTTTGGCGATTCGATTGGGATTACCTTGCCAAGTCGCCTCCGAGGCCTGGTAAATCTGATTCAACAATTCCTGGGGCGGGTTGGAAATGGTCAATGTTCGGTGAGGTTCAGATGGGTGATTGGACCGTAAAATAACGATAGCTTCCTGGGGTAAAGCACCCGTCGTTTGGGGTACAGTACTTGGTTTTGGCGGCGCCTGATTTGTGTTGGTCCAGTCCGGTCCCGGTTGCCTCAGGTCCCGAGCCGAGGGAATCGCCCGGGGATTTCGGTTCGATTCAACTGCTAATTGGCTGGAGAGACCAGCGGCAGGGTAATCTGGTTCGGATGTTTCATAATTGGTGGCAATTGCGTTGTCGCCATAAAACAGGTTGGTTAAGTTCATTTTCCCTAACTGCCAGTATATCGTGTTGAGGGCGACATAGATCCCTTCGTCGAAATCGACGGCGGCCGCATTACAGACTCCGACAAGCTGGCCTCCCGGGGTGAACAGTCCCCCGCCACTGCGGCCATCAACGGGGCGCCCAAAAATGTCATACTTTTCGACTCCATTGTATTTGGCCAGGTTTTTGATCCGGGTTCGCCGGATGGTTGGTGCCTCGCCGTGATCGCAGCCGATACTGAATGCCTGATCGGAATTTTGGATGGAGTAACCTGGTTGAGCGACGAAAACGGGTTGCCCGTCAAAGCCCTCGGCGGTCATCGTAATCAGTGCGATATCCCGATCGTTGGCGTCAAAGGATAACAGTCGAGCGGTGGCCGTTTTCGGTGTTCCACTGACGAAATCGTAGTCGGCGGAAATGGCCCCCTTGCCCTGGGAGTCTCTAAAAACGTGACCGCAGGTTAATACCAGGCACTCATTTTGGTGGCGGTGAATAATGGTTCCCGTAGCAAACGAAGCACCTTGGGGATCAGTGACTTTAATACGGACCGTTGCCTTCATGGCTTTGAGTTCCGCCTGGTTTTGGGGTTGTGTGGTTCCCGAGTGGAGCGTGTCGGTGGTGGTCCGGGTTGCACCTTGATTCAGTTCGGCAGGAATCGCAGATATCAGGTTGCTGGCCTGGTGGTTGACTGGGCTGGGCGATTGAGGCACCGTCTTGGCACATGCTGTAAACCAGGCGCGGAGGGTGTCTCCGGAAACCAAGCCGGTTTGCCGACCGATGACTTTCTGATCATCTACCAGGATGGTCGTAGGGGTTCGGTTGACTTTGAAATGCTGCGCCCATTCCGGTTGCGCCGCGGTGTTAATGATCGTGACCGGATATCCCTCGTTGGCCAGTTGTTGGATGGCCGGTTCAACCTGGCGACAGGGGCCACAGGCGGGGCTTGTAAAAAAGTAGAGGCGAGCGTGGGGATATTGCGAGTTGTCCGCTGCACTGACCTGGACGAATACGGCAAGCAGAATCAAACCGATCAACTGACTCGCGCAATTCACTCGTCGTCTCATAATCAATCCCTCCATGGACTGAATTCATTCAACTAATTTTTGCCGATCATCCTTGATCGGGAAGTGTGGGAAGTAAAATTGGAATGCGGCACTGTTTCCCGCCAATGGGTTCTTGGCAGAAACAGAGGTACATTTCTTATTTACTCCAATTTTTTGCCAATTTAAAAGGTCTTCCCACGAATGTTACGTGGCAGCGAAGGCAAAACCGACTTCCCTTCGTTTTGGACCTTTTGTCGCGGTTGGCTGGAGGATTAGAATAAAATTACCGATTCGGTGGAAGTTGAATCCGTTGAAAAAATTTCTTGAGACTTCAGTCCAGTCAGCTAGCTCTCGAATTAAGTTGAGTTCCCGCCAGTGAATAGATCCAGATCAACCAAATTGATCGTGTTTGCATTCCTCATGCTGTTGCTAGCTGGCGGCTTGCCATTGGTCGGTTCCTCCGATGTTCCCAGCCAGAAAAAGACACGTCCCGGGGAGTTTCATAACCCGGTCATTATTGAATTTAAGGGAGAGATCAACTGGCAGCTTTCCAAGTATTTTCGAAGCCGATTGCTGCAAGCGAAAAAGGCCGGTGCCGATTTATTGGTGATCGAGATTGACAGTCCCGGTGGCTTGAAAAATGAAAGTTTGGATATCGCGGAGCAGCTGCGGGATGTTGACTGGGCTTATACGGTTGCCTTCGTCCCGCGACAGGCCATCAGTGGCGGGGCCTTGATCACACTTGGCTGTGATGAATTGATCGTGGGTCCCAACGCTCGGATTGGCGACATCGGCGTGATTGAATTGGATCCCGAACTGTTTGCATTCCGGTTTGTACCGGCGAAAATACAATCGGTTTTGGTTCGCCAGGCTCGTGATTTGGCTAGTTCCAAGGGGCGATCGGCGGAATTGGCCGAGTCGATGATCGACAAAGATGTGATGACCTTTTGGCGGGAAACGCCGAACGGTGTCGAATACAGAAACGTCAGGGTGGACGCAGTTGAGATGCCCGATGATCCATGGATTTTGGTCGAGGAGTCGGGCCCGGAACGTTTTTTGACCCTCAGTGGTCAGCGAGCGGTTGAATTGGGATTGGCAGTAGGTTTGGCCACTGACCGAACCCAACTGGCTGCTGCGTTGGGTCTGCAGCCAGGTGATTTCCATGTCTACAAAAATACGATTACCGATAGTATCGTCTACTATTTGAACCACCCGATGGGGACCGCGGTACTAATCGTCATCGGCCTCGTGGCGTTGTTTTTCGAGTTAAGTGCCCCCGGTCTGGGTGCCGGCGGCTTGTTGGCGGGACTGTGCGCGGCCTTGTTTTTCTGGAGTCGCGTATTGGGCGGGACATCGGGATGGCTGGAGGTTGTTTTATTTGCCGCCGGAGTGACGTTTCTTTTGATGGAGTTGTTTGTGATCCCGGGATGGGGTTTACCCGGCGTGATCGGGCTTATCTTGATGCTGGGAAGTGTGTTTTTGGCCAGCCAGGATTTCGTGATGCCAAGCACCGGCAGGCAATGGAACCAGTTCTTGACGACCGCGCTGGTGTTGACCTGTTCCGTAATTGGATTTGGCATCGCGGCCGTTTATATCACGAAGAAACTGGGCAGTATTCCTGTATTAAACCAGTTAATGCTTGCGCCGACCGATGATCAACTGGAAAACGAGAGCGGCCGCCAGAAAGACCCCGAGACAGGAAAGCCCGTTTCCCAGCAGCATCCCGATATCTCGGTCGGTGACTGGGGACATGCCGAATCGTTGCTCCGTCCGGCGGGTCGGGCTCGATTTGCCGGTCGGTCGTTTGACGTCGTCAGTGATGGTGCTTTTGTTGAGCCGGGTTGCCAGGTCAAGGTCATTGATATTCAAGGCAACCGGATCATGGTTGCAACGGTTGAAGATGTCTAGGGCCCCGGTCAACTGCCCTGGGGCGGATGACGGACGTTGTCTGGCCCACGGGACTTTGGACCCCCGCTTCGGAATGTCCAGCTATGGATGGGGTGCCTTGCGTTCCGCTTTCGGTTTGGTTTTTCGCAGGTACAGGTACTCGACCAGGTCCCGGATCTCCCGAGGCGACAATTTGTCGACCAGATCCTCGGGCATCGACGATTTGCCTGCCTTGCGGTCTTCAATTTCCGCGATCGGGATCTCGGTGCGGATGCCCTCCGCATCGATCAGGACGAGTTGTTCGTCCGATTCCGATTTGACCAGGCCGGTGAGCGTCAAGCCATCGGTAGTCAGCACGATCGTCTGGTTGAAGCCTTCGGCCACGGTCTTGTTCGGGTCGACAATCGATTCCAACAGGTAGTCCCGCGTCTTGTCGATGGCCACGCCGGACAGGTCGGGGCCGACTTCGCCGCCGGTCCCATCGATGTTGTGGCAACGGACACAGGAAACCTCGGTCTTGTAAAAGAAGATCTGGCGGCCCCGCTCGGCATTGCCACCGAACCGCGAATCGTTCAACCGGGCGGTCTTGTCGGCCGCTGCCGATTCGATCGCGGTGCGGTATTGTTTCAACGCTTCGGCCATTTCGGGCTCGTTTCGGCGCTCGGCGGCCATCACGTAATCGAGCCGTAGCTCGTTCGGCAATTCGTTCCGCTCGGCCTGTTGCAAGGCGGCGGCCAGTCGACCGGCTGAAGCGGGGTCTTGCATTTGACCGAGTAACGCAATGATTTCTTGCTTTCCCTTTACCGAGCGAGAATCGTTCTTCAAGTAAGCATCGATCAATTGGATATCATTCGGTTTGGTTTCGAGGTGCAGGTCGATCAGTTTTACCGACAGTTGGTCGGGCTGGGAGTCGATGTTTGCCAGAAGTTCTCGATAGGTTTTGTCAAACAGTTTGGCGTCACTCTGTTTCAAGTTTTGCAGAGCAAAGATCCGCGACGCTTCGTAGAGTGAATCGTCGAGCACGAGTGCTTGTAGTGGTCCCGGTGCATACTTGACGCCCAACTGGTTGCCTGCCTCCAGCGTGGCGGCCAGCAATTCCTCTTCCTTGTGCAGCACAGATTGGATTCTGTTTAGCGCGGCCACTGCCGGTTCGGCCGAGCGTGGTTCGATCGGCCGCCAGTCTCCTAGGACGTAGTCGCGCGGGTTTGGCTTGGCCCACTGGCCCAGCAGTTGGAGCGCCTCCAGGCGGAGCGGCTGCGGGGCAGCCGGATTGACGACGAACTCGGCAATTCTCGTCGCACTGGCCTGGTCGCCCAGATGAAAGTTCGCGTTCAGGGCCCGCCGCAGGTAAGGCGGATCGTTGGAGCGGCCCAGCGTGAGCGCCAGTTGGGGGAACGCTTTCTTCATTGGCTCATCGTGGATGGCGCGGGCCGCCTCCAGGGCGATGCGGGGATCGGGGTCGTTGAGCATTTGGGCCAGTGTTGCAGCCAGGAATTGACGGGGCTTTTGTTCGAAATATTCGCGGGGAGTCAGTTCTACTTGGGGAATCATTCGCCGCAGGGCCGCGCAAAATGCCAACCGCACCGGGGCGGGTGCCTGCTGGCCCAGCTGCCCGAAGATCGCTGGGGGAAACGGCTCGATTGGTTTCGAAATCCTGCCGGGCCACGATATGCGGGGTCTCCAGTGGTTCCAGATAATTTCGTTCATCGCCATGATCCCGGCATGCCGGAGGGCCGGGTCGACGTTGTTGTTGGCCACCAGCAGCTCGCTGACATGCTTCAGGTCCTCCGGCTTCCCGCGGATGCCCAGGGCAAGTGTGGCAAAGTAGCGGACCCGGCTGTTGGGGTCTTGCATCAGGCTGAGTACGCTCTCCTTGTTGGGCATCCAGCCCCAATCCAGCTGGACGGGTAACTTCATCGCCTGCGCCCGAACTTCCGGATCCGGGTCCCGGCAGAGCTGTTCGATGATCGCGAGCACTCGATCCAGCGTTGGGTCACCCCCAACCCGCCCAAAACTCTGTTCCAGAATTTGCCCGAGGCCCCACAAGGCGTGAATCCGGGCGAGTGTGGGACCTGGTTGACTGACCGTCTGGATCAAGGTTTGAGCCGATTTGGCATCCGGACCGAAACGGGGAACCGCTCGATCCGCATCACCGATGGCCCGATTTGCCAATTCAAACTGGGCCTCGTAGCGGACCCGCCGGTCGGCGTGGCCCAGCAGATCGGCCAGTTCCAGGTCCGTTTTTTTGGCCACGCCGTGCTCGAGGAGTTGCTTGACCTCGAGGGCGACCGGTAGGTTGGTCGCCCGTTTGTCCTCGAATGTATAGACACGGCCCTTCTTTTCACCGACCCAGCCAAACACCCAGTCGGCCAGGTACAGACGACCATCCGGCCCAAAATCGAGGTCGGTGGCCAATATGTTCCAGATCGTCTGCTCCATATCGTCTACTTGGAAGAATGCACCCTTCGGCTTGACCCGAAACGTGCGGATCCCACTGGATGCGGCATTCCCGCGAAAATCGGCCAGGAAAAAGCGATCCTTGAAATGTTCCGACAGGCCGGTCCCCGGATAGAAGGCGAGTCCGGAGGGTCCATCGGAAATATTGGCTACCGGTGGAACGATGTAGGCCGGTGTCGAGTCCGGGTCGTACGGATGCCAGATCTTCTCCCGGTTGAACGGCCCCCGGTCGGGCAGGTACTGGTAGTACATCCGCCAACCCGAATCGCTGCCGGGCAAAACGGCGACCCATCGCGCCTTGTCGCCACTGTCGGAGTTGTTGTCACAGGTGAACAGGTTGCCGTAGTCGTCGAAGGCCAATTCCTGGGGGTTTCTCAGGCCGGTGGCCACCACATCGAGCCAGTGGGCACGGTTCCCACTGTCCCGCGGGTTGAAACGAAATACGGCGCCGGAGGCCGGGTCGTAAACTCCGGTATGGGAGGTGTTGTAGCCGCGATCTCCGATGCTGAAATAAAGCCAGCCATCGGGTCCGATCGTCAATCCATGCAGGTCGTGACCGCGAAAGGCGGTCCGCACACCGAAGCCGGACTCCATCGATTCCCGCTCGTCGGCCTGGCCATCACCATCGGTATCCCACAGACGCCAGAGGTGGGGAATGCAGGTGAAATAGACAGCCCCTTGGAACGTGAGCACGCCGGCGCCGGTGCCGTCCTCGATCTGGTTAAAATGGTCGGCAAACACGGTGACCTGATCGGCCGAACCATCTGAGTTTGAGTCGACCAAGAGACGGATTCGGTCGTCGTGGGACGTGTAAGACTGGTCGGCGTCTGGAATGTGCTTGCGGATATAGTCGATCCGGTCCTGGACGGTGTGGGCCGCCAGGTCATCGTTCAGCCAGTTGGGGTGGCTGCGGTTGTCTTCGACCCCCTCTTCCTGGCGGAAGCTCTCACAAACAAAGACCCGGCCCCGATGGTCGACATGCAGGGCGACCGGGTTGGCTACGTCCGGTTCGGCCGCGAAGAGACGGGCTTCCCATTTCTCTGGAAACTGGAACGACTCGATGGCGAGCTGGCCTTCGTTGCTGGCCGGAGCAATCTTGGGTGGCTCCGGTTCCTGGGCCGTAAGAAAACCTGGCAGGATCGAAACGGTGCACGTCACAAACAGAATGGGCAATGTGGTTCGGAGCATTTGAATCAACCAATCTTTAGGTTAGTAGAACGGCCGGAATCGTCGTTACGATGGCCAGCCCCATCAAGGTGGCTGTCTCGTCTAGGTTTAACCGGTCGTGCTGAATTGCTTGCCCGAAACCATTCTAGGCAATCTCGCCGATGCGGCCAACTGTCGTGGAGGCAGAAGCAAACGGGCCTGTTTTTTGGAAAATATCGAATCGTATCGAATCGTATCGAATGGCCGATCCAAATTTTGCCGTTTCGGCAGATTTTCGGTCTGAAACCGGTCGAGATTCACCGACCGGGGCTGGCATGCCCGATCGGGCGGATAATGGGGCTGATTTGGCAAAAAATGACTTGGGGCGTTGTAGACCACCAAAACGTGAATCAAGGAGGAAAT
>JABACA010000199.1 GCA_014237975.1 Mariniblastus sp. | reverse complement strand
AACCGAACTGCACCAGGACATCCATCGCATCTGTGACGATGCCAAACAGAGTATCTGGGCCGAATTGGACCGGTCATTCATCGAGAGCGTGCCCGGAAATATTTGCCTTGCTACGCGGTCGGCCTGTCGCCAGGAATACATCCTGCACCCCACCACGGGGGAACAGTTGGACGACGAGTCGCAGCTCGAAGTGGAACGTTTGCGGCAACGACAACGGGGCGCTGTCGACGTCCAGATCGTGATCTCCGACGGCCTGAATGCGCTTTCCATCATGGAGCCGGGACACCTGCAACCTTTTCTCGATAAGTTGCGCCAAGGGTTGAACTCAGCTGGGCTGCAAGTCGCGAAGGATCACCTGGTGGTCACGCTGGGGCGGGTCAGGATTGGTTACTCGATCGGTGAAACACTTTTTGCGGGAACGAGCGGACCACGTACCATCCTGCATTTGATCGGGGAACGACCCGGCACCGGCCATCGGACCTTCAGTACGTATCTAACGGCGGTCGATGGAAAATCCTGGTCAGCACCGGGTACGGTCGACCACCAACATACCAAGGTCATTTCCGGCATTGCCAGTACCGCTCTAAAACCGGCAGTCGCTGCCCAGCAAACGGTGAAACTACTGGGCCGTCTTTTGTCTTGATTTTCTCCCGGCGGGCCGCAATGGGAATGATCATGGACGACTTTAGTTTGGTACATCAGACATCACAGACCTTGGCGGCGTGTCTCAGCGCCCGGACACGGTTCTCCCAGCTGGGAAGAAATTCCTGCGCTACGTAGCCCTGGTAACCGGTCGCCAGGATCGCCTGCATGATGGCCGGGTAGTTCAACTCCTGTTGCTCATCCAATTCACCGCGCCCCGGGTTGCCGGCCGTATGATAATGGCCGATGTAATCCTGGTACGTTTGCAGACGACGGATCACGTCACCATTCATCACCTGCACATGGTAGATGTCAAACAGCAATTTCATGCGGGGCGAACCGACACGCTGGATCAACTCGACGCAGGCATCGACGTCGTCGCCAAAATATCCAGGATGGCCCTTCATCGGGTGGGAGTCATCCCGCGAGTTGAGATGCTCCAACACGATGTTGATCTTTTTCTGTTCCGCATAGCCCACCACCTCCTTCCAGAGCTCGACACAGTTGCTGGCCGATTGTTCCGGGTCAATCCCCGGCTCTTTCATGCCGGTAAACGTAATCACGCTGGGCGACCCAACCGCCACGGCCAAGTCAATTCCTTGCAGCAGTTTCTGTTTGCACTCGGCGTGGTTTTCCGGGTTGACCGGGCCGCGGGCAAACCCATGGCTGCCGACCAGGGAGATCTCCAGGCCGATATCGCGGACCGCATCATAATGTTGGGCGCCGATTCCCTCGATCGCCACCAACCCGATCGCCTTACAGTGCCGGGCCAATTCGACCGCCGGCATCGGGTTAAAACACCAACCCATCACCGATTGTCGGATCCGACCGTTGACGACCTGGAACTGATCCAGCGTTTCGTCATCCTGGGAGTCTACATCGGATGCTGCCGGTGCAATCCCGCAAGCCGCCAGGATAGCGGAGCCAGCCAGCGAACCGGAGATCATGCCGCGGCGTGTGATACGATTTTTCATCTCTCGGTTATCCAATCAGTTATATTGACGTAACTCTATTTGTCCGTTGTGTCGGCCAATCGATCGCAGGTGTTTGATCGGTGGCAGGATGCTCTGGACCTGCCCATTTGTTCCCCGTCAACTTTCTATTTCTTGAATTTGGAATTTTACAAAACACCCACCATCACATCCCGATCAGCCTCGTTATTGTAAGTCATCGTTAGGACAACGTGCCTGTAACGCTTCCTTCAAAATCCAAAGCGTTTCGATCGGCTGACCCGCACGACACAAGGAAAACCAACTGCAAACATCACAACGAAATTTTATTTATAATGAACGGCCTTCCCACAATGGGTTAGCGTTTTTTCAGAACCGGGTTGCTGATTGACAGACTGCCCCAACCAGACAGTTATTAACAGGACAAACGCAACTCGGAAATCTAATTCGGCACAACCATTTGTCGCACCTTCAGTTTATAACTCAGGTACACAACTGCCAAGCTTATCCCGACGCCAATCAGCGTATCGAGTGATCGCATCGAGGCATTCAGTAGCGGCGAATCCTCTGGCTTGATAAAACCATAGCCCGTGATCACGGCGGCAGTCGCCGTGGCAATTCGCACGCCATCTTCCATCTTCATCAGGTTCATCGCGTAGGCCGACAGCGCAATCGAAAAGAAGATGGCCAGGTAACCGTAATCGAACACGAGGCAGGCCAGGACCGACACGACCGAAGCGACCAGGGTACCGATAATCCTGTCCTTACTGGCCTGGAGGGTGTCGTTAATAAACGATTGCAGCACCACCAGCGCACTGATCATGCACCACAGGCCGTCGATGTAACCTTTCCCGTCATGTACCCACTGGCTCACATGTTCACCGACGACAAAACAGACGATCCCCACGAAGGCCGTTTCGATGGATACGTACAGGATTTCTTTTTTATTTTTCGTTGCCACAAATTCACTCAGGTAGACGGTAAGGCATCATCAACGTTTACAAACGATCTATCTTCTCAAGGGCGACGCAACGGTTGCAACTGTACACCTGTACAATTTTTGCCGATGACCAGAAACAAACCTCGCACCCACCCCTGGATTCCACAGCGCCGGACCTCGTCAAAGAACCCCGGGAAACTGAACAACGGATCCAGATCTGCTTGTTCGGCAACCCGTTGGAGACCATAATCGTAATTAATAGCGATAGAGTTATGCGTACAGCTCGCTCTCGTTGCCCGAACCATTCTCGTATCGTCGAGCAAAAAAACAGCCGGCCGGATGTCTCGAGTCATACGTCAAATTATTTTAAGGAAAAAACCATCATGATGCTTCGAGGTTTTATTTTGTTCGGGTTCTGCTTGGCCCTCCCCCTGGTTTCTGTCGGACAGGACGCGGAAGCCCCACAGAAATCGGACAAAATTGCATGGCATGGAACCTGGCAGGCCGGCCTGGCCGAGGCACAGCGGACCGGCAAGCCGATCCTGCTGGTCTCCGCGGCACCACAGTGCCACAACGTCCCCGGCGTCTGGTGACCGGGCAAAACGGGAATGGACAGGAGTTTCCTGGCCGATGAACACGTGATTTCCGCCTCTCGTAAATTTGTCTGTATCCGTTTGGCGACCTACGAAGACGCCGAGGAGAACAAGATTCTCGCCGACATTTTTTCTCGACAAGGTGTGTTGGAGAATACTGTCTTCGCCCTGTTGAGCCCGGATGGTAAAACCAAGTTGGTGGCAGCCGGGAGAAGTCCGGTGTGGGCATTTGGCGGGGTCAACGGGCCGGGGATCAATGCTCAACCTGAAATTGCCATCCAGAAGATGGCCGCCACGATGGAAGCGATTGCACTCTCGTTTCCCGGCAAAGGTAAAACGGACGAAGGATCTGCGCCGCTTCCCTATATCGCGGACATGCGACTGGCCTTGAATGTGAGTGCCGCCGATCGTCAACCGCTCGTCGCCGTTTTTGCCAAAGACAAGGACCAACGAAAGAAGATGGAGCAGGAACTGGCCAAAGTCGCCTGGTCGGATCAGTTTATTGGAGAGGCTCAATATGTATTGGCAGGTGATCCGGCAGAATTCAAGACGATTGAAAATTTTGAACCGCGAACCGGCTATGTCGTGATCCAGCCTGGTACGTTTGGATTAACGGGTCGGGTGATTGATGTGTTGGATGCCGAAACCAACGCCAGTCAACTGGTCGGCCCGTTGGCCCAGGCCCTGGGCAAGCATCAACCGAGTGAATTAACCTACGACCAGCATCGGCAGGCCGGCGCCAAGGCGGGTGCTCGCTGGGAGAGTAAAACGCCCAATCAAGAGCAGGGATCGGGTCGTGGGCGTGGAGGCCGTCCTCGACGTTAGTGCCAGGATGAAAACCTTGCTCGACGCACCAGTGCGAGTTGTCCGCTCAAGAACAGGAGTCGCTCAATGAGAGGCCTGGCTGGATCTTTTCGCCGGCTTTTTCAGGGTCCTGCCAATCCAGGCAGGCTCAAAGGCACGCTTGGGCCGCCAAGACAGCCCAGTCGTCACACCCCCCTGCCCGTGTCATTCATAATCAACTGATAGAGTTCGGGATCGGTCGGCCCTTCGGTGCCAATCAACAGCACAACCGAATCCGCACCCAGCCGCAGTTCTGACCACAGATCCGCATCTCGTTTTGCCGCCAGCAGCGCAGCCAAACCGGCGGTCGAACATTCGCCCGCTTCAATCGTCGGACTGCCAGCCAACCCACGCCCCAATTGTCGCATCAGCGGCGCAACCGCTTCGTCGGTGATCGACAGGCAATGGCTCACCGTCGGCTGCAGAATCTCCCAAGCCAGTTGCGAGACCTCGCCACAGGACAATCCGGCCATTAAAGTTTCCTCGGTAATTTCAAACAGGGTGGGGGATTGGGCCTCGATACTCTTTTGAAAACAGGGGGACTTGTCGGATTCGACCGAGATGATCTTGACGAGTTGATTTCCCATCGCCTGCCAGAACCGCGCGACGATTCCGCCCGCCAGGCCGCCCACCCCGACCGGAAGGAAGGCATTGCTAAGTGGCAGGTCACCCATTTGATCCAGTGTCTCTTCGGCCAACACGGAATAGCCAGCCATGACTTGCAGCGGGATATCTCGATACCCCTCCCAGGAAGTGTCCGAGACCATTTGCCAACCCTCCGCATCCGCTTTGTGCTTGCAGGCGGCCAGCGAGGCTTCATAATTGCCATCAACCCGGATCACCTCGGCTCCGAGATCCCGCATGGCGTGTTCCCGTGCTTGGCTGACATGCGTATGAATAAAAATTTTGGCCGCACACCCCGCTCGCTGTGCCCCCCACGAGACCGACCTGCCATGATTGCCATCGGTGGCGGTCGCGACGGTCATTTCGGACGGGTCTCCGCCGGCGGCCTGATGCTGTGCCACCAAACCCGCCACGGCATAGGCTCCCCCCAGCGCCTTAAACGAGCCCAGACCAAATCGGGTGGCCTCATCTTTATACAGCACGGCTCTTACATTACAGGCGTTTGCAATCGCGGGCAGGCTGTGCAGCGGAGTGGCCGCGTAGCCCGGCCAGTTGGAAATTTCTGCCGAGGCGGCCGCCATATTGTGGGCGTTCAGCGATGAGGGAAGATCCGGAAAATCGAGCTGTCGATGAGCCGTGTTGGTGACGGATTGGCTGATCCGGGCGACCGTTATGGTTGCCGTAATAGGCTCTTCACTCATTTGTCCGGGTGATCCTTTTTGTTTCAGCTTAAATCACTTTTCAGATCTTGTCATCAATCGGAAAGCCTGTTGCAATTCCGCACGAAACCAAAAGAGGAGTGAAACAATTCAGTCGGCAAAGATCTGAACGCCCCACCTCTCGCTGTCGGGTTGCAGCCAATCCGTTCCCATCGTGTCCCAAACTCGTCCGTTTTCCCTCAACGCGGGACAACGATTCACGACACGCTGTTCAATCCACGACTGCCAACCATACAACCGCCCACGACTTTTCTCATGGAAACAGAGAACGGCTCGAGAAATTCGCTATGCGTCCTGTATTTTTCCTTCGCAGTTCCTTGCCCTGTTCAGCAAGGTCTCCGCGAACGCCCTTTCCTCGTCGTCAGTCGCCTGTTTGACAAAATCTTCGAGTGAAGTGATCGTTTTGTCATAGTACTCAGTGGCCGACTCGCCGATGGTATCAAGCATTTGCTTTGGTCCATTGTGTGTAGCCAATTGCTCCACCAACGTGACGTGTTTGACGAGTTGCTTCAGCTCCCAGTCGGCGGCTGCTTGCAAGTCGGCGACTGAAGGGCCTTAATGTTCCAGGGGAATGGCCCACTTCAGCCTGTTAAGTTCTTTTTCAATTGGCCATTCGCAGACGACGAAAAGAAAAGCAGCAATCAGATTCACACCTGGAACGAATACCAGGAGAGCCCAAAACCCGGGATAGCCCGCCTTTTGGACGAGCAAAAAGAAGAAAACAAAATTAATCAAAGCAACAATAATCAGAAAGATGTAATACAGCACAGTTTTACCTTAAATTAATTAACCGAATTAATTAACCGAATTAATCGCCCGAGTCGCAGGCCAGCGGCGGGCTATTGGGTAGTCTCGTTTAACTACCGAACACACAACCGACAGCTTAACGATCACGCCGCCCAACAACTATCCGCAAAGTTTTACCGCAGATGCAAAAATTCTTATCCGTTAAAGAGCTGCACAGGCGATCGCCATATTCCAAAATCGAACCAGCCGAAACAAAGCGGGGATTCCAAGCCCGTGTTTATCATATGGCTGTTTTCCGTTAAACCCGGCGACACCTCGCACAATCACTCGTCTTTGGTCATTTCATAGACGATGCTCACCTTGGCATTAATATCAATCTGTCCGGGCGCCACCAGATCCAACTCTTCCAGTTCGGCCAAACTGTTGATCGAGACAAAGATGGTTCCAGCTCGATCACCCTGTTCGACCGTGGCGGGTGGGATCGTCGGTTTACCTTTGGCGGCGCTGGCGCCAAACACGCCCCCACCAAAACCGCCGGAATCCCAATTTTCCTCTACGTCTTCCTTGATGCTCATGGGTGACCCCAGTTTCATCCCGGTCAATTCCGTCAAATGCGTCGCTTTTTCGAGGCAATAAGTCACCGCCAATTCCCGGGCGCGGAACTGGTGTTCCCGCTGGTTGCTAAGGCGAAACGAGACACCTGACAGGTCCTGGACGCCGACCTTGTAACAATCGACCAGGAACGGTTCGATCGTTTTGAAATCGGTCATTCGCACCTGCATCGAACGGAGATATCGAAAGGCGATCGGTGTCTTGATACCCTCTTCGTCACCGTCGTCATTCCTCTTGAAGACTGGGGCCAGATCCATGTCGAAAACCGACACGTCGGCCGAGGGGATTCCGTGGTCCTTGGCCATTCCAAAAACCTTCGATGCGAGTTCATCGTTGGCTTTCTTGGCGTCCATCAATTCTTGCTGGCGGGTTTCGATCCGAAAATCGAGAAACACTTCGTCGGGAACCACCTTAATTTGACTCATGGCCGTTACTTGGATCGTCCGTTCCTGGGCGCCGAGCGTACCGAACATTAGAAAGATAAAAGCGACGGGGAAACAATTGTTGGTCATACCATCCACCCTTTGATTCTTGTTTAACTTCGTTTCACGTGATCATTCTACAATATTTTCTTAACGTCGCAGTCGCAAGCCAAATCATGACCCTCACCTTCGGTAGATCCCGGTAAAAACGAAAAACGCAGGCACAGCGAGGTTTGGCAAAGCGGGGCCGAGCCAGGTCCTATCGTTTGTCGTCCACTTTCTTGTCGCCTTCTTTCTCATCCTCCTTATTTTCGACCGCCTTCCTGGCCGCGCGATACCGATCGAGCGCTTCGGGAGTGACGTCCTGTTTCCCGTCGGCGAGTTTGACCGCCGTTTCCTGCCACTTGATCGCCTCGTCCAATTCACCTCGCTCGAAATGGACCCGGGCCAGGGTGTCGAGATACATCGGGTCCTGATACTCGGTCAACTCACAGCTGCGCTGTGATGCCGCCAGGCAATCATCGGCCACCTGTTCAAAGCAGGCAGGTGGTAAACCGGAATCCGCCAGGCGCCAAGCCGCGTCGTTCAACGCCTTCGAATCCTGGGGATTCTGCAGGGCAAACTGGATCGACTCCTGCATGTATGGGAGCGCTGCGTCGTATTTCCCCTGCTTCGTTAGCAAGTCGCCCATGTTGCTGATCG
>JABACA010000198.1 GCA_014237975.1 Mariniblastus sp. | reverse complement strand
GGAGATCCACTCCGTTTGACTTTTTGAATTCGTCAGCGACGTAATTGATCAAGACTTCATCGAAATCGTCACCACCCAGGTGGGTGTCGCCACTGGTGCTGATGACTTCAAATACCTTCATTCCGTCATCGTCATTCAACTCGAGGACCGAAACATCAAAGGTGCCACCGCCAAGATCGAAAACGACAATTTTCTGTTCGATCTTGGACTTGTCCAAACCGTAGGCCATGGCCGCCGCAGTCGGTTCGTTAATGATCCTTGCCACATCGAGACCAGCAATTTGACCGGCATCTTTGGTTGCCTGTCGCTGGGCGTCATTGAAATAGGCAGGCACGGTAATCACCGCCTTGCTCACCTTGTGGCCCAGATACGATTCGGCGGCTTCTTTGAGCTTTCTCAATGTCTTGGCCGAGATTTCCTGGGGCGTAAATTGCTCATCGCCCACGCCAATTTTGACGTACTCGCCTGGGCCCCCGACGACTTTGTAGGGGACCATTTTTTCTTCTGTTTCAACCTCGTTGTGGCGACGCCCCATAAACCTCTTGACCGAGTAAACCGTTCGCTCGGGATTGGTGACTCGTTGGTTGCGGGCCGGGGCGCCAACCAGGGTCTCCCCTTTGTCTGTAAATGCGATGACGCTGGGGGTCGTACGATCCCCCTCCTGGTTGGCAATAACGGTTGGCTCATTGCCATCCATTACAGCAACACATGAGTTGGTAGTACCCAGGTCGATACCAATGATTTTTTCGCCTTGAGCCATATTGCTCTCCTAACTTTGCTTTGCAGTTTTATATTTTTGTTTTGGTTTTGATCGATTTAATTTGGAAACCATTGGAAAACATGGCAGCAACCAATGGCCAGAAACCTAATTTATGCAAAGTTCGTGCCAGAACTTCGATGCGGGTTGAAAACAAAAAATCCCCGTTTTTAGTGGTAAAACCGGGAAGAATTGGGGTTCTTTGAGACTGACGGCTGCGGCAACTGACATTCTGTCATCAGATTGGCGTCTAGTGAGCCGTTTTAGCCATCCGTTGATTCGATCCAGCTGCACTGGATGGGACGGAATTGAACAGGTTCCCGGCGATTTGACTAGGAATTCCGCCCTTTTTTGAGCTCTTCCTGGCGTCGCTTAAGACCTGCCCGGTCGAGCAGCGATTGGGAGAAGAAATTATCCATTTGCTCGTCTTGAGGAGGCGAACCATAGGCGCCCAGTTCGATTGGCTCGTATTGAACCTCGAATTTATGCTTGGCAACCTGCAGGACGATACCTGGGTCCAAACGACGGCGAAGACCGACCAAGATCTTCCGCCCATCGACTTTGATACCGTTTCGAGACCGCAAATCCCTTATAAACCAGTACCCTTCCTCGATTTCCATTAGCGCATGATGGCCTGAAACATTGGCAAAATTAAGCACAATATCACAACCTTCGCGCCGTCCGATTCGGAGACGTTTTTTCAAAAGCGGAATAGGATCTCCGCCGCCAACAGGTACTAGTTCACCATACATGAGTAGAGGAATTCGGAATAAGCGTTATAAATAAATAAAAAATGAATGCTATGATCGTCGCACCCACAGAAACACCCTAATTTTACTCTATTCGGTACCTGCATTGACGTCAACCAAAGAAAAACCGGGCTCGGAACCCAAATTTGACTGGAAAGCAAGTGATTTACGGTATTTCTCGTATAGCTTCTTCCTGAAACAGAGGTTTGGCCATCGGGTCCAGCGGGTCAGCTTGGATGCCGGGTTCACCTGCCCCAATGTCGATGGAACGGTCGCCTTGGGTGGTTGCGTCTTTTGCGATAACCGTAGTTTTAGCCCGAGTCGCCGAGTCCCCAAAAGGGACATCACCGACCAAATTGATGATGGGATTCGACGCCTGAAAAAGCGTTACAAATGCGATCATTTCATGGCTTATTTCCAGCCTGCTACCAATACGTATGCTCCGGTCGATAAATTGCGTCCGCTCTACGAACAGGCGATTGCCCATCCGAATGTGGTTGCCATGGCGATTGGTACCCGTCCCGATTGTGTTCCCGATGACGTACTGGATTTGTTGGAGGAGTTTGCCAACAAAACGCATTTGACGGTCGAATATGGGATGCAAACGATGCATGATCGATCGTTGGATTGGATGAATCGTGGCCATCATCATGACGCTTTCCTGGACGCTATGGAGCGCAGTGCCGGGCGAGGTTTTGAAATATGTGCGCATATCATGTTGGGTTTGCCTGGTGAATCCCGTGAGGACATGTTGGCCACTGCCCGCGAGGCCGCCCGGGTCGGTGTGGATGCGGTCAAGATTCACAATCTGTACGCGGTCGAAAATACTCCACTGGCCGAGCAAGTGAAAAATGGCGAAGTCGTGTTGATGGAACGGGACGATTACGTTTCGACGCTGGTCGACTTTCTGGAGTTGCTACCGCCATCGGTGGTGGTGGAGCGAATCAGTGGTGAGGCCCCCGGTGACTATTTTATCGGGCCGTCCTGGTGTCTCGACAAGCCGGGGATCTTGAGTGCTGTGAAAACTGAATTCGAGCGGAGAGCTACCTGCCAGGGAGCCCGCTATTCGGGCTGAAGCCGGCTGCTTGATCGCCCCGTTTTCGGGTGCCAGCAGTATTTCTTGGGGTGACCCGTTACAGAGCGCGTTTTGAAAGAAACTAAATGCGTTTGTGACTGGGCAGGAATTACCTATTTTACCGAATGCATCTTCTAAAGTTTATGGCGGGTAATGTCCGAATCTAAGTCTATGCAGATTTTGCTTGTTATCTGGCTTAGCCAGGCAAGTCATCGGCTAAAAGGGCGAAACACAGAATACCCAGACCCTTTGACCGTTATATCTTGATGCGATAAATTTTTGAAATTGAACAATTGTGGCGCTGTGGCCGAGTGGCTTAGGCACAGGTTTGCAAAACCTGGTACGCGGGTTCGATTCCCGCCGGCGCCTCTTTTTTGAACGATGACGGTTCCGGAATTGGGCTCACTCATTGACGATCGTTCTGTCTTTTCAATTCTTGCCGCATGGGTGATGTTGACCCGTTGGCGTTGCATCGGACCCGAGATATCCTGCCGCGATCATTGCCGGATGATTTTCAATTGCTCGGCCGTTAATTGGTAGGTCAGGTCCGTACCTTCCAGCACTTCTCGAATTACGTCTTCCTCGCTAACACCTGACATGGTGATGGTAGCCTGTTGCTCAAGCTTCGGTCGAATCCCCGCTTCCAGTACCATCTTGACACCCAGTTGGTTCGCCATCGTAGCTAGGATCTGACCACGGGAGGCTGTCACGGAAAAATCTTTTTTGGATTCTTTGCCAATAATTGCCTTCTGCATACCGACTAGTTTTTTCTGGAACTTTACGATTTCCGTAATCGGGCCCTCGACCCACACACCCTGTGAATAGGCTTTGATTGAAAGGTCTTTAAACATGGGTGCCAGGGCGTTGGCCGCCGTCCTCGGTTGTTCGGTAAATGGAATGCGTAGTTTTGCGGATTCGATAGCGGGAATATCCTCGATTGTCATGGTTTTCCCGTTCTCGGAAATCGATGGACAAAGTCCAAAACCTGAAAGCAAAATCGTAAACTTTTGCAGTAAATCCATTTTGGGAAATCGGTAGCCGGGCCAAACATCGTGTGGTATTTTTTCGAGCCCTTCCAGAGATAGCTCATATTGTTCCGCCAGTTTTTCTACCATTTCACGTGGCTGTTCGAATTCGTTAATCTCGAATTCCGTGACAGTCAGCCAGGGTACCGGCAGGCGGTTGCGGGTTCGTCTCAATTGGTCTTTATTGCGGTCATAGGCAATTCGTATTGGAAGGGACGAACCGACTGGAGTGACGTAATACAATTCTTCGAGTTGGCATATCTCAAGATCGAGTTGTTCGGCGATGCCCCAGAGGACTTGGTCCCATGTCTTCTGTTGGATGTCCAGGTTTAGCGGTCGATTAGGGTCTACTTGACGATCGACAACAACGGGGATTCCCTGTGTTTGCGACAGCTGGATCAAACGGTCACGGACGGGTACGTCTCGCCACCGGACGGAGATGGCCAGTTGTTTGGCACGAGCCAATGATTTCCCGGACAGCCAGTCAATTGGCGGCCGATCATCGACCATTGCGGGGACCGAGAGAACGACAATCAGTAACAGCTTAGTCATGAACTATTCACCCAATCGTTATATTCGTTAAGGTTTGAGGTGATTGATCGAAGTCGCCGTTAAAACTTGACAAATCAGGCGATAAACATCCCCCGATTCGTTGTCCCTTGTATGCCACCAAATTATCATGGGTCTTTAAATCCATGCCTTCGTCGCCTTAGACCATTTAACGAGTAGGTAGTCAATTTTATGTCGGGACCATTCATG
The DNA here is from genome assembly GCA_014237975.1 of Mariniblastus sp. Taxonomy (GTDB): domain Bacteria; phylum Planctomycetota; class Planctomycetia; order Pirellulales; family Pirellulaceae; genus Mariniblastus. The sequence continues at coordinate 3,433 of JABACA010000198.1, read as the reverse complement.
TCGGGACCATCGATATCGGAACAAAAAGTCCGGTATACGAAGCTGGATAGATACTACCAGCAATTTCTGAACGACGAAGACCGCGCTCGTTTTATCCAGCAAGTTTCCGAGAGTTACACGATGGAGACGTTGGAATACCTGGCTCGGCTGGGTCGCTGCTTGACGCGTCGGGCCGCCGTATTGGCAGTTGGGTTTTTGGGGGATTTTGAGCAAAACGAGACGATGGGACGTGGCTTGGTAGATTCCGACCGCGCCGTTCGTATGTTGGCCGATCACAATATCCGACAAATTTGGTTACGGCAGGGGACAGGTGGTCAGCGAGTTTTGATTTCCCGTCTCGAATGGCTCAATTCGGTTTCCCAATACGACCAGGTCGTCGCCGAAGCGACTGAGTTGATTCGCTGTGATGATCGACTTGGAGAGGCATGGAATCAGCGAGCGATTGCGTTTTGTAATCAACGGGATTATCAGCTTGCCATTGATGACTGTCGTACGACACTCGCCATCAATCCGTTTCATTTTCCGGCTGCTATCGGAATGGGTCATTGTTGCCTGCAGTTGGATGATCCTGTTTCTGCGCTGGATTGTTTCCGATCGGCCTTCACTATCAACCCGGATCTGGAAAACCTGCGAGGACAAATTTGTCACCTCGAACAGATCTTAGAGGGTCGGTAACGGGGATTTCCGGGGAATTTGATTCCCAGACACCGTATCCTCAGCCGAGCGTTTCCGTCGATTAAGGGATGGTCGATGTTTGCGGCATTCTGGTATCATTGTCTTTTCAAGATGTTGTCGGGTGGGTGATTTGAAATCGACGGGAGGTTGGTTGTGCGCGTTGGTAGTTTTTGTCTGGTTGTCATCCTGTTTGTCGAGTTGACCATGGGATTTACAAGTGCCCAACAAGACGGTCAGCCGGATGCTAAACTGCCCCGGCTGGGCGATCGACTAACCGATGCCCAGGTGGTTGCGTTTGCCACCCTCGCTTTGGATGGTATCCCGACCGAGTATCCCAACAAACCCTCCAACGTCATGGCGGGTGCGGAGTCGATCCAGTCGCCAAAGGAAATGCATCCAGCTTTTTATGGCTGTTTTGATTGGCACAGTAGCGTGCATGGTCACTGGATGCTGGTTCGGCTGTTGAAAGAATATCCCGATAACAGTCTGAATCAAACCATCAGGGAACAGTTGTCGGAGAGTTTGACTGCTGAGAATATCCAGGGCGAGGTTGCCTACTACACGGAAAAACAAAACAAGAGCTTTGAACGCATGTATGGCTGGGCGTGGCTGTTGCGGCTGGTTTTGGAGCTGGAACAATGGGACGATCCACAGGCCCAGGAGTGGCGTGAAAACCTCAAACCGCTGGAGGAAATCATTGTCCAGCGGACGATGGATTACCTTCCTCTGCTGAGTTTCCCGATTCGCACGGGGGTTCATCCGGATAGCGGATTTGCCTTGGGGCAGACATTGGATTACGCCCGGGTGACAGGCAATCAGGAGCTGGAAACGCTGATTGTTCAAAGGGCCAGGGATTATTATCTTCAAGATACAGAGTATCCCACTCGATATGAGCCATCGGGTCAGGATTTCTTTTCATCCGGTCTGAACGAAGCCGACTTGATGCGACGCGTTTTGTCAAAACAGGAATTTCAACAATGGTTTGACCGTTTTATGCCAGGCTTGAAAGAGGGAGCGGGTGGAAATTTGTTGGTGCCGGTTGAAGTAAGCGATGTTACGGATGGAAAGATTGTCCATCTGGCAGGATTGGATTTGTCGCGAGCCTGGTGTTTTCAGGGAATTGCCTCTGCCTTGGAGCCGGCTGATCCGCGCCGTCAATTGATCCTTGATTCGGCTAACGAGCATGCCGATATGGGCTTCAAATACGTATTTAGCGGAAGTTACGAAGGAGAGCATTGGTTGGCAACCTTCGCAATTTATCTGATCACCCGTGTCGGCGCGGAATAGTGCGGAAAACGGGAAACTCGCCCCGTTTTGTAGTGTTTGCTGGATTGGAAGATGCGTATAATTTCCGTTTTGGTCATCTGAGCCAATCGCTGGTTTTGTGCTGGCTTCGTTTGGAAACTCACTGCGGCCGTCATCCCGTACCCTGAAAAGGAAATTCTCCCATGCAAGTCATCCGTTTCTGCGCGGTCGCTTTAATCTGTTTACCTACCATGATTCTGTCTGGCCAAGAGACCGAAACGACTCCACCCGCCACGGAAAAACCCGCCACGGCAAAACCGGCCGCGGAAGCTCCAGCGCCCGCCGATGAAAAGAGCACCATCCAAAAAGCCAACTTTTTCCTGGGCTACAATTTTGTGAAAAACCTGCAAAATAACGGATTGGATGTTGATCAGGATTCCATGATGAAGGGCATCATCTCGGCTATCAAAGATGAGCCAATGACCATGAAGCCCGAAGAAATCAACTCGGTCATGCAAGCGGTTCAGGCAATGGCACAGAAAAAGCAAATGGAGAAACAGGCAAAGGTGGTCGAAGAGAATATGACCGAGGGCAAGGCGTTCATCGCCAATTATGCGACCCAGCCCGATGCCAAACAGATGGAGGACGGAATTTACTACAAGTCAATGAAAGCTGGTGATGGCGCTGTGCCTGCCAAGACGGACAAGGTTAAAATTAACTACAAAGGGACCTTTACCGACGGCACAGTATTTGACGAATCCAAAGGCGAGCCATTGGAAATGGGGGTCGGTGACTTTGTCGGTGGTTTTTCACGGGCTTTACAGAACATGAAGGTTGGCGACAAGTGGCAGGTTGTGATTCGTGGGGACAAGGCTTACGGATTAAACCCGCCTCCCGGATTTCCCGCCAACAAGACGTTGGTTTTTGAAATTGACCTGTTGGAAATCGTTAAATAACACTGTTTCCAAAATGCATCATGCAAGGCCGGATGATATCCGGCCTTTTTTATTGGTTACAGGTCAAGGTAAAACAGATACTCGCTATAAGGTGCTACCCCATCGTCCAGGTGGCGTACTTCCTTCGTTTTGTGGAACCCCAACTTGGAAAAAAAACGGTGCGCTCTGGCAAAACGGGTATCCGACCAAAACTCGACACGCTCGAATCGATTTTGCCGAGCCCAGTCAAACGTTACCTCCATCAGGTCCGCACCCAGCTGGGTGCCTCGTAGTCCAGCCTCCAGATACAGCCGCCGAAACGTGCAAATTGATGATTTGGATGAGTCTGCTGGAGGCCGGGAAATGGGTTTGGCCGCGTGGGTTCCCACAATACGCCCCTGGCCATCTTCCAACACCCAAAACGCGCCGTTCTGGTCGAAATAGGCGGCCTTCAGGTCCAGTAAATCCTGGTCAGCCCCCGCTAAGCAGACCCGGTCCCCGTATTCACGGTAAACCTGGTCAATCAGTTCAATGATGGCAGCCTGATCACGGTGGTTGGCAAGTCGCGTTGTAAACGT
>JABACA010000197.1 GCA_014237975.1 Mariniblastus sp. | reverse complement strand
GAACAGAACAAGGCCAGTACGGCGGTCGTTAAACAGGTCAATCCAACGATAATAAGGTAGGCCACAATTGTAGGAATGTTGACCCAGTATTCAGGAACCATGATCAAGGCCAACAGCAGCGGCCAGAGTAAAAAAGATGTCAATACGCTGGAGACACGTAACCCGGAAATCAATTTCCCCCACAAAAACTGAAACGGTGTGATGATGGTAGTCAGTAAGAGATCGAGTGTTTGACGCTCCCGCTCACTTGTCACGCTGCCGGCTGAAAAGACGGGCCCGACCAGGATGTTGAAAACGCAAACGTAGGAGATGTACCACGGTGCCATTGACCGATAGATATACAGGAAAACGGCCATTAACGGGATTGCCAAAATCATGCTGATCTGGATAGCCAGCCTCAACATCAGGGTGCCTTGGCCGAAAATCTCGCTCCGCATCTCCTTGTCATAAATTGGATTGGTGCGGTCATTCATCAACGTTTCGCGCTTGGGCGGAGCAAACAGGCGGTCCGGGAACTGGTCGCGTTGAATCACCAACCCGATCGCTTCGGCCGCTTCCTGATCCAGGTCGACCACCTCTTTGCCTTCACTTCCCATATCCGGCGGATACAGCATTCGAGCACTGGTTAGATAAAACAATATGATCGAAAGGGCCGCTGCCATTCCCGGCAGCACGGTGACGGTAAGATTGAAACGGGTTTCACCGCGAGATTCCAAGGCTTGCCAGAACAGGACCCCCACAATCGCCAGAGGTAGGATCATGAGATAGGAAACCACCAGTGACGCGGCCGTTCGTTTAAACAGACTACCACACCAAATGCTGATCATGCCAAACGTAACGACACTGCATATGAGGGCCAGGTAGGCAGCCAGGACTTCATAAAACGAGACCCCACCCAGCGGCAGGCAAAGCATAACAATGGGCAGCGATGCAAAAATCAGGATGGCCAGGTGAGTTAATGCGGCAACCAGTTTTCCCATCACGATGGCCTGCGGTTGTAGTGGGCTGGCCAACAGCATTTCGTACGTCTTGCGCTCTTTCTCGCCGGTGATTGCACCCGCTGCGAAACTGGGGGCCATCAAGGAAGCCAGGATGTACTGCCCCAGGAAAAAAAGGTTGACCAACTGCCTGGTGGACTCCGGGTTAGCCGTCAAGTCCAGCCGTATGTTGTCCTTGGGCCAAGCGAAATAGACCACAGCCGCCAACAACAATTGATACGTCAACAAAAGAAGAAAGGCGCGCGGCATCCTCAGGTTGACCAATAGTTCGCGCTGCAGAACCGGGTTTTCGAAAAGGTACATCTAAACGTATGGCCTTTAATATTCTCTTGGCAAACGACGGGCCTGGACGCGCGAAGGCAGGCCCTGAATTCTCAGGAATCCTTCGGCATCTGTCTGGTTGTAATCTCCCCCGCCCTCCATTGTAGCAATAGCATCGTCATAAAGGCTGTTAGGACTACTACGTTTGCTGATCGAAATATTGCCCTTGTACAAATCCAGAGTGACCTCACCGGTGACATTTTTCTGGGCACACCGATTGAAATCAAAGAGAGCGTCCATTTTGGGGCAGTACCAGAATCCGTAGTAGACCATTTCGGCAACTTCCGGTGCCAGCCGATCTCTCAAGTGCATCAGGTCCCGGTCCATTGTTAGCTGTTCAACATAACGGTGGGCATCATACAGCAGGGTCATGCCGGGCGCTTCGTAAACTCCCCTGCTCTTCATGCCGACAAACCGGTTTTCAACCATATCGATTCGGCCAATTCCATTTCGACCGGCCAGCTGGTTTAGTTGTTCAACGACTTGGAGTGGCGAAAGGTTTTCGCCGTTGACCGTCATCGGGACACCCGATTCGAAACCGATCGAAACGACTTCTTTCTGGTCCGGGGCTTGGGCGGGTGAAACGCCCATCCCAAATTCCACGACCTCACATCCGTTAACATCGAGTTCTTCCAGTTTGCCCGCTTCGTAGCTGATGTGCAGGCAGTTTTCATCGCTACTGTATGGCTTGGCAGCGGTCGCCTTGACCGGGATGTTTTTTGCGTCGCAATAGTCAATTAGTTCCGTACGACCCGGGAATAAATTCCGGAAAGTTGCGTCTCGCCAGGGAGCAATCACTTTGACATTAGCGTCAAGCGCCTCGGCCGCCAATTGAAAGCGGCATTGGTCGTTCCCCTTGCCTGTAGCGCCATGGGCGTACGCATCGGCGCCAACTTCCCTGGCGATTTTCAAACAGGCCTTGGAGATCAACGGTCGTGCAATCGATGTTCCCAGCAGGTAAATCCCCTCGTACTTTGCTTGCCAGCTAAGAACAGGGAATGCAAAATCGCGGCACAATTCTTCCTGCACATCGACAATTTGTGCAGACGCGGCGCCGATGTCTTGCGCTTTCTGCATGATTTCCTGGCGATCTTCACAAGGCTGACCGAGGTCGACGTATACCGCGTGGACCTCGTAGCCTTGATCCATCAGCCAGCCAAGAATCACGGACGTGTCCAGTCCGCCAGAATACGCCAATACACAACTAGGCATTCAAGTGTTCCTAATATTTTATTTCAATTCACAACTCTCACAGGCATCCCGGATTGGGTACCTGAACTCACAACCCCAGATTGTAGATGATCAATTGCGCGAGTAACATCGGTAAGTAACAGAGTCCACCCGTTTTCTATAACGAGTTTAGCGTGATCAACCGTCATGATTTCCAGCAAGCGGCCCGTCACTTTCGCAGTGGCCGTTTAAGTCTGAGCGATTTTACCGAGAAAGTTTATGGCCCGAATGCGCCAGCCGACGAATCACGTCATTCCGAAAAAACGGATTGCCAACTTCCTGTTCGGTCTGACAATGCCCACAAAGGGGACCTGGGACGGGTTCTGGTCGTGGGAGGTTCTGTGGGAATGGCCGGGGCGATCGCACTGGCCGCCCAGGCCGCATTGAGAACCGGTTCCGGATTGGTGCGTGTCATCGTGCCCTCGGACGTCCAGCCGGTTGTGTCATCCTTCTCGCCCTGCCTGATGGTGCTGCCGGCAGCGACCTGTGACGGTGGTTTTGCTGACCAGGCGGTTGAATTGATCTTGGAACATTGCCAATGGGCTGACGTCGTGGCGTTGGGGCCGGGCATGGGATGCACGGCAGCGGGTCAGGAGATTGTCCGCAAACTCTACCAGCAGCTGGCGCAGCCACTGGTCGTCGATGCAGATGGCCTCAACAACCTGGCCGATGCCGGGTGCAATTTATCGGAACATCAGGGCGTGCGGGTACTGACTCCTCACCCGGGCGAGTTTCAGCGACTGGTGGGCCAAACGGAAACGGATCGCGGTCAACTCGAAGAATTGGCGATTCAGCTGGCGGCACGCCACCATTTGACGCTGGTCCTCAAGGGACATCGAACGCTGGTCACCGATGGCCAACAGCAGTGCCACAATCCGACGGGAAATGCCGGGATGGCCACGGCCGGCTCGGGGGATGTGTTGACGGGAATCGTGGCCTCGTTGCTGGGACAAGGGTTATCACCGTTCAGCGCAAGTCGCAACGGGTGTTACCTGCACGGCATGGCGGGCGACATAGCGGCCGAAAGGTTGGGCAAGGCTTCGTTGATCGCCAGTGATCTACTCGTTTCACTACCCGATTCGATTCAGCAAGTGGAACAGAACTTCTGAGCCAGCGTCAATCAAGAATGGGTAAATGGATAAACGACCACCGCGCCCAAGCTCAGCTACCGCCCTTCGGTCTTTTGCCCGTTTCGATCCCTGGCTGCGGCACACGGTAGACTGATTCGATAGAAAATTCACTCTCCAGGTCATAAACCGCGGGGTCGACCGGATCGTTGATTCGAATACCAGGCTGGATGGAAACGGTCCTTTTCATAGGGAGTGATACACCATCCTTACCATTTTCGTGGCGGGTCATTTTGATTGGAAAACGGATGGTCTGAGTCGCGCTAGCAGGTTTGATTTCCACCCACTGTAGAACCGAAAAAACGGTGCTTAATTGACCGGTTCGCTTGACTCTCCGCTCGTAACGGACGGGAAGTCCGCCGTGGGCATCTGAAAAGAAGACGGCAAAAATGCAGGCTTCGCCGAAACATTCCTGGACGAACTCAACCACCTCACAGCAATTGCCATTGAGCAAAAAGGTTCCCTTGTACTTCGCCTTGGCAAAGCACCTGTCCCACGTGTCAGGATTGTCAATTTCAGTGGAATCGCTGGTGCAGAGGATCGAGGTGACCCAACGGAAAGGTAACAGCGCGGGGTCGGAGGCACCCCTGGCCTGCCGCTTTGTGGATAGTTTCAAGGCACCATTCCTGGCGTTGTAGCAGTGGTAAACCTCGCCATCAAAACTCCAGGAGGTGTACGGTGCAACGATCCGTTGCCCATCGCGGACCGCAAAACCGACGTCAGTGCGATCGACTCGATATTTTTTTCGGTCCCGCAGGTATCGGACCTGCCAGACAGCCCCGCTGGAATTTCGGATGCAGGCGCTCAATTCAAAAGAGGTCACTGCCTGGGAGGCTCGAAATGCGCGCTCCTTGATTCTCTGCAAGTCATCGCCCTCGTGTGCTGCCAGTCTCCCCGATAAAATTTGCAGAGCCACGATCATCGCAAGACAGATAATTCCATGCTGGACCAGGCCTTTAGAATCGGTTCGCCCGTTCCCCGGCCAGGGTGCCATCATTGGATTGCCGTGTCGCTCCAACGCGGGGGTGTTCTCAAGATTTGTCATATCAAGGCTGGTCATCGATCAACACCGTCTTCCTGATCGTGGCTGGCGGCAAGCACTTTTGGTCGTCGCAAACCTGGTAATCGACTTGGACGGTTAGCTTGGCCTTGTCGGAACCGGCCTTGAGACGCACCTTGTGGGAAAAAACGACCGTTCCCGAATAGATCATCCGTTGTGGGTTTTTGATGTAGGGTAGCGTCAACGGTTTGTTCCATTTACCAATCGCCTCGACCTGATCCGGTAGTTGTAACTTGAGAACCGTCTCGCGGTAGGGACTGCCGGGCACTGCGTTGGCATACGTATGCCAACCTTTGGCTATTTGCATCTGGACCATGATTTCAAATTCGCGCGGGTGGTCTGGATCCGGTTGGGCGAACAGATCACAGATGACCGGTTCATCGGGCGATCCAAGTGGAAGATCCGGAAACGCCATCGGTTGATCGTTTTTCGGCTGGCTCGATACGACTTGTTTGATCGCATTCAGGACCACGTACTCCTTGCCCTTGGTCGATTCAAAATGGGGGCTGAAGGCAACCACGCTTCCCTTACCGAAGGTGGACCGGAGAATGGCCGGTTTGCCCGTCATGGTTCCCTTCTGAACATCGTAAAGGAAATTCTCGGAACGAAACGTGGCCAAGACTTCGTAATCCGGCGCCGTGTCACTTTTTCCCGGTGAAATGATCGGACCATTTTGGTAGCGAATGGTGTGTTGGCCGTCGAGTCCCAGCAGCGATTCGGCCTGCTTGGAGATTTCGACCTTAACGTTGGCAGGCCCTCCCCGATACCACATCGATTTCCTCCCCTTGTCGGGGATCTCCACCATTTCGTTGTAGACCGAGGCGTTCATCAAATGTAAAGACCAATCATAATGCGACGAACAGAGAAAAGCCCCGGCGCAAATCCCCACCACGCCTCCGCCGTCGGTGCTGAATTGTCGAATCAGTTCCCGTCGCTCCGCACCGATCGCTTTGCCCTGTTTGCTGCCCGACCCACCCGGGAACAGGACCACATCAAACTGTTTCAGCACTTCTGTCGAAATATCTTCCGGACCGATGTGAAAGCCACTGATCTTTGGCTCGGAATCCAGCACCTTGATGACATTCTTCGCATTGGCCCCGTCGGCATCAAACACGGCAACACGAATCGGTTGCGGGCTTGTTTGGGAGGGGCTCACGAATTGTTGCGACAGGTCCGTTTGCGTGACACCGATGACCTGGAGGGCGGTGGCGACCATGGCGCGATGTTGCCGCGTCCGCTGTGAAATGGGTTGGTCTTTGAAGGTGGTTTCCAGGATGAAACTTTTGGCGCCCAATTGCTCGCCACAGGCGCGGGCTACAGAACCGTCGATGGGACCAGACCTGGCAAGCACTGAAAAGGCACGATCGGTTGCGATATGTTGGTTGGCGACGGAAGCGAGTTTGGTGGCCAGGTCCTTTTGGCCGGGAAAGGCGATCACGCTGGAGCCGACCGATTTCGGATTGACTCGATGGAAATCAAATCCTTCGTGCAGATCAAAAAACCAGTCGGGTTGGTGTTCCTGGATAAAGGCCCACATGGCGGTGGCCATCTCGGTCTTGGTGGTCGGGTCTGATTTGCGGGGGAAATTGCGATTCAGATTTTTTAGCGCGTTGTCGTTGCGGAATTCGGGAATCCAGCGGGTGTTGGCTCGCAGTCCCAATTTGTTGGCCTGCGGCACGACAATCAACTTCCCTTTGTCGACGGTCCAGTTCTTGATCTGCATGGCGGCTCGAAATCCGGCCGGTTCATTACCATGAACCCCGCCAAAGATCATCACCACCGGGCCAGCGACCCGTGAGTCGTATTGGTACCACTCGGTTTGCCATGGTTGCCCTTCCCCAATCTTGCCCGAGCTTCGCTGACCCGAGACCGTTTGCGCAACAATCGACCGATTCAGGCTCGATAGCAGCAATACAAAAGTCAGTACCGCCAGTGCAACACCGATGCGGCGACAAGTTCGTGGTTCTTTTTCCAGACGAGGTGTCATTTCAAAAGGACTCCGGAAGTGCAGGGACAAAAGATCCCGAAGGCGTAAAGCAGAGCAAGATTTTGGCCTCCATTACGGATCGTCTTGACGGAAAGAATGCAACAGAATGATATCATAGTTTCGATGACGGACGTCAGTTGTTGATTGGAACGACTCTATTTGCGTGTTTTTGCAAGGTGTGCCGTTGGAGTGAAAACCGGTAATTCCCCTTGTTGAGCCGACCAGCCTTTGTCCGGCCGGGTGATTTCGACTTGAACTGATCCGTTTTTCGCTTACAAAGTCTGCATGGAACCAATCCGTTACCAATACGATGTGCTGGTTGTTGGCGCCGGCCATGCCGGCACCGAGGCGGCGATGGCCGCTGCGCGGAAGGGAGCCAAGGTCGCCCTGTTAACGACCAACCTGGATACGGTTGGCCAGATGAGTTGTAACCCGGCCATCGGGGGCGTGGCCAAGGGGCACCTGGTACGCGAGATCGATGCGCTGGGCGGAATCATGGGCCAGGCGATCGACGTGACCGGGATCCAGTTCCGCATGCTCAACCTTCGCAAAGGGCCCGCCATGCACAGCCCGCGGGCACAGGCGGACAAGAAAGCGTACCAGAACTGGATTAAAGCGGCCGTCGAACATCAGCCCAACCTGGACCTGCGACAGGAAATGGTCGAAGACCTGCTGACCGAGACCGTGGGAGAAGGTCGGCGCGTGGTGGGGGTCCGTGTGAAAGGCGGTGCAGAATACATCGCACCATCCGTCATCCTGACGACCGGTACGTTCATGTCGGCCATCATGCATACGGGCGAGGCCAAGACGGCCGGTGGTCGCGCAGGTGAAGGGACGACCCATGGGATCAGTGGTGCCCTCGAGCGGTTGGGTTTCCAGCTGGAGAGATTTAAGACCGGTACGCCGCCCCGCCTCAACGGACGGACGATCGATTACGACCGAACCGAAATCCAACCGGGCGACGAGCAGCCTCAGCCTTTCTCGTTTTTGACAGAAAATTTTTCCGTCGACCAGATTCCCTGCTGGATCACCTACACCAATGACGCAGTCCATCAACTGATTCGTGACAACCTGGAT
>JABACA010000196.1 GCA_014237975.1 Mariniblastus sp. | reverse complement strand
CGTGTTTCTCATCTTCATTATTTTTCTCGATCCGATAAAAAGTTAAATCGATTGGAACCAAAATGGAAACACGAGAGTTATCGAAATCTTCATTGGGAAGAAAAGCACCACCAGTTGAGATTCGTTCGAATGGACCGCCTGGTCCGCAATGCAGAGGTCTGTGAGTTAAATCCAGAGACGGGTGAACTGAATTGTCTAATTGAAGATGGTTTTGAGGCCGCCAATATCTCGCCGCAATCATTGAGGTACCTAAAGGACACTGACGAACTTATTTGGTGGTCTGAACGGTCAGGCTGGGGCCACTTTTACCTTTACGGTCACGACGGCACGTTTAAGAACCCGATTACTTCGGGAGAATTCCGGGCAAGTCGCATTGTCGACGTCGATGAAGAAAATCGCCTGGTCTTTTTCCAGGGAAATGGTCGTGAACCTGGCGAAAATCCGTATCAACAACACCTGTATAGTGTTCGCCTCGACGGCACGGGACTGACATTACTGGATCCGGGTGATGCGAACCATAGATCCACACTTTCGCCCACGAAAAAATACCTGGTAGACAACTGCTCACGGGTCGACATGGCGCCAATATCGATTCTGCGAGACGCGCAGGGAAATGAGATCATGAAACTGGAAGAAGCAGATTTGTCGCGAATCAAGGAAGTCGGCTGGCAGATGGCAGAAACGTTTGTCGTCAAGGCAGCCGATGGAGTTACTGATTTGTACGGCAACATGTGGAAGCCTTTTGATTTCAAACCGACCCGAAAGTACCCGATCATCGCGCACGTGTATCCGGGACCGCAAATGGAAGGCACGTCCCACACTTTTTCGTCCACCGCTGGAAACCAGCAATTGGCGCAACTGGGGTTCATTGTCATCCAGGTTGGTCATCGAGGTGGTACACCGCAACGTTCCAAAGCGTATCACAACCATGGTTACTACAACCTTCGCGATTACGGTTTGGCCGACAAAAAGGCAGCCATTGAACAACTAGGACAACGGTTTCCTTTTGTCGACGTAGAGCGAGTTGGAATCTACGGCCATTCGGGTGGTGGATTCATGACGGCCGCAGCATTGTTGCAAAAGCCATACAACGACTTCTTTAAAGTCGGTGTGGCTACGGCAGGCAATCACGACAACAACATTTACGGAAACTACTGGGCTGAGCGCTATCACGGTCTCAAACTGGTAACGGGTGACAAGGATAATTCAGCCCGCAAAGACGAGTCAGCAGAAAAAGATGGACGTTCATCCCGGTCGGGTCCACCCGCTGTAGCAGATTTCGAAGCGATCAGCGTTGAAGAATCCGATTTCTTCTACGAACATGAAGGACAATTCAACTTGGACGGGGAATTCGAAACAGCCGACCACGAGTTGTTTGACGGTCCTGAAGCGTTCTTGCGCCAGGAATCCGACGACCAGGATGACGACAAGACGGACAAAGACAAGACCAACACAAAAGTGTCGGAAAAAAAAGGAGACAAGACAGTTTCAGATCAGTCCGGCAAAAAGGGAAAAGAGGAGTCTGATACGGAAGACAAGCAAACCGAGGAATCGAAGCAACAGGCGAAATTCGACATTGAGGTTCCCACCAATGCGGAACTGGCTGCCAATCTGAAAGGACACTTGTTCCTGGTTCATGGCGAGTCGGATAACAATGTTCACCCTGCCAATACACTGCGACTGGTCGATGCCTTGATTACGGAAAACAAACGATTTGATATGTTGTACCTGCCCGGTACGCGCCACGGTTTTGGTCGTTACCAGCCCTACGTGACGCAACGAATGTATGAGTTTTTCGCCGAACATCTGCTGGATGATTATCAACCCGGTGTTGAACTATCCGAGCAGAACTAACCGTTTACCAAGCAACCCGGCAAGACAATCCAAGCACACGCCATTTTGTGGGAACCAATATGAAACGTCAAAGATTTTCAGGCATTTGCCTAGGGTTCGTCCTGTGGACTCTCGTTACGGCTGGACCAGCACACGCATTTCTCGGCACACAGTCGGGCAATGAAACTTATACACCTGCCGACAAGCGGATGGCGATGTATCAACAGCATGTTGACATGGCCGAATCATCCAATTTCAAGAACTTGAACTGGCACTTCCTGGGTCCGACCAATATCAGTGGGCGGGTCACCGACATTGCGGCCACGACTCCACGATCCAACACCTATACGATCTACGCAGCAACCGCGTCGGGCGGCGTATGGAAGACAGACAACGAGGGAACGACGTGGCAGCCAGTCTTCGAACACGGGGCTTCCACCTCGATTGGCGACGTCACGATTTCTCCTTCTAACCAGGATATCGTCTGGATCGGGTTGGGCGAAGCCAACATTTTTCGCAGCTCGATGGCCGGTGCTGGTGTCTATAAATCGGTTGACGCCGGAAAAACCTGGCAACATATGGGTTTGGAAACAGCCCACACCGTTCCACGCATTATCATTCATCCCACCAATCCGGATATCGTCTATGTTTGCGATTCGGGTCACGAGTGGACGGACAACCCTGAGCGCGGTCTGTACAAAACCACCGATGGGGGAAAATCATGGAAACGGATTCTCTACGTTGACGAAGAAACAGGCCCCATCGATTTGGTGATGGATCCCCAGGATCCAAAAACGCTGTATGCCGCTACCTGGCAGCGGGTCCGCAATCGTTGGAATGATCCCCGCAACAGCGCAGACCACAGCGGCAGTGGTATTCATAAATCAACCGATGGTGGCAACACATGGAAGGAAATCAACGACGGACTGCCAGCGCCCCATCATCGAGGCCGAATCGGGATCGACGTGTGTCACAACTCACCGAATGTGGTTTACGCGTTTGTCGACAATTACGACGTCGCCGAAAATCAACCTGAAGACCCGGGTAATGATTCCTATGGCCGGCCAAAGGGCAAAGTCATCAAGGGTGCCGAGGTCTATCGCTCGAACGATGCGGGCATGACCTGGTCCAAAGCCAGCGAATCGAATCGATACATGCAAGGATTGTCATCGACTTATGGCTGGGTATTTGGCCAACTGCGGGTGGATCCCAATGACCCCGAAACCGTCTACATCATGGGACTGGCATTGAATGTATCCAACGACGGCGGAAAGACATTTCGCCGTTTACGAGGAATGCATGGTGACCACCACGCGTTGTGGATTAACCCGGCTGACTCAAAGTACTTGATTAACGGGAACGATGGTGGCATCAACATTTCCTACGACTCCGGAGAAAATTGGCGGCTGTTCGTCAAACAGATTCCCGCCGTTCAATTTTTCAATGTCATGCACGACATGGATTCACCATTTCGTGTTTATGGATCAGTGCAGGATCATGGCAGCTACCGGGGCATCGTCGATATCTCCACCGACCGCAATGGCAATCGGACGATGAGACCGGTCGAGTGGGAACGGGCGCCAGGAGGCGAAGGAAGCAGTCACGCCATCGACCCGCGCGATCCCAAGGTTGTCTATTCCGCCGGATTCTACGGCCAGATCAGTCGTACGGAACTCGGTTCCAACGCGCGGGGAAAACGATTGCTGCCCCGACCTGCCGAGGGCGAGCCACCCGTCCGCGGCCAGTGGATCGCACCGTTTATTCTCTCTCCACACAACCCGGACGTCCTCTATCACGGGATGAACTTTCTATACCGCTCAACCAACAAGGGCGATGACATGGAAAAGATCAGCCCCGACCTGACCAACAACAAGCTGGATGAGATTGGTGATATTCCGTACCAGACCATCTCTTCGATCTCCGAATCCCATCACAAGTTCGGGCATCTTTATGTCGGAACGGACGACGGGAACTTGTGGGTCACACCCGATGGTGGAGATAGCTGGAACAAGATCGACAAAGGCATCCAGGCGAATCGCTGGATTTCTCAAGTGGAAGCATCGCGACATACGGATGGAACGGTCTACCTGGCACAAAATGGCAAACGTTGGGATGATTTCACGCCCTACCTCTGGAAGTCGACCGACTTTGGCAAGAGCTGGACCAGTCTGGTCGCCAACATTCCATCAGGTCCGATCAACGTGATTCGTGAAGATCCCAAGAACAAGGATGTTCTGTACGTGGGAACCGACCTGGGAGCGTATGTCTCCACCGATGGTGGAAAAGAGTGGCAAGTTCTGGGTAGCCAACTACCAACGACGTTCGTATCGGACATGGTCATCCACCCAACCGAGGACATCGCCGTCATTTCAACCCACGGTCGCGGCATGTGGGCGATGGACGTCCGCTCCATCCAGGATCCGGATTACAAACCCACGCCCCCGGAACGACCCGAGCGAACCCCCAGGCGGCGGCGAGGAAACGAGTGAACCAAACTGAGTAATCAGTTTGGGTTTTCGACACTTCCTTTTCACCAGCCGTCATTCATCGGTTTGAAAACGGCAGGTTGCAAGAGATCGCAACCTGCCAAGGCGGAGGACACGGGACTCGAACCCGCAACCCCGTGAAGGGCAATTGATTTCGAATCAACCTGCTTGCCAATTCGCTTATCCTCCGGATGCTCCGTGTGCTACAGAACAGGACAGGCCCAAACCTGGCCGCGCCTCGATCCTTCAAGAACACAGTAGTCCGCCTCCCGTCCCTGTCTATTTTGCCGGGTGGCGATAATTCCTCAAGCCTTAATTCAACAGGCACGCACTTTTCCCCCCGTTTCCAGAACCAAAAAACCGGGTGTCATGGATGCCCACACCGCGTAGCAATCCGCAAAATGAAACGGCCCCTCAGTATCCCAGAACGAGCCATTCTTCGAGAAATATGGGAAAGAACCGCTAGCGAGCCTGCTGTCAATCGAATCGCCCTTTGAGTCCCGCAACGAATATTCTAGTTTGTAAAAAGGTTGCGGGTTGGCAACATACGCGTTGCTCCACGCCCGCCATCAGTCGCTAGATCCGGAATTTTTTTGAACCATTCCGAGTATTCACAACGTAGACCTTCACAACGTAGACCGTGGGGGGCAAGTTCGAAGGACCGAACTTGCAAAACCTGATTCACAAAGGAACAAGGGCATGGAAGCTCGCTGCTGTTTTCTTATCTTCATTTGCGCGTTGTCCTGGAATATCAACGACACGGTTTGCGCCCAGGGAAATTACCAGACAACGACGACCAATTTTATCATCATGGCACCGGACCCGAATTTGTCCCGTGAGGCAGGTCGATTGGCGGAACAGTACCGTCGGGAACTTTCAAAACAGTGGCTCGGCTACGAAATTGCTAACTGGAAAGAAAAATGCCCGGTCCAAATTCAACTGGGTCCTCATCCGGGTGGCGAAACCAGCTTTGCGTTTATGGAAGGGCAAAAAAGTGAGCCAATGGGATGGCAAATGAAAGTCTTTGGCCCTCCCGACCGCGTGCTGGATGCCGTGCTGCCCCACGAAATTACTCATACCATCTTTGCAACCCATTTCGGACAACCCCTTCCTCGATGGGCTGACGAGGGGGCCTGTACGACCGTTGAGCACGAGTCGGAACGAAAAAAAAACCACCAGATGCTGATGAACTTCCTGAACGCCAAACCTTCCCGTGGTATCCCGTTTAATCGCATGTTCACGATGAAGCGGTATCCTCACGACATATTGCCGCTTTATGCTCAAGGTTACTCACTGGCAAAATTCCTGATCGCACAAAAGGGACATGTCCATTTCGTCAAGTTTATAGAGCAGGGTTTAGAACAGGAAAACAGAAGCGCTCTGCCAAAACCTACCGCAGCTTGGGACCAGGCAACTGAACAATTCTATGGGTATCAGGATTTGTCTGATCTTCAAATCGCCTGGATCGACTGGGTTCGAAAGGGCAGTCTAACTCAAAGCCCCCTGAATACCCTTGCAGCGGTCGGCAACCCGCCAACGACTCAACCAAGCCAGGGGAGTAAACCGACCGAAAATCAATTGTCCGATCGCAGATTGGCGACGGGAAGCCCAGCCATGGCCGGGAATGTGTTGGAACATTCCGGCAGTTGGTACTCGCAGCAATCCCCATCTGAAGCAGCTTCCAACCCACAGGCCAATTCCATGGGCAACCATTTTGTACGCCAGGCAGAATCGTTTTTGCCAGGTTCGACATCGCTATCCACCGCAACATCAGGCACGTTTGAGGATGCCAGTCAAACGTCGATTTGGAGATAATCTGTTTTCCATTCGGGCAACCGTTGTCATCCGCCAGCAAGTCAGCATTATCGGCAGATCAAAACGGGAACTATTTTGTTAAGATGTGGGTTTACCCACTGCATTCAAAACAAAAACGTTTCATGCTGGATTGGCTGTTTAACAAACCGGGCTATCGACGATTTGATGACTCCTATGCGCTGACGCGGCACAGCTTGCAGGATGCTTTACGCTGTTCCATCGAACAGCGGTCCGGTCCCAACCAGGTTGTTTTTCTGGTTGCTCACTTTCCCGACATTTTTTGTGAACTACAGGAAGCGCTTGATGTCTGGAACATTCCGTACGACGTCATACGGAAAATGATCAACCGGCGATGGATGGAACAGATTCTTCCGGACAAACAGCCACCCGTATTTCTGACAATGGCAGAAATGTTCGAACCGGAAATGTCATCGATTGAACCAATACATAAAACTCCTGAAATAGCGATCATGGTCGCGGAACGGCATCCACTGGACCATCACGATCGCGAAATCGAAAAATTTGCGCGTCAAATCCCGTGGCCTGTCGAGCTAGGTTACTTCCTGGCGATGGACGACGAAATCATGAATCACTTTGTCAATCCGGATCTGATTCTGTTGTTGAAACAATTAGGTTTACGTGAACATGAATTGATCAGCAGCCATATGGTTACAAGACGTTTAAATCAAGCAACGAAAAAAATGTCCCGAAACGTTGAGCGCGAACAGCAAGCCGATTCGGCACAAGAATGGTTCCGTTTGAATCACCCGAAAAGGAACCAGGGGAACGGTCCATCCAACTGAACACTCAAGAGGTTCAACTTTCCCGCATGGCTGGCTCGCGTTGGATAAATAAAAAAATCCGGATTTAAATCAAGAATCAAACCTTTGACATGGCCAATGAAAGGGGACCTCCCCCCCGGAATGGTGTCATTTTTTTCAGCCCTGAAAAAGACACTCTGCTGCGCAGCCATCTCTGGAAAAACGGCATTTTCCTCGATGAAAACGGGATGACTTCGACTTAAAAACGGGCAAGCGCTCAGATTATGACATCTCGCATAACGGGAAGCCATAAACACCCTAATTCCTCGGTGAAAACGGCGAAAAACGCGGGAATTCTGCTCACAATGGCAAATTATGGACGAAGCGTTCGTCCATGCGTTTTACCCCCTCGACATGGGTGATTCGGTTTTTCACGACGTCTTTTTTAGGAACTGCTTAAACTTGCCGCCATCCTTGATTAAGGTATAGGAAGCCTTGTTTATCCATATTACAGGATTGCATCCAATGACGCGTAGATCAAGAAAAAACAGTAATAGTAAAACGCAACTATTTGATTACAACACGCTTGAGCAACGGAACCTTTTAGCCGTTGACCTTGGTGTGAATGTAACCGGCGCTACGTATCAAACCGATAGTTTGGTTTACCCGGCCAATGCGACATCCGATGTTGGTACCGACCATATCATCGAAGTCATGAACGGTCGTGTCAATATTTACGACAAGGACACGGGAGCACCTGTTCGCAGTACGACCTTGGACAGCTTTTTTGTCGAGTCAGGTGGAATCGTTCCGCACTCCACCGAGAATCCCAATGTGGTCTATGACCAATTGTCCGAGCGCTGGTTTGTCGTAGCCAGCGGAAACAAGGACCAAGGCAACTGGATTCACTTGGCCATTGGTGAGAATACACCCTTAGGATTGGAATGGAGTACATTGCGATTCGTCGGTGACATGACCGCGCGCAGTCAAACGGGCGATGTAACGGTTTCCGTGGACGCC
>JABACA010000195.1 GCA_014237975.1 Mariniblastus sp. | reverse complement strand
CGCTGCTTTCTGGTCCTCGGGTTGTGTTCTGTATGTACCCCGCGGAGTGGTTCTCGAAAAACCGCTTCATGCATTTTCTGGAATGAGCCAGGGAGGCGTCGATCTGGGCCACACACTGGTGATTCTGGAGGATGGTGCGGAGGCAACGTTGCTGGCGGAAAGTTCCAGCGATACCGAGACTTCAACCGGGTTTCATTGCGGTGCAATCGAGTTGATCGTTGGCAATCAAGCCAACTTGCGGTATGTCAATCTGCAGGATTGGGGCCAGGGGGTCTGGCATTTTGCCCACCAAAAAGCAATCGTTGGCCGGGATTCGAATTTACAATGGACTGCCGGCGCGATGGGTTCCCGCTTGTCCAAAGTTAACCAGCATGTTGTTTTGAAAGGCGAGGGTGCCAACTGCCAGGTCAATGGAGTGATGTTTACCGAAAACAAACAACACCTCTCCTATCATACCCTGCAACAGCATCAAGCGCCTCACTGCACCAGCGATTTCCTTTATAAAGCCGCTTTGCAAGACACGTCTCGAACCGTTTGGCGGGGGATGATCAAAGTCGATGAAGGCGCACAGAAAACGGATGGTTTCCAGCGAAATGACAACTTGTTACTGTCCCACGATGCCCGTGCCGATTCCATTCCCGGACTCGAAATCGAGGCAGATGACGTCCGTTGTACTCATGGCAGTACCAGTGGCCGTGTCGACGAAGAATTGATTTTTTATGCCCGGTCTCGGGGATTCACCCGCAAGGAAGCGATTCAGATGATTGTCACCGGTTTCTTTCAACAGGTATTTGACCGCGTGACCATTGAGAGTGTGCGGGAGGCGCTGGGGCTGGCCATTTCGCGTCGTGTGCGGGATTACGAATAACGTTTTTCCGCATCAATCATCAATCGACTTGGCCGGTTGCGAGTGGCCAATTTCATTCAACGCATTGGCACCCCCAACATGACGAACGAATTTCATCGAGTCGGAAAGTCGGCTGAAATTGCCGATGGTGGTTTTGAACTGTGCGAGGTCGACGAACGACTGGTCATCGTTTTCCGAATCGGATCCGAATATTACTGCATCGACGACGTTTGTACCCATGATGGTGGAACGCTGAGCGACGGTGAGGTACACGGTTGCGAAATCGCCTGCCCGCGGCATGGCGCCAAGTTTGATATTCGCGATGGGCGGGCACTTTCGATGCCGGCAACCCAAGACACCCGCGCGCACCAGGTCAAGCTGGAGGGCGATGAGATTTGGGTCTGTTTGAACGGATCATGAGTGAAGCTTTCTCAGTGCTACACCATTTCAAATGACGCTTCTGCCCGGCACAGTCGGCCCAGGTCGACCAGCCAATTGGCGATCATGTTGGCCGGCATCGCGTTGGCATGAATCTCGGACTGCATCGTGAGTGTTCTTCGGATACAGGCCGCGACAGCCTGTTGGGTTACCGAGGTTGAAAAACCGGTTTGACGAAAACGGTCCAAGGCAGCACTCCCCTGTGCGGCGAGATTCGGCTGCAGGTCATTTGATTCGGCCGATCGGTGTAGCAGATCCCGATAAAAGCAGATGGCAAAATCGCCCACTTCAAAAAGACGTTGGCGTTTGAGCTTTGAGTCTTTGCCGGCCGAATCGACAAACGCCCCAAGGGTCTTGGTAAAGTCGTCTCGTGCCGGGTCCAGGCTGGCGAGTTGGCTGTACAAAAGATCGACAAAATCGAGTAGGTCGGGATCACTCAGACGGATTGCCAATTCAACGCTCCCATTGGCAGCCTCGACGACCTTGGGGAGATCGACTTCGCCCTCGATCTGCCCGTTTCGTTGAATGATGTCCATGACCTGGTCCGCACTCAAGGCGGAAAAGTGGACCACCTGACTGCGCGACAGGATCGTTTCCTTTTGCTTATGTGGACTCGTACCGATCAGGATCAGTATGGAATTGGGAGGAGGTTCCTCAAGTACCTTCAGAAGCGTATCGGCGCTCAGGGCGGAAAGGTAATCTGCATCGTCAATGATGGCAAATTTGCGTCCACCGTAAAACGGTTTCAATCCAAGGTCATGGATCAGGCCTTCTTGACGGCGGTGTTTGTCGTCACCGATAAAGATCTTGACGGGAATGATTGTTTTATCGGCGGGTTTAGCGACCGTGATCAGGTCCGGGTGGGAACCGGACATTACCTGTTGGCAAGAGGGGCATTGGCCACAGGCGTTTAATTCAGACTCCGCGGTCGCAGTGCACAGCAGCGACTGGGCCAGTTTCAGCGCAAACGTCCGTTTACCTATCCCGCTGGGACCGACAAACAGGTAGGTACTGGCCAGCCGATTACGCTGGGCACTTTTCTGGAAACGTTCCAATACGTTTCGATGGCCAACAATTTGATCCCAACTCATAACGTCCTCAACCTAACGTATTCTCGAGTATCGACTCTGTCGCTTTGCGGATCGTCGCCTGGATCGAATCGATATCACCACTGGCGTCAACCAGCATGGCAAGTTCGGGCCAGCGCTTGGCTTCGCTCAGGAAACCGTCTCGAACGCGTTGAAAATAGGCTGCCCCGCGCGATTCCATTCGGTCCCGCGATTCCCCCAACCGTTGGCTGACGGTCTCCACATCGAGGTCGAATATAAATGTCATATCGGCCATCAAGCCGCCCGTGGCGATTTGGTTGACTTGCCATACATCATCGGGGTTCAGATCGCCCGCATGTCCCTGGTAGACGACCGTCGAATAAACGTAACGGTCGCAGACGACCGTTTTTCCGCTGGCCAAGGCAGGGCGAATCAGTTCTTCCACCAGTTGACAGCGGGCCGTCATGAACATCAGCATTTCGCTGCGCATGTGGATCGCGACCTCGTGATTGCCCAGTAGCAGGCTGCGCATTTGGTTGCCCAATTGGGTCGTGCCGGGGTCGGAGCAACAGACGACGTCCAAACCCCGCTCTCGCAACCAGCTTGCAAACAGGTTGAGCTGAGTCGATTTGCCCGCTCCGTCGACGCCATCAAAAACAAAGAACATGTGGGAACAACCTGAGGTTCAAAGTGTCAATTGCTAGCCTTTATTTAACCACAACAGCCAGCAATGAGAAAAATGAAACGCGCCGTCATTATGGATGGGAAAACCTCGGGCGTTAACCGTGGGGTTCGACATAACAGGAACCACAGAAATTCAATTTGGTTGATTCCAAAAAAGGTCCATTTACCATTGATCGTCCACAGGTGGGACCTGCAGGCCATTTCCGGGACGGTTTTGGGCTAAATTTCCTGGGAGATTTTAATCGGAATAATGGTTATAGGCGTTAACGGTTTACAACGCCAATTACTTTTTTGCTGGATATTTATTAATCCGATTATACTTTTTGCTTCAGCCAAGTTTGCCTGCCGTTACAACCTGCATTCAATTAACCAAAATTAGAAAAGAAGTCCCTGTTTCGTCTTTCCAGTTTCTAATTCTGATCTAACTTTACTCGAAGTCGCCCTGTGTGAATATTCCTGCGCAGGCGATACAGATTCAAATTTAAGGTAATCCCTCGGTATATACATCCGGAGCAAAAAATGTCACGTTTTAAAGTGCTTGTTTTATTGGCTGCCATGATTTTTGGTCAGCTGGCTTTGTTCTCTGAACAAGCCGATGCAGGGCCGTTATTGGATTGGCTTCGTGGTTGGCGTCATCGGTGTTTTTCACCGTCTGGCGAATGCTGCGAGACCCAAACCGCTGGTTACGCGCCGAATGCCTGTGGTTTACAGCCAGGGCAATGCCAGACGACTTGCATGAAGACGTGTTCGCGAGTTGTGGTTAACTACGTCTCGTGTACGGCGTACCGAACCTGCTACAAGCGGGTTCCCGTGACCCAGTACAAGCCGGTTACCAAAACGGACCCATGTACCGGCTGTACGGTGACCTGCATGCGACCCTGTACGACCTATACCTATCAGTCACAGAGAATTCCTTACACGACTTATCGACCGGTCTACAGGACAGAAACCTATAAAGTTCCCGTGACGACGATCACTAATGACTGTGCCACCAACGCATGTTGTAGCACCTGTCCCACACCGGGTGTCGCTCCCATGGCGTCCAGTTGTCCTACCTGCACCGTTCCTGGGCAAGGTGCTGTATCGACGGGTACAACTTATACACCGTTACCGTCGACGGGCACTCCCAGTGGTTCGGTCCCGACACCGGCTGACATCCCTGCAGCGGATGTGACACCTTCCTTGAATCCGCAAACTCAACAGCGCCCGTTGTACGATCGCTATGAAATTCAGGATACTTCGAAAGTCAGATGGCCCATCTCGCCAAGAGTCGACCCGAATTTGACGACAGAAAATAAACCATTGGGACCGGGACAAGCTCAGGCTCCCGCGCGAATTGACGTGGTCGCCAGTGCGAGCCCGATTCGTCGACAATGGACTTATAGTCCAGTCAAGTTGGCCGGTTATACCTCGGCTGTCAACACGCCCGTCACGGCTCAGGCCAAGACTGAAATGGTACAGTTCCAAGGTTCCTTTGGACCCAGTAAAGAGGTTAACAAGACCGAGAGAAAGACTAACACGATGTGGAAGTCGATCGATTGGTAAGCACCAACCTTTAAGTTTGAATGATTAACGGGCTTCCCAGCGGAGCCCGTTTTTTTTTACTGGACCGAATCGGCATTGATCACCCCAGAAAGTCCTAACCTCACTGGGGCAAGGCCTGGTGGGTGGTAACCAATCAAGAAAATACTGATTCAGGTGCAGGATTTGGTCGCACTGACTAAGCGTCGGTCCGGTCGATACAGGAAAAAAACAGTTGTTGTAACAATTCAACGGACTGGGCAATTCAGGGGATACAGTCTTCCCTTAGCCAACATGTACGTTGTTAAATATTGCAGTAATCAACTCGGGTTCGATTGTATGGCTTTACTTTACCGTTGGTTTTTAGACAATTAACCGGATGGAAATAAGCAATGGTTTAATTTGCCACGTTAATTTCAAGTTGATCGAAACTAGAATAGATGATCAACCCGTGTAATAAAAATCAGTTGGATGTACCGGTTAGGATTCATTGTTCTTTGGTGACCCTTTCCGCGGACCTCCCGGATTGAACCAGAGTAAAGCCGTTCAAAACTGAGTGTCCGCCCGATGTTTGAGGCGATTGGATGCAACCCGATCAAACGTTCCGGGCTCAAATTGCGTGAACACCGATTGAACGGAAACAAACTACGATCGCATTTTACCACTTTGAGACAAAGGTAATTTTATGGCAGACGTGATCAAGTCGACGCAAGGTGAAACCCACCAGCCCAACAGTGAAGGGTACCTTGCCCAAACAACGGACGTTGACCCTGCTGAGACGCAGGAGTGGCTCGATTCACTGGATTACGTGCTAGGTAGTCGAGGTCCGGAACGGGCCCAATATTTGCTGACCATGTTGGAGGCGCGGGCACTGAGTGAAGGCGTTGACATTGCCAAGAAGCTCAATACGCCCTACATCAACACGATTCACATCGACAAGCAGCCACCCTATCCAGGTAACCGTGAAATAGAACGCCGTCTGAAAAGCATTATCCGCTGGAATGCCATGGCGATGGTCGTGCGGGCCAACAATGAGATTCATGGAATTGGTGGTCACATATCAACGTTTGCATCGTCCGCCACGCTGTATGAAGTTGCCTTCAATCATTTTTTTCGAGGGCGTGGTGAGTCGGGGTACGATGGAGATTCGATCTTTTTCCAAGGGCATGGATCCCCCGGTATTTACGCCAGGGCTTTCCTTGAGGATCGGCTGACCGAACAGAATCTGCTGAACTTCCGACAGGAGTTGGCCGCCGAGGGAGGCTTGTCATCCTATCCGCATCCTTGGCTGATGCCCAGTTTCTGGGAATATCCTACTGTGTCCATGGGCCTTGGCCCCATTATGGCCATTTACCAAGCCCGCTTTAATTGCTACCTGCATGATCGTGGGCTGAAGGACACGACCCGACAACGTGTTTGGGCATTTCTGGGAGATGGCGAATGTGACGAGCCCGAATCACTGGGCGCAATCACGCTGGCCGGCCGCGAACGACTGGACAATTTGACATTTGTGATCAATTGCAACCTGCAGCGATTGGACGGACCTGTCCGTGGTAACGGTAAAATCATCCAGGAATTGGAGGCGCTGTTCACCGGTGCCGGTTGGAACGTCATCAAAGTCGTGTGGGGCGATGACTGGGACGCGATGCTTGAGAAAGACGAGTCTGGCCTACTGGTCAAGCGAATGGGCGAGGTGGTTGACGGCCAGTACCAGAAGTATGTCGGCATGCCAGGTTCCTATATTCGCGAACACTTTTTTGGAAAGTACCCGGAATTACTTGACATGGTCCGGAGCTTTTCTGATGAAAAACTGGAAACGATGCGGCGCGGAGGTCACGATCCTGAAAAGGTCTATGCGGCCTTTAAGGCGGCCGTCGATTACAAAGGCAAGCCGACCGTCATCCTGGCCAAGACGATCAAGGGATATGGTCTGGGGGAAGCGGGCGAAGGTCGTAATATTGCCCACAATAACAAGAAGTTGAATGACGAGGAGCTGCTTGAATTTCGTAGTCGTTTTGGGATTCCTATTTCTGATGAAGATGTTGTCAAGACGCCGTTTTACAAACCGGCTGAAGATAGCGTTGAATTGAAATACATGCGGGAACATCGCGCGGCGCTGGGCGGTCCGATTCCTTCGCGGCCGACCACGATCCCGAAAATGGAAGTCCCCAGGATGGCAGACTACCAGAAGATGATCGATCGGGATAATGGCAAAGTCCTTTCCACCACCAATGGTTTCGTTCGGCTACTGAGCCGTTTATGCAAGGACAAGAAGATTGGCAGCAACATCGTGCCGATTGTCCCTGATGAATCACGAACGTTTGGCATGGAAGGCATGTTCCGGGAAGTCGGGATCTATGCGCATACGGGCCAGCTGTACGATCCTGTCGATTCCAATGTGTTCTCGTATTACAAGGAAGCCAAAGACGGGCAACTGCTTGAGGAAGGGATTTCGGAAGCCGGATCGATGTCTTCCTTTTGTGCCGCCGGCTCGGCGTACTCGGCACACGGAATCAACATGATTCCATTTTACATTTTCTACTCGATGTTTGGGTTCCAGCGGATTGGCGACTTGATCTGGGCAGCCGCCGATCAACGAGCCAAAGGTTTCCTGATCGGCGGAACGGCTGGCCGAACGACCCTGAATGGTGAAGGCTTGCAGCACCAGGATGGTCACAGCCTGTTGAACGCGATCGCGTTTCCCACGGTCCGTTCCTTTGATCCGGCGTTCCATTACGAAACGGCGGCCATTATCTTCGACGGTTTGAAGCGAATGTATGAAGATGGTGAAACCGCCATCTACTATCTGATGGCTGAAAATGACAACTATGAAATGCCAGCCATGCCAAGCGGAATTTCCGATGGCATTGTCAAAGGTATGTACAAATTCCGGAGCCACGATCTGAAGGGTGCCAAGCACCGTGTGCAGCTGATGGGTAGCGGTGCGATTTTGAACTGTGTTTTGAAAGCCCAGGAAATATTGGCGGACCAATTCAAGATCGCCAGTGATGCCTGGAGTGTCACCAGCTACACCGAATTGAGACGTGAAGCTCATGAATGCCGCCGCTGGAACATGTTGCACCCCACGGCGACTGCTCGCAAAAGTTATCTGGAAGAAGTAACCGAAGGTGCCGAAGGTCCGTTCATCGCGGCCAGCGACTATGTTCGGGCGCATTCAGAGCAAATTGCCCCCTGGTTGCCCGGCGACATGCTGGTGCTTGGGACGGATGGCATGGGTCGAAGTGAAACTCGTCCCGCCCTGCGGCGACACTTCGAGGTCGATGCGGAATGCGTAACGATCGCGGCCCTTTATCAGCTCAGTCAAGCAGGACAGATGGAAGCCGAGGTTGTCGAAAAGGCAATTAAACAACTTGGCGTTGATCCAGAAAAAATAAGCCCCCTTTATGCCTAGATTGGTTTGGGTCACTTCATTGACTCATTGGAATCAAACAGCTTTAACAGGATACCCATAAGAGATGTCAGT
>JABACA010000194.1:223-8064 GCA_014237975.1 Mariniblastus sp. | reverse complement strand
TTTCCCGTTTTCAGATCGAACAGAGTCAGATCGACCGCGCACCCCCGGTTGTGCCGGGAACCATTCTGCGGGTTCGCCACGAAAATTTTCATATCCGACGGCGTCGCATCCCAGAACATCTTGGTGACAAACCAGGGCCGGTAGGCGTCGTGGATCAACAGACCATACCCTTCTTGCTTTAACTTCTGGTGAACTCGTACCAGCGCTTCGGCGGCAGGCTTTTGAAGAAAGGCTGCCGGGCGTGAATAGAAAGTTTCACCCATGAAATTGTTGTCGGATGCGTAGCGTATATCGAGCTTGACCGTCGGATCAAGTTGGATGATTTCGACCAGGTCAGGTTCCCTGAATTGGCCCGTTTCGGTGGGAGGAGTTGCCTGGATGGCCGATTTACGGATTCCAGCAATCGGTTTGACCGGTTTGATCTTGAACGTCTCCCCGTTTTTCGTGCCAACTTCCCGCCGAACAAATTGGATATTGGCCGCTTCAACCGACTTCGATTCATGCTCGTTCGATTCGAATACCAGCCGTTCGCCGTGATAGAGACCATAGTCGGGAAAGGCAAACGTCTGCTCGTCGATTTGTGTCAGTGGATACTGGAAAAACCATTCGATCGTGCACCACAGACTTCCATTTTTTTCGTAAACGTAAAGCGTGTTATGGTCCCAGCCGTATTCCCCTACAAAACTTTTCCACTGGGCGGGCAGGGGAGGGGGCCGGCGGCTGGCGAGCCGTTGATAGTTCTGGGAACCGACCTTGATTCCATTGTCTGACATTGTGACTCGTGGACCGAATCCAAATTCGTCGTCACAAACGAGACCCTGGTCGTCGGTTTTCAGGATTCTTCGATACGGGCCCAGGTCCAACATGAGTTGTTCATTGCGGCGGAAAACCTGGATCGTCTTTTCCTCGTTGGCGTAAGAACCGACCAGCTGCTGAATTCGACTCTCGCCGACCGATCCCGTCCGTTCGAATTTCGGTCGATCCGAGTTCGTTTGAAGCGCCAGTAATTCTCGCAGCGCGTAATGGCTGATCCGTTTGACCAGACCATCGGTAATATCCTTGGAAGCAGCGGCGATGACTCCGACTCTCTTTTCCGGCAGGGCGATCCACTGGGTGGAATACCCGTAAACGGCTCCTCCATGTCCAATCGCGGGCGTATCGTCAAATTCAGACACGTGAAACCCGATGCCGAACGAGTTCTTGTCGAACTGCGGCTTGATCATCTGCTGGAGCAAGCTGCTGGAAATGATTCTTCCTTTTTTACCTTTTCCGTCGTTGAAAACGGCCATCATGAACTTGCCCAGGTCATTGACGGTCGAATAGAGATTTCCGGCTGGCGCGATGCCCAATTTGAAATTGGGTGCCGCAAAGGTCCGACCGTCATAGGTCCACATGATCGCTTCGGCCAAATGCGGCTGGACCGATGCGTCAAAGCTGAAACTGCTGCGGTCCATCTCAAGCGGACCGAGGACCGCCTGCTCGATCACCGTTTCAAAAGGTTGCCCGCTGACCTTTTCCAGAACTCTACCAACGACGGTGATGCCGGCGTTGGAGTACTTGGTGCGACTTTCAGGCTCGTAGATCAATCCCGTATTGTTCAAACTCCTGGTAGTCGCTGCCACTGAAGGTTCGGTTGGATCGAAGTAATGCCCGACCGGCGACTCACGCACTAGTCCGGACCGGTGGGACATCAACTGGCGAAGCGTTATCCGTTTTCCAAACGGGTTTTCGGGTTGGAAACCTGGCAGATAGGTTTGGACATTGGCATCGAGATCCAGCTTGCCTTGGTCGACGAGTTGCATGACGGCCAGGTCGGTAAACAATTTTGAAACAGAACCGACTCGATAAACGGTATTCGCCGTCGCAGATTTTTCAGGCGAGTCAGCATCCGATTTTTGAGCGACGCCAAAGCCCTGGGAAAACACAATTTCCTGATCAACGACCAGGGCAATTGAAAACGCCGGGATCTTTTTCTCATCTATTTCGTTTCGAATGATATCCGAAATCCGATTGGCCATTTCCCGGTATCGATCATCGAGTGAATTCGCAGCATCCTGTTTCTCTTGCGCGAGTGAATATCCACCGGTGATGGCGATTAACAAGCAGCCGAGCAGGGCCCTTTTCAATATCGATTGGCTGTCAAACATTATCCTGTTTCCATCTCTCGAGTGACGAACGGAAACCGACATTCTAGCCCGTTCGAGACCGAAACGGGATCAACCCGTTTCCCGCCACAGTGATATTTGAGAGGAATTCGGCTTGCGTCAGCAGTTCAGAGGAAACGAACGCGGGAAAGTAAGCAGCGGGGGCACCAAGAGGCAATCTGCCTGTTTTCCGGCAGATGCTCTCGACCTGACAGGCTATTTCCCCTTTTTTCAACATGACAGACCGGCAGAAAGAGGTTTTTTGAACGAATAGAAATTTCCGGGAACAGGCCTGTAACACTCCGCAGTCATTCTCGCTTTGAAGATAGAAGGGGGCAAACGGCCCCGTTCTATCTCCGGAAAAACCAACCATCCCAGTCGTGAAAAGTCACCCATGTCCCGAGCACCGTTTACTCGCACCCAGCTGTTTCATTCCCTTACGCTCGGTTTGCTGATCGCCGCTTCGACTGGCTGTGTGATGGGACCTACGGACCAAGTGGTACTCAATGATCACGAAACCGTTTACGGATTCCCCATTTTCGGTTTCGTAGATCCACCCGCCCAAGACCAGGATCCATCTTTCGATCTCGCCCTGGAGATCTACAATCACGTGGATGGCGGTTGGTTCCCGACACCCGTGCTGGCACGCCCCGGGTTACCCAACGCCAGGAATAACGGCGGTCTGTTTGAAGGTTACGGGGCCCAATGGTATTACTGGGAAATGACCGGTTATATCCCGAACTGGGGATGGACCCACGAGGGCGAAGACCATTACACGGCCGAAATCCGGATCGTTCGTCGCGACGGGACTCCTCTTTGGACATTCAACAGCACGCTTTGGGAACATTTCAATCCGCTGCAAGGGAGCCTGGGCGAATTATGGGCCAACGCAGGTTCGGGAAAAGGTTCGATTACCGTCCATGCCCGTTTTGATGATGAGCAAGCAGAGTATCGTGTCCATCCTGACAACCGTTAACCGAACGTGGCGCGCTTGCCGGCTAAAGAGGTCAAGCCTTCTAATCCAGGGCATCCATTTTCACGACTCACTCTTCAGCCAACTTCATCCACAGCCCTCGACCTTTCCAATCGACAAGGGTCAGCAACAGGATCTGGAACAGGGCCACCAGCAACCCGACTGGAAAAAGCTCCTCGGCAGAAAAAACCACCAGGAATAACAACAGTGCAAACGAGGTCGATCCGTATTCCAGAAAGACCCAAATCCTGGTTCCCTTTTTGGCCAGGGCAATATGAATCACGGCAACCGGAATCGTCAGCCACTCGGTCATGAATGCCAGAGTAATTGCCGGGATGCCATACCAGAGGCCGATATGCAAATAGACAAAACCGCTGAACAGGAGAAAAGGGACCAACATCACCGGGTTCGTTCCGCCAGCGTGCATCTTTTTCTTCATGCCCTGGATGGCCGAGACAAATAGGAAGTAGAAGAAGACCGGCACCACGCAATGAGTCAGGGTAAAAAATGGCACGATCAACAATCCGGCCAGCCCACCAGGGCTCTCGAACTCGAAGCGTTCGCCTGAATAATACTGGATCCCGATCAGCGCTGCCGAATAGGTCACTCCCACGGGCACCAGGGATCGCAGAAAAGACGCTCCTATTTCAGACCAGTCCAGTTTCACAAGAACCTCACAGCCAGAACAACAGATCGGAACACTTCTTTTTTACAAGTGAACAGCAAGCCAAAGAGAAGAAAGGGTAGGGTAGTGGGCGATACAGGACTTGAACCTGTGACCCCCTGCTTGTAAGGCGCTTACCAAACTCGGCATAACCTTGGTTTACAAGGAATAGCGTACCGGGTGGTTCACCAAGTGCAACCCGATGCAACGAACTGCAACCAGATGATACGGCTTTTGTTATAGATTTTGTTATGGATTCTGGCCGTCGATTTAGTCTCGAATATCGCCGACATGCCACAGTTTGATGATTCCGGAGCCCTGTCTGATGATTCCGGAGCCCTGCAACGCAGAACCATCTGCACTGCCCGATGCAATCCACTGACCATCGGGGCGGTAGGCGACACTCTGGACCGGGCCGGAATGCGGGAAGCTCTTCAGTTCTTTTCCCGTCTGCACGTCCCACAGCTTGATGGTTTTGTCCCAACTGCCAGATGCAATCCACTGACCATCAGGGCTAAAGGCGACACTAGTGACAACTGCAGAGTGCCCTTTGAGCGTCATGAGTTCTTTCCCGCTCTGGGCGTCCCACAGTTTGATGTGCCGGAACAGGCAGTCAGATGCAATTCTTTTGCCATCGGGGCTAAAGGCGACACTATTTATCAAAAATAGTTGCCCAGTCAATGTCGTTGTTGACGCGTCCTGACCAATACCTAACGTCGGAAGCAGTAACGATGCGATGATGGCTGTAATCAATGTTTTCATGCCTAGTCCCGTGTCTTGTCGGATGCCCAAAACGGGCGGCGTTTTGCCGTGGAATTATCCTAAAGCGCCGTCCAATAAATTGAATGTTTTAAAGTTATAAAGGGCACTTACCTGTTGCATCGCATTGCCTGGACCAGAAACTGTCCCAAAGTGGTTGTCAAGCTTTGTACAAAACGATTGGAAATTCTTTTCATTCACATAGTTAATTTTTGCCAAAGTCGACGCAATGGACGCGTTCGCGACTCGTAAATCGTCAAGTTTCTCGATTAGGTCGCGTTCATGTTGGCTGTCGAAAACGCCCAATTTGTCGAATGCCTCATTGATCTCATAAAACGTTAATAAATCCGATTCCAATATCGCGACGAGCATTTGTTGGGCGTGGAAAAACAGAACCTTGTATGCGGCTACTTCCCTGTCGAACAATGCTAGTCCGGCTTTCAGTTCGGATGTGGTCTTTGTTGTTTTGGCTTTTTCACCTTTTGGATATTCCGTCAGGTTTAACCACCTTTCACACCCTTGGCATTTATAATTAACCCAACCAGGCAAAAATCCTGTGATTTCTCTACCGCAATATTTGCAGCGATTGAAACCCCCTTCATGGTGTTTTCGTTCTTCCATTTCAAATTCATTAGTTTCAATCATGTGCAACAGTCGTTCCAAACCATCTTGTTTTTCAGATAGATAGTTTTGGATCTGAACAAACTTTTTGATGTTGCTTGCATCTTGTTCAATGATTTTTTGTTGCTCTTGGGCAACCTTCTCTCGGAATGTGGCAACACTTGGAAAACCCGCCTTAAATTCCTTGAACTTCGCGCGCGCTTTTTCAATTAAATCGTAGTATTCATCGACAAGCTGTTGCCGTTGTTCCCGTTGTTGTTGTTCCCGTTGTTGTTCCTGCTGTTGTTCCCGTTGTTGTTGTTGTTGTAATATGTTTTGTGCGTCCTTAAACGGAATCCACTCCAAATTAGTCAGCTCTTTGTGTCTAACCACTGCCTCTGGGTTGATTTGTTCAGACTCAATTAAATGTAATAACTCGTCTGCCGAGGAAAGTTCTTCCATCCATCCCAAAATTCCCTTATTTCTTTTCCATCCCCAACGTTGATGGAGGTCAAAGCCCCCCGCTTGGGCTGCCCTCTCTCGGAATGAACCTTGTTCAGACATGTTTAACTCCACATGGATCGTTTAAAAACCCTGAAACAAATTCGCAGCAGCGGTTCCATTCGTCACGCGAATTATCAGTCTACCGAACAATCCAACAAAAAAACCAGCTTCCGCTTGGAAAACTGGTTTGAATTTCCGGAATTCGTTCGGTCTATTTCCAATAATGGTCCAGCAACTGGTTCGCCTCGAGCAGCGCTTTGTCCAGTTGCGGTCGCAACAAACCGATCCGTTCTTGCAGTTCGGGAACTTCGGGAATCACGTTGGTGTAATACGTCGAGCTAGTCTCCCACTTCCCACAGTTTGCTGTTACGGTTTAAACGCCATTAGTCGTCGATCACCTTGTGGGTTCCCTGGTTCTGCTCCGCAATTTCTCGCATCGTCCAAGCACCTGTCCCGCCTAGAGATATCGTATGGACCGGAACCATGTGGTCTGGCGGACTTTCCAGGGTGGATATCTGATTCGATTTGCCTTGAGGGCCGTTGTAATGTTGCAATACCGATTTAACCAAGTTGAGATCGTCAAATTCGCCATCGGAAAGAAGAAAAATGGCATCGGGGCGTATTTCAAAGGCCGTTTTGAGCGACGTGGCGACATAGGTATTGCCGAAAGGCGTTTGTTTGTCGAGCCAGTTGATGGCTGTCGCCTGGTTTCCCCGGCTGGCCGTAACCAGCTTGGCGTCCTGGTTGTTCATCGTCACCGTAAACGAATTGTAGAGCAGGACCAGGAACTGTTGAGGCTGCTTCAGATTGTTGATCGACGATTTCAACTCCCGAACCGCCCGTCGCCACCGTCCATATTCATCCATGCTTCCCGAGCAGTCGATGATGAAAACAAACCGGGAACCTTTTACCTTGACGCCAAAAAATTCAGCAGTACTAGTTCCATCCTTGAAAGTCGCACCACGATGTATCATGGTTTTCAGAGGGCCCCGTGTGTTCGCTGAAAGCGAATCAAATCCCTCGGTAGAGTCGCTTGCATTGCTTTCATATTCCAGCTCCCAAATCGAAATTCCATAAGGCTTTGACGTTATGGGCTTACCAACCATTAGATTTCTACCACCATAACCGCCGCAATAGATGTGGCTGCTATCCGGACTGAAGGCGATTTTGTATAAGGAGAATCTGAGGTCCACGTCGGCTAAAATGCTTGTGATTTCCCTGCCAGATTCAATATCCCACAACTTGACAGTTCGGGCGGTGTACCCTGCCAACAGCCGCGTATTAGGGGAGAACACCACTTGTTTCACACCAAAGTCCGTGCCAATCCATTTGCTTTCCCCTGTTTCTAGATTCCACAATTTGATGCCATTGCCGAAAGTGCTGACAGCGAGCCATTTGCCCTCCGCGCTAAAATCGATACTTTCAACCTTATAATTGGCCAGATGCTTAAGGGGCCATAGTTCTATCTCCATTCTTTTGACTTCTTTTCCTGTTTGCACATCCCAAATCCTTACTGTCCCCGTTGAAGTCGAGTTTCCATCCGGGGTCGTATCCTTGTCATTTGCACAGCTTGCAAACCACTTCCCGTCTGGACTGAATGCTATGCTTGTAATGGAGCCTGTGTGGCCGTTCAGTGATAAAATTTTATCGTCAGCTTTTAAAATTTTTAAATCTTTTGCCGAAGAGCTGGCCATTGACTGTCCATCTGGACTAACCGCGATAGTTTCAACCCGCCTATTGTGTAACGAAAATGATCCGAGCAATTCACCCGATTCGATGTCCCATAGCTTGATGGTTTTGTCCTTGCTGCCAGTAGCAACGCGCTTGCCGTCGGGACTAAACGCACCACAGCTAAGACTATCCGTATGCCCAACAAATGTTTGAACCTTTTCCCCAGATTCGACATTCCAAAGTTCAATAGCATTGTCGTCCCTAGTGCCACAAGCTAATGACTTGCCATTGGGGCTGACTGCTAAGAGTCGACCGCAGTTGTCCATTGTCTTCACCAATCTTAACGAGCTGGGAAGTGCTTGCTTTTTTATTGTCGGCGGATCGGCCGAGGGCGCTGTTGGTTGACGTTGGGTGTTCTGCCCGAACATATTTGCTTCCGTGTCGCTGTTGCCATTTGGTTCATTGTCGCTTGGGTTATCGGTATTGGATCGCCCAGTTATTGAAGGTAGCGAGTTGTCTACACCGG
>JABACA010000194.1:0-213 GCA_014237975.1 Mariniblastus sp. | reverse complement strand
GGTCTGCTTCTCAGTTTTACGCAGTGGTGGTGGAATTAAACGTTCTTTATTTTCGCGCAATGGAGGGGAGTGCGCTCCGATTTGTTTTTCCTCTGGCTCCGCGCCCACGCCATTCGTATCCGTCTGTTTGGCTATCGGTCGGTCTTGAAACAGACCGATTAGATCGACTCCAAATCCAATCCACAGTATCAAAATAAGCAGTGATAGTCCGCC
>JABACA010000193.1 GCA_014237975.1 Mariniblastus sp. | reverse complement strand
AATTCGGCAGCGATTGGGCAGCTCAATCAGATTCCAAAAATCCTGTTATTGAACCGGCGGGAATTTGAATCCCTCGGTGAACTCGAACTGAACCAAGGCGATGTCCGGGTGGAAATGCCTGTGATTGCCCAGGGGGATTGGGCCCGCATGGATAATGTCCTGTTACCCGTTCGAAACGGTACGGATACAGAATCGGAAGTAACCAGCGGTTTTCTCGAGTCACTGCTGAACCAGGTTTAACCCAGGTAGACAAACAGGAATTCGAATATTCCATCAAATTGCCAGCAGGTTGGCGATTTGAGTGTGACATGAATCACACACCAGGTTGCCCGGAACTGCCTCTTCCTCGACGACCCATTGAGTTTGCTTCTTAAACCGTTCGTCCCTAAAATTACCGTCGCCTCGGCTAATTGTTGTCTTATTCCCTAATGGACTCCGTCCATAACGGCCAAGGCTGTCACCTTTTCGGAGAAGAATGCTCATGTCCTCGCGGTATCGTCCTGCCTTTACACTCGTCGAACTTCTGGTCGTCATTGCCATCATCGGAATATTGATTGGGATGTTGCTACCGGCTGTCCAACAGGTGCGCGAAGCAGCGCGCCGAACCCACTGCAAAAACAACCTTCGCCAATTTGCATTAGCGACATTGAATTACGAATCTGCATTACGGGAACTCCCGATTGGAATTCGTAATGACAGTGTTGGCCTGGGTGCGAATCCGACCCAGGGGCTGTGGAGTTGGGGTACGCTTTTGATGCCCTATGTCGAGTTAAATAATGCCTATGATTTGTTGAGTCCCCGGAATGTTTCCTTTGGAGAACGACTGGACGATGTGACAACCTATCCGGTTCTGTTGAGCATTGTTGAAACGAGCTTCCCAACCTATCTCTGCCCTTCGGATTCTGCGGAAGTCTTGAACATGCATCGAGGGACTGACGACGTTTACGGTGACGGTGGCGTCATGGACATTATCGGCAATGGACCGTATGACATCGCGACGTCCAACTATGTCGCTGCTAACAATGTCCATCGTTGCTCTGGCACCAAGTACTCCGTATCCGGCAATACGGGTCCCAAAGGTGCTTTTTGTTCGGCCGCTCCGGCCGGAATGCAACAATTGACCGATGGCACATCGCATACGATTCTATTTTCCGAACGGACCTATGGTACGGTTCGCAAGCGGGTAAACCAGGAGCCTTCCGGGGCGGCGTTGATCATTGGATCGCGAGGGTTGGGAGCCTATAACGAAGCGGGCTTTGGTTCTGTGGATGTGTCGTTCTCTGGCTGGGGCGGTATCAATCACAATGGACCGTTGACCGGCGAAGGGACACTTGCCAGCCCGACGGACACCGATCGAAAGCGTCAAGGTGCTTCCAGTAATCACCCGACGGGAGCGAATTTTGCGTTTGCCGACGGTCACGTAGATTTTGTGACGGAGAGCATTGATTCTTGGTACACCAACAATGTCAGTGTCCCCAATCAGATGCAATATGGAACCTATGAAAAATTACTAGACATTTCAGATGGCATGGTTCTTGAAGAATTCTAGTACTTGATAACCTGACAACCGAAACTTGGGCCGTCTCGCAGGACGGCCTTTTTTCATGGACCTTTGGTTAATGGTTCACGGTGTTAACAGGAACCGGTTGGAACGGGCTCGTTTAATCGGCCTGTAGGCGATAAAAATCGATGGCAGTTTTTCCCATGATTTGCAGCTGGTCCTGCGGGTCCAACCCTTTCACACATTGCTGGAGTGTACCGAGTACCTGTTGATAAGATCCTGCCAGTTCGCAGACGGGCCAATCACTGCCAAACATGCATCGGTGCGGTCCAAAGAGCTCAATGGCAGTATTCACGAATGGCTGCAAATCCACAGCAGTCCAGGATTCCCAATCCGCTTCGGTAATCATGCCGGATAGTTTGCAATAAACATTTTCATGCCGGGCTGCGCGGCTCAGGTCCGATTTCCATCTGTCGATCTGGCCCGACTTGATGTCCGGTTTGCCTAGGTGGTCGATCACCAATCGAAGATTGGGAAATCGACGGGCGACCGTTTCGGCATGTTTCAAATGTGGCAGGTAGAACAATAAATCAAACGGCACTCCGTGTTTTTCAAGGACTTCCAGCCCCCGGCTGATGTCCTCGCGGATAATGAAGTCCGGGTCCGGCTCATCTTGCGTCACATGTCGGACACCGACAAATTTGGGATGTTCCTTGAACTCCAATAGTTGTTCTTCGCATTGCTGGCTGGCCAAGTCCACCCACCCCACGACTCCCAGGATCCACCGGTTATTTTCTGCCAGTTGAAGGGCCCACCGGTTTTCCTCCAAATTATGTTGAGTCTGTACCATCACGGTTCCGCTGACGCCAGCCGATTCGAGTAATGGCTCAAGATCGACGGGTAGGAAGCTCTTGCAGATTTTTTTGAGCTGGTCGGATTCCTGCCACGAATAATCAAATTCGGTACGGGAACGATCCCACAAATGGTGGTGCGAATCGATAATCATGTTCATATACGACCCTGTGGCTATCGTTGGGGTCGGCCTGACCACGGGGTCGGCCCGACCATGCCATGTCACTCGCCGCAATGAAAGGTATACTTCAGGTCGGCGGTCTGTCAGGTCGTTTTGACACAATCGTGGCAAATGATCAACATGGCCGGGATTTGCAGGACCCTGCCAAGGCCCCAATGTTGGATGAAGTGGCAAACAGACCGATGGCAAGACGAACCAATTGGATTGGCAATGAACTAAGCGATCTGGATCGACAGGGGCTGTTGCGCCAATTGCAAACCCGGGAAAGCCCCCCGGTCTCAGGTATGATCCAGATCGATGGCCAGCAAATGGTTAATTTTGGATCCAATGACTACTTGGGTCTGGCCGCCGATGAACGATTGGTTGATGCAGTCAAACATTATAGTGGTCAATTGGGTTGGGGTTCGGGTGCCAGTGGATTGATCAGTGGACGAGGTACGTTGCACCGCCGCCTCGAAAATGAACTGGCGCGGTTCAGCCAGGCCGAGGCTGCCTTGCTGTTTCCCACCGGTTTTGCGGCCAACGTCGGGGCGGTGACCAGCTTGGTGGGTCGGGGCGATACTGTTTTTAGCGATCAGCTGAATCATGCCAGTATCATCGATGGATGTCGCCTTTCCGGCGCAACTATCTGCATTTACCGACACAATGATATCGACCATTTGTCAGAACTGCTCGAATCGTGTTCCGCTTCTGGTCGCCGATTGATTATCACGGACGCCGTATTCAGCATGGATGGAGATATCGCTCCACTCGAGCCCATATCCCGTTTGGCGGATCAGTACCAGGCGATGTTGGTTGTGGATGAGGCGCATGCAACGGGTGTTTTTGGAGCCAGCGGGCGAGGTGCGTGTGAACAGTTCGACGTCGAATCCTGCGTTGATCTTCGTGTGGGTACATTGAGCAAGGCGTTGGGAAGCATGGGGGGGTACATCGCTGGCTCGAGTGAGCTGATTCAATGGATTTATAACAAGTCGCGGTCATACATGTTCTCGACGGCCCAGCCGGAGGCCATTTCTGCCGCCTCGCTGGTTGCGCTTGAGATCATCCAATCAGAGCCACAGCGACGAAAGAAGTTGCTGGAACTATCCCGACAATTACGGCAGCGAATCAAGGGGTTGGGTTTTGATGTTGCCAACTCTACCACGCAAATCATCCCCCTGATTGTTGGTGATAACCAAACAGCTCTTTCCCTCAGTCAGAAACTAAGGAAGCATGGATTTTTTGTACCGGCCATTCGTCCACCGGCTGTGCCCAATCAGCTGGCCCGACTCCGAATCAGTTTAAGCTGCCAACACGACGAGCTGCAGTTGGAGCAATTGTGTGAATGTTTATCGGCCCTGTAACGATCTTGTTGAGCTTGTGAAAATCGCACTGGTTGGGCGCATCTGCTGAGTCACTCGCCTGGGCAGTCTGGATGCTTGGGGAGAACGCTGGAGGGTTTGTGTTAAATCGATTATTTTATAACGTAACAGGTTGACCGAGAAACGTCGGCCGATTGCCTCCTGGAAAAATTATGAAAACGATTATTAGAAACGCCCATGTTGTGTTGCCGGACGAAACCGTCATTACATCCGTTCTGATTGAGGACGCAACGATTGCGGCCATTGATCCGGCCATTCACTCCGAGGCAGATCTGGAAATTGATGCAACCGGGCAGTGGCTGATTCCAGGTGTGGTGGATGATCAGGTTCATTTTCGGGAGCCGGGGCTGACCCACAAGGAAGACTTGCGGCATGCCACGAGGGCGTGTGCCAAGGGGGGCGTGACGAGTTTTCTCGAAATGCCAAATACCATTCCCAATACGGTCGATCGAAAAGCGCTGGAGGATAAGCTGGCGTTGGCCAAGGGGCAGTGCCTGGTTAATTACGGATTCTACATTGGGGCGACGCTTGATAATTTGGCAGAGTTGCAGGCGGTCACAAGGACGCCCGGCATCAAGATTTTCATAGGCTCCAGTACCGGTAACCTGCTGGTTGACGATCAAAATGCATTGGAAGCAATTTTTGCCGAAACCCGATTGCCGATTTGTGCCCATTGCGAGGATGAGACAACCGTTCGCGCGAACGCGGAAGCGTATGCTGGAGAGACGGACGTTGCCTTTCATTCACGGATTCGTGACCACCAGGCTGCCTTGATTGCCACCCAACGTTCGGTGGACCTGGCCATCCGCCACCAGCATCCATTCCATGTACTGCATGTCTCGACCGCGGCCGAGGTCGATGTGATTGACCAGGCGGGTGACCTGGTGACGGGCGAAGTCTGCCCGCACCACCTGTTTTTTAATGTCGAGGATTATGAACGGCTTGGTTCGCTGGTCAAGATGAACCCGTCGATCAAGTTCCGAGAGGATAATGAAGCGCTTTGGCAGGCCTTGATGGATGGCAAGCTACAGGTGGTGGCGACCGACCACGCGCCGCATACACGGGAGGAAAAAGGTAAACCCTATCCGGAATGTCCATCCGGTTTGCCAGCGGTAGAAAATTCGTTGGCGTTGATGTTGAACGAGGTCAACCGGGGCCGCATCGACATTCGGCAGGTGGTTCACTGGATGTGTGTTGAGCCGTCCCGTATCTGGCACCTCCGCAACAAAGGTGCCATTCGGGTTGGTTTTGATGCTGATCTCGCGTTAATTGATATGGAAGCGCCGCACGTCATCTCCCATGAAAATCAGCAAACAAAATGTGGCTGGACCCCGTGGAATGGGGTGACGCTGACAGGTTCGGTTGTGCAAACCTGGGTGATGGGCCGGGAGGTTTTCCGCAAGCAGCAGGGGCATGAGACTTTTTCCTCGGATCATGGTGCTGGTCATGAAATACAATTTGCACACGGGCATGGCTGATTGAAACTTGCCGGTGTTTGTCCTGGTTGGCCATCCTCGGGCGGAAATCGGTTTTAAGCAATCCGCGTTATCCACTTGAGTCGAGTGTGGTGGAGACGGTTGAACTTCGATTTCATGGACTTAACTGTCAATTTCTAACCACGTTGCAACTTGCAACAGACGGGTCTGACCAACTAGAATCTGTGTTTCGAAATGGTAGCAGAGCAAGTTGAACATGATTCAGGTCCCGCAAATGAAAAACGTTGAATCGGACAACGTTGGTAAGATCCTTCAATCGGCACTTGACGCTGGGCAAGGTTTGTTGCGTCTGACGCCAACCTGGGTTCCCCGTAGTTTCTTGCATCCGGGTAAGCGGATTCGGCTCCACCCGGACGACTATTATGCGTTGGGCGCTGAACGCGGTGGAATTGATGAGCGGTGGTTTTCCAGCACGACCGAAGCCGCCAACGACGGTCGCTTGTGGCACGAAGGCCTTAGTTTCTGTCAATTTGAAGATCAGCAGTTTTTGCTGCGTGACGCGGTTGCCGAAGCGGGCGCCGCGTTGGTGGGAACGGATATTTGGGATCGCTATCAACGTTGGCCTGTTTATTCCAAGTTTTTTGACAACATGGGACCGATTCCCCATCACATGCATCAAAGTCAGGAAGACGCCGCGTTGGTGGGACGCGAAGGGAAGCCGGAGGCGTATTATTTCCCGCCTCAGTACAATAATTGCGACAATCATTTTCCACACACGTTCATGGGGCTGGAGCCCGGTACGACCCAGCGGGATCTAAAGCGCTGCCTGGAAAACTGGAACTCGGGTGACAATGGCATCCTGGACCTGTCCAAGGCGTATCGGTTGAAACGGGGAACAGGGTGGTTGATTCCTCCAGGCGTTCTTCACGCCCCCGGATCGTTATGTACTTACGAACCCCAGTGGGGAAGCGATGTTTTTGGAATGTTCCAGAACATTGTGGAAGGCCGGTATGTTCCCTGGGACCTGTTGGTGAAAGACGTGCCGGCGGACAAGCAACAGGATCTCGATTTCATTATTGGGCAACTCGATTGGGAAAAAAACATCGACCCGGAATTCAAGGACAATAACTACCTGGAACCGATCGATGCCGATGAAGGTGAAGGATGGGTCGACCGCTGGGTGGTTTATGGCTGTGTCAATGGCGATCAACTGTTTAGCGCCAAGGAACTGACGCTTCAACCCGGGAGTTGTTGTACGTTGCAGGATCCGGGCGCGAGCGGTTGGATAACGGTCCAGGGAACGGGTCGAATGGGTCCGCTGAACCTGCAAACCCCCGTTATCATTCGGTTTGGTCAATTGACTGAGGATGAAGTCTTTATTTC
Organism: Mariniblastus sp.; assembly: GCA_014237975.1. GTDB lineage: Bacteria > Planctomycetota > Planctomycetia > Pirellulales > Pirellulaceae > Mariniblastus. The sequence goes on along the minus strand of JABACA010000193.1, from coordinate 1,492 downwards.
CAGCGAGGCGGCCCAGCGTGGCGTCGAGATAAGAAACACGGGATCGGAGCCCTTGGTTGGAATCAGATACTTTGGGCCCAACGCACACCCACAGATGCCGGCTGTCGGCGATCACAAGAATATCAATTAAATCGAGGTTGATTAATCGATGAGTAACACTTTTCCCAAATTGCATAACGCCATGTGGCCTGGTCTTGTCGGCAAGGGTGACGAGGAAGGCCAGGAGCCGCCCATCAGCCTTGAGCATATGCTCGACCTGACTGCCGCCGCCGAGGTCGATGGCCAGAAGTTCGACGGCATCGACTATTTCCTTTTTCTTCCACACACGGACCCTGAAGCGAGTGATGACGAACTGAAAAGAATCGCCGATCTTATCCAGAGTAAAGGATTTGACATTGGCTCACTGGTGGCTCCCGTTTGGCCAGGCACCGTGGGCGACTCAGCGATGGGTTCAGACGAGCAGCAGGCGAAGTTTCTGGACGCGGTAAAAATGGCCTGCCGCATTGCCAAAGTGTTCAATGAACAGGGTGCCCGTAAATACGGTGTCATCCGAATCGACTCAGCTGAATTTGGCGTCGCTAAATTCCTCGAGGATTCGAACAACAACATCAAGCGTATTGCCGCTACCTTCAAGGAAGCTGCCAAGATTGCCGCCGACCATGGCGAACGATTGGCGGCTGAGGGTGAAGTGTGCTGGGCGGGTCTCCATTCCTGGAAGGCGTCGATTGCCTTGATGGAAGAAGTCGGCATGCCCGAGGCACTCGGCTTTCAAGCCGACCTGGCCCATACCTATACGTTTATGCTGGGCTACAACGCTCCCGACGATGCGCTATTAGGAAAAGACCATACGGAGGAAGAATTCTGGACGGCCTACGAAAAGGTTACCGATGCGCTTCGCCCGTGGACCATTGATTTCCACGTTGCACAAAACGATGGCGATGTGCACGGGGCCGGCGACCATGATAAAACGGGCAAGCACTGCCCTGCCGATGATCCTAACGGGAAATTGGATATCACCAAGTGCGCCGGCTATTGGCTGCAAGGCGCGGCGGACCGCGGTATCAAGCACATCTGCTGGGATGGCTGCATGTTCCCCAATGACACCCTTGAGAAACCGGAAACGTGGAACAACATTCTCAAAGCCATGATTGACGTCCGCGATACACACGGCTGGCAGTGACACGGTTTTTGTCAGTAAAAACAACATGAATCAATCGCCGCGGACCTCCAGGTTGCCGGCAGACTTGTTTACTTGGGATTGAAAAATGAAAGAACTTAATATTGGAATGATCGGTTATGGATTCATGGGCCGTGCGCATACGAACGCGTACAAGCGGGTCAATGATTTTTTCGACCTTGAATATCGACCCGTTTTAAAGGCTGCCTGTGCTCGCAACGCAGAGCCTGCCCAGGAGTTTGCCGATAAATGGGGCTATGAATCGATTGAAACGGATTGGCGATCACTGATTGCACGCGACGATATTGACGCCGT
>JABACA010000192.1 GCA_014237975.1 Mariniblastus sp. | reverse complement strand
GAACTGGATTTACCTGCTTCCGGCAATGGCGGCAGTCGGTTTGATCGTTCAATGGGTGATCAAAATGTGCTTTCCGGCTTAGGCAGTTAATGGAACGGTTCAACGTTTTTGAAATCGAAATGGCTTGTCAAATTGCGGGGCAGGGCCAGCCAATAGTACTGGTCCACGGCTTTCCACTGGATCACGAAATGTGGCAGCACCAGATCCAGCGCCTGTCTGAACACTACCAGGTCATTGCCCCAGACCTGCGCGGGTTTGGAGCCAGCCAGCGGGGAACCGCCGAGATGACCATGCGGCAGCTTGCTTGCGACTTGTCGGAATTGTTGCAACAGGTCGTTGGTTCCGGCCAGGTCTGTTTCTGCGGTTTGTCGATGGGCGGCTACATTGCTTGGGAGTTTTATCGAGCATTCAAGCAACGTGTCTCTCGTTTGATACTCTGTGATACCCGAGCGGCAGCCGATGACGAGGCAACTGCCCGTGCGCGGCGAATGACGGCCCGTTCCGTTTTAAAATACGGGATGAGTGAACTGGCCCAATCGATGCCAGATCGCCTGGTGTCACTTGCCTGGCAGCAGTCTCACCCGAAAAGTGTACAGCAGTTAAGGGACAGCATTCGGCGAGCGTCGCCACAATCGGTCGCCGATGGCTTGTTCGGCATGTCAATTCGCCAAGATGCAACCCCGCTGTTGACCACCATTGACTGCCCAACCTTGTTGATCGTCGGTGAACATGATGCCATTTCAACGCCCGATGAAATGAACGCCATCGCCACGGCCATCGGAAGCAGCAGGCTTGTTTCCGTTGCCGATGCGGGTCACCTGGCTCCCATAGAAAATCCCCAGGTCGTCAACGATTCCATCTGTGAATTCCTGGACGACAAGCGCATTTCGGCATGACCCACGCCTTAAGATGAGGCAACAGAGCGCTGGTTCCCTACGAAACCGGTCGGCTGCGAGCTATTTCAGGTGAAACTCTGATTGACTCTTTACAATGGCGCAGGAGTCTGGAAACGTGTGAAAGGTCTTGAGCCGTACGTGGTTTTGAAACGCCTGGATGTTAATGTAACTGACCGCGCCAAAGGCCATTCGGCCACTCGATTGAAACCGGTGTATCAGGCCTTCACACTCTTTGCTGCTGTTGATTTGTTGCGCGATCGAAAAAAATGTTTTGGGCGCGACAATATCCAGCTGGAATTCACACTGGTAATGAACACGATCTTGAAAGGAAGTTTGTTCTTCTCGGGCTGACTCGATTGGGCAGCAAATCAATTGCCGTTTTGATGGAAGTGGGTGGAGAGCACTGGCGGCAACTTCGGAAAGTACGATGGAGTCCTTTTCAAAAACGAGCAAGTGGCCATCGGAGGTGATATTCAAGTGGATCCTGTAATTTTCACGTTCGATATATCGACATACACAGGTGTCAAACAGCTCGGGATGGATAGAACGTCCATACAAATGGAAATTCAAATCCGCAATCTTGGGTCGAACGGTTAACACGGGGTTGCTTTCGTCCACTAAATCAAATGAATAAAAAATGCAGAAGTCACTTTGGCGTACGGTTGGTCTGTGGACTGCCAACAGAACACCACCGCTTCTTTTAATTATAAGTTCGAGGGTCTTTTCGAAGAAGGCAAGTTGGAACTGTTTGAGAAAGAGATTCCGGCAAAATAAAATATAAACTTTAAGGTTGACAAAAAATCATTTTGTTTAATCAAACAATAGATTGCTGATTTTACGAATGAAACTTGGCGGCTGGTCGGACGGCTTGCAATCAAAATGATAAAAACAGGGATAAAAAAAACACCAATATTTTTTCAAGGAACTCAACAGTTTCGCATTCCGATTGCCTTCGGATGAAAGCGAACCGTACGGCAAGGTGAATCGAGGTCGGGCCAGCCGGTTATCTGGGAACTGGGTTGTATCGCCATTGCCGAATGCAAAATTTCGATTGTGTCACGGGCGGTCCTGCTCGATGGAATGGGATTGGAAAACGCTTTGCCAACCGATTGGTTCTGATTGCCAGGATTGCAAAAGAGAGTTTGTTTTCGAAAAAGGCTTGCTGCCCAAAAACCCTCGGTAGGCTGACAATGGAGAAGGATGAGCAGACTCAATCGTGGTATGTCGCGAATGGATCAACGTTTTTTTACGGCCAGCCGATTTGCCCCACAAGATGAACACGAGTTGGTTGGGGTGTTCATTGAGACGTTCAATCACATGATCGGTAAAGTCCTCCCAGCCTTGGTTTTGATGGGAGCCCGCCATCCCTTGGCGAACCGTCAACACGGTGTTCAGCAGTAGAACACCTTGTTGGGACCAACTTGTCAAATCTCCGCAATGACGGTCGCTTGGGGTGATGTTAAGATCTGTTGACAGTTCCTGGAGTATGTTTCGCAACGAAGGCGGTGTTCTTACACTAGGCGGAACAGAAAAGGCCAGGCCGTGCGCCTGGCCAGGTCCGTGGTAGGGGTCCTGCCCCAGAATCACAACGCGAGTTTTGGCGAACGCGGTAATTTGAAAAGCGCGAAATACATGATTCGCATCCGGATACACCGTATGGTGTTTTCTTTGATTGACCACAAATTGTTGGAGCTGGTAAAACGAATGACTGGTCAGGTAGTCTCCCAGCAGTTGGGTCCAGTCGGTTTCCGCGGGCCATGCGGCGGGGATTTCCATGAAATCACCTGTCACGTTGTTGACATCGAAGCTGGTTGAGATTGGCGATAATCAACCAAATGGAGTTCGACGTTGCGTCGACCTCGAAACTCGTTGATCACCGGCTTGAATGCAAAATCAAAGTACTCCGTCCCGTTGGTCAGGCTTTCGATCCAGTCACTCTTTCCAAATCCTACCGCTCGTATCCGAACACGATGCTGTTCCAGCTGCAACGCCAGGTGGCGATTATCGGCACCCATGGTCTTCGGTTCCGCCGCCAGGCGAACCTGCGTGGCGCACAACATCGGACGCGGGTTCTCCTGTCCAAACGGAGCCAGTTTTTCAAGGTCATTCACCGTCTCCAGGGTTAACTGGCTCAGTGGCGCTTCGGCATCAATGTCCAACTCCGGTACCAGATTTTCAACCGCTACCTGCTGGGTAACCTGGTCACAAAAGGCTTCCCGGAATTCATCGATCCTGTCTGGTTCAATCGAAAGTCCGGCGGCCGCTCGATGACCACCGAACTTGACCAATAGTTCGCCACAGTTGGATATTGCCTGGTATAAATTGACACCACAGGACGTTCGCGCAGATCCCACGGCAGGTTTTTGGCTGAGCTTGTCGATCGATATCAGGATCGTTGGCCGATGGTACTTTTCCGCAATTCTACCGGCCACGATCCCGATCACGCCAAGATGCCAATCCGGTTGAGCCAGAACCAATGCCGGCTCTGCACTGGGATCGAAACGCTCTTCGATAAGTTTGTTGGCCGACCGTAAGATTTTGCGATCCAGTGAGTCGCGACTCTTGTTGAGTTGGTCAATGTAATCAGCCAGCGCCTGACCTCGTTCTTCCGAATCAATCGTCAACAGTTCGACTCCCAGCTGAGCCTGGCCGAGCCGGCCGGCCGCATTCAAACGGGGACCAATGGAAAACGCGATGTCTTCGGAATCGAGCTTTGGTTTGTCAGCCAATTTGCAGATCTGCAATAAATGAGTCAGTCCGGGGTTGGCGAATTGTCGTAGACAATTCAAACCATGCCGAACAAGGATTCGGTTTTCATCGAGCAAAGGAACAACATCGGCAATGGTACCAACGGCTGCCAGGGAGATCGCGCGGAACAGGAAATTCCGGTAACGTTCCGGTAGCTTTTCCGAGCCGCAGTGCCGTTGGCACAACGCCCAGGCAAGTTTGAACGCGACGCCCGCTCCGCACAAACCCTCAAAAGGGTAATTCGATCCGGGCAGCGCGGGGTGGACGATGGCATCAGCCTCGGGCAGGAGTTCGCCGACATGGTGATGATCCGTAATGACAATCTGAAGCCCTAGTTCCTTCGCTCGTTTGACTTCCTGTAAACTGGTAATCCCGCAGTCCACGGTAATGACCATTTCAGTACCGCGCTGTTTCAGTTTCTCCAACGCGTTTGAATTCAGCCCGTAACCATCATCCAGTCGATTGGGAACATAATAATTGACCGGGCAGTCGAGCAACTGAAGACAATGATAAAGAATTGCGGTGGATGTCATCCCGTCGGCATCGTAGTCGCCGTAGATCGTGATTTTGCGTTGGTTGCCGATAGCGTCGTAGATGAGTTCAACCGCCGCTAAAACGCCAGGCAATTCATTGGGAGGCCGAAGTCCAGTCATCTTGAGGTCCAAGAACTGACGCACCTGCTCCGGGTGGGTTATCCCGCGAACTGCCAGGATTTGCGCCACGACCGGCGAGACTCCGCAGGTTGTCTGTAGTGATTCGATGGCAGCCATGTCATGATGCTGGACAGTCCATCTTAAAGGCATCGATCGAATCCCCGTTATCTCAGGCCGGCAGGTTTGCGGACTGACATCCTACCAGATAGGCATAAAAAAACAGCCGACAGACGTCGACTGTGGAATCAGCGGGTACCGTGCACAAGGGCGAATTGGCATGCGCCAATGCTATTTTTTCTTCTCGTTGTGCATCGTATGTTTGCGCAGACGGGGACTGTACTTCTTGACTTTCAGTTTTTCGCCACCCGATTTTTTGCGAATCGTGTAGTTGTAGTCGCCCGTTTCTTCGCAAACGAGGTGAAGTACTTCAAGTTTCTTTTTACTTTTACCCTTTTTGGCCATCGCCACTCCCAACTTACAGAGGGGTTACCTGTCTTTTTCGAGCCTCGAATTGTATCAAAAACCAGGATCAGCCGTAAGGCATTTTCCTGAATATCGGTAGCTGGACCTGACAAGTCCACAAAAACCCCACAGACCACTGGCGGCCGACCGACTCCAGGCATCAAAAATTTCATTCCGTTCAGCAAAACGACTCCTTTTGTCCAATAAAAAGGTGAAATGGGGGCAGCGGAATCGGGAGTAGCTCCGTTGGAGAGATTGGCCTGTCCGACCCTGGCAGCAGATCGATGGCTGGTCAGCGGGCCCTGTCAGTCGTTTCTATCTGTCGATTTCCCAATGCGGGAACCGGCCCACCCGGTTTTTGGTTAGGGCTTATTTTGGTTAGCGTTTATTGTCCCAGGACGTACGCAAAAATCAGTGGCGCAACGATCGAGGCGTCCGAGTTGATCATGAACCTGGGAGTATCTTCAGAAAGTTTGTACCAGGTGATTTTCTCGTTAGGCACCGCGCCCGAATAGGAGCCATAAGAAGTTGTCGAATCCGAGATTTGGGCAAAGTACTGCCACAGGCGACAGTCTCGCTGGAGATCCTGCAAGATGGTGGGTACACAGCAAACGGCAAAGTCTCCGGCAATGCCTCCGCCAATCTGGAAAAAGCCAATCGGGCATTGGGCATCCTTTTCAAGGTACCATTCGATCAAGCTCTGCATCTGTTCGGTTCCAGTGCGAACGGCATGATGAGATTTGATTTTACCCTGCATGACCCTGGCCGCAAAAATATTCCCCAGTGTCGAGTCTTCAAATCCAGGGGAGTAAACGGGTATCTTTTTTTCCCACGCGGCATAAAGCCAGCTGTCGGTTGGTGAAATATCAAAATGGGGTTGCAACAAATTTTGTTCGAGCAATGCGTAGAAAATTTGGCTTGGAAACATAGAGTCTCCACGTTCTGCCAGATCACTGCACTGCTGCATGAATGGTCCCTCGATATGCCGCATTACACTTTCCGGGATGCAGGTATCTGTAACGCGATTAAAGCCGTCGTCCCGCAGTTGTACTTCGTCTTGGGATGACAGTTCGCGATACTGGCTGCAGATCTTGTATTCCGAGTTGGCCACCAGGTTAAAGACGTCTTCCTCGAGGTTGGCTGCCGTACAGGAAACGGCGTGGACCTTGTCCTGGCGGATCATCTCAGCCAAAGAGATGCCCAACTCAGCAGTACTCATGGCGCCGGCCATGGCCAGTAGCATTTTGCCACCTTGGTCGATGTGGCATTGATAGGCCTCCGCCGCGGCCAATGTTTCGCGAGCATTAAAGTGACGAAAGTGTTTTTTCATGAACTGGGAAATGCCGAAATGAGTTCGGGTTTCCGATGGTAGTGACGTGTTCATCAAATCATCTCAAAAGGGAGAGGTTGATCAGTACGGTTGTTGAAATAGGGCAACGGCATGTTGAAATAATTCATCATAGGTCCCTGGCTTCCGGTAAACGGGTGTTGGGACACACGGCACCCTGCGAGCCAAGAACCATTTTGGCAGTTCCAGCCGAGTTTGGCACTTTTTTTGCTGCTGATCGTTATCATCACACCATTCATTCATTGACGGAAAACCTTGATCCATGCATGCCAGAGAACTTGCAGTCCTTGCCAGTTGGTTAGCTTTCAATTCCGACAGTCTCATGCACAGCCTGGAGTCCAAGTCCTCCATTGCCGCTCAACAGTATTGGACTTCTTTCAAGTGTCGGATGCAACGATGGATGAATGACTTGCGTCATTTCGAAATGGATGCGAGGAATCTTGAACCGGAACATAATCCCTGGCCTGCGGCCAAGGTGGTCGTGGAAGAAATCCTGCTGTCGGAAATTTTGACAAGAATTTGGGCCGCCATGATGTCCAGCCGGGAAAAATACCATGGAGCTGAGGAAATGGAGGCGGTTGCCAGGAATGTTCACGCCAGCCAGGTCGAAGCTCGTAACCGGGCTTTGCGGTTGATGGTTGCTCCCCATCAATGTGAGCTGGAATCGCCCATGGAAATCAACGGATTGCGGGTTCATCTTGAGCGCTGGACCGATCTGTTATTGGCCCAACTTCCCAACTCAGAAATGGCCGTCCGGTTTGCATTCGATGTTCGTCGCATGACTGACTTTACAGAGGAGCAGAGCAGCTTGACCAAAGAGGAGATTCGCCAAAATGCGCGGGGCTACAGCAGGATTTTCTCGGATGACTTGTTGAATTGGACGAGCCGTTTTGCCGCCAACCCGAGTTTGAATCGAGAGATTGCAGTGGGGATCATCGCTTGCCTGGAAGCGGATCGATTTGAATTTTTAGGATTGCCTGATGCCACTTATGGATTATGGATTGAAAAACAGGGGGCCGACACACAATCGTTGGTGGATCAACTGGTTCGCTTGGAAGTTGAGGCTGGAGATTGCCTGTTGAATATGGAAAATACCCCTCAGGCTCAATCGCGGATCGCTAGAATCAACCCCCAGAAATAGGGCGCCGCAGGCAAGTGGGCATACCGGATTTGATCGAACCCGTGCATGATCATTTCATGCTGAATACTCGCTGGGTCATGCAACTGTCCGGCAGAGGAACGCAACCGTATTTCGAGTTCTGCAATTCGATAATTTATTTCGCCCTTCTCCTGCCCGGGGAAAATGTCCACGACCACCATTTCGGACGAAGGTTTCAGCAAGCGATGCGCGGTCGCAAAAAGAGCTTGGCATGTTTCCATTGAGTGACGATGCAAGATGCCTGCCATCAGAACCATGTCGAACAGATCATCACCCAGTTCCGGGTTCAGGTAGTTGCCTGGCACCAGGTCAACGCGATCTTCGACACCGACGCTCTCGACGGTCTTTTGAGCCGCTTTCAAGCCCGCTTCGTCGTCGAGCAAAACCAATCGTGATTCAGGGTCTCGGTGAATCAATGTCACTCCGAATACGGCACTACCACTGCCGATCTCCAGGACTCTTAACGATTTTCTTGAACCGCCAAAATCGAGAACCTGGGCTGCATCCAGTGCGGCGGGCGTTGCCAACCATTCATTCGCTGCGGAATTGGCCAGGAAATCGGAATCGGTCGCCGGGATCGCGTCGTCGTTGGAAAGGTTGACTCCACTGCGAATAAAATCGCCCAGGTGGCTCCAGTGGAAATCTCCAAAATCCCGCAACTCCCGAGGAATCAACCGGGCAACGGTCGACAAGGCAAAATCGTCACCATATTGCTCGACCAGTTCGGTTTCCACCAAAACCTTCATCAGCAGCGACAGTGGGTCAATCTGCAATTCAAGTTGCTCAGCCAGTTGACCCACCGTTTTTTGCCCCTCGGCCAGGGCGGCAATGATCCCCAGTGATACGGCGGAGCGAATCACGTGGGTGATTGCATTTCGATTATGCAGGCGGTAATGCGCCAGCAGGGCGTTAATTTGTGAGTCAGACAATCGTTTTCCAGACCAGTATCAATGTTTGAATTTCCGCCGACTTGCTTGGTCGAAAGGGTTCGAGAATTCGGCTAAAATGAATCAGCAAAATCAGGATGTTCGCTTCAGTAGGCAAATCGAACAGGCCCTGTATCCCCACTGACTCAACTGAGATTTTAACAATGAGACTGCGATTTTCTACGGCGATAGTGTTGTTTTTTTCTGGGCTACTGGTGATCTCGGGCCCGGCCCACTCG
>JABACA010000191.1 GCA_014237975.1 Mariniblastus sp. | reverse complement strand
CAGAAGGCAGTTACCAGACTATGAAACCACTGGCGGCAACAAGAACAAGAAGATCGTTCTGAAATGAATCATTTGATTCAGCCGCGATCAGTCCATGACTCCCTGTATGACTCCTTAATTGAGTCATTTAACGATCAACAAGAATCAACAAGAATTAACGTGATCACGTAACTGATTAGCTGGCAACAACTTAAGGCACAATGCCGAAGAAAATAAAAAGGTGTAGTAGGCCGGGCAGGACTCGAACCCGCGACAAAGGGATTATGAGTCCCCTGCTCTAACCAACTGAGCTACCGGCCCCTGTGATCCTGGTCAAAACCAGCGAATCCGTTTTCGGGATTCCTGCCAGATCAGTGAATCATTCCGTTTAACGCTATGGCGACGACCGAAATGGCTGGCTCGATTCCACTGATTCCAGATCGAACCGATTTTACAGCCTATTCAGCACCTATCAACAGCGGATGATGCCGATCCCTGAAGTAAAACCAACGATGAATCGCAACCGCGGCCCAATTCAAAGGCTCCGGCGACGCAGTCCGCCGAGACCAAGCAACAATATCCAAAGCATGGCAGACGAGGGCTCGGGGACCATCGACGGGGCATACCCACCCATCAATGTATCCAGCTCGTAGATATTTTGAGGCGGTTCCTTGGGATCGTAGGGTGAGCCGGCCTGATCAAAATTATACTTGTCGTTCCAGAAGTAGTTCTGTGGATCGGTAAGCCCCTGGTTCGCTTCAAAAATGAAATGGGACAAAGACGTAGAATCGATTCCGAGGCCCTGATAGTTAAGTGCAAACTCGACGGAGTCTCCAACAATACGGGAACGGATTTTATTGGAATCACCTTCGCTGGTCATTTCATCGTAACCATCAGTGCCTTCTCCCGTCGTCGTCAAACCGGTGCCTGTGACCCAGGAGGCATCCAGGTCGCTCCACATTTGGGTCGATTTGTAGCTATTGGAGTTATCGAACGAGTTACCCACGGAGTTGCCATACGGATCCTTGACCCCAAACATGTAGCCGCCAAAAAAGTCGGCGTTGTCGGATATGCGAATTCGATAAAAATGTTTGAAACCAACAAAGTCAACGCTGCCGTCGGCCGTCAGTTCATCTTGACCGTTCATGTTGATTGAGAAATAAGCAAGTCCATTCAAAGAATCAATCGCAAATTGGCCGCTGACAATATCGAGTGCCTCGTGGTAGTTGTCGAAGGCAGGAGCTCCACTGACCGTCGATTGAAATACCTGGCTGGTCGGTCGCTCGTACACTTCATGGTAGAAATCATCGGCGCCTGGCTCGATCGTCCAACCAACACCAGCCGTAAAACGAGCGGGAGAACCGGTGACCGAGTCGGCAAAATCGGATACGGCCAATTCGGATTTCCAATTGTTATTGTAAATCGACGCGAAAGAAGGCATACCGATTAACAAGACGAGCGCCATCGCTACGAAGCACAACCCAAAGTTTGAAAAAATACGCATCGCGGCTTCCCTTCTAGATTCTCTCGATGTAAATCCTGAACCCAAACCGCCAATTTTAACAATAGCTGCAACCATGTAAATATACGTCCCCAGAGCAGGAAAGAACTAAAACATTAATATTCCAGCAGATTTGTTAGCGAAATTACTAAAAAACAGGGGTAATTTCGACCGCGGGAAGCATGGCTGAAAACTGATTACCTACCAACGTCGTCGGACGAATCGGTTTGGGTCATTTTTTCGTTGTGATGGGTGGATTAAAGAACGGCGTTCCGATTTTGCCAGCCGCTTCTTTGTCGAGCTGTCCCAATTCAACCAGTTGTTTCTTGAGCGTATCCCACCGCGCGTCGGTCATCCAGCCAATCGCGTTCTTATTGGTATCGTCCGACTCAACGAATCCGGGCAACAGGGAACTCGATTTCTCAAGAACCTCCATCGTCATGTCGGGATTCAAACCATGCATGTATTCATTTGTTTTCTGAGGCGATCTTAAGTAGGAATCCCATCCATGTCGTAACGCGGTCGTAAAATCACTTACGCGGTTTGGATGTTTCTCCAAAAAAGCATCGTTCACGGCAATCACCGTGACGTAAGGATTGTATCCCGTGTCGGCCACCAGAAAGACCGTATTGGGAACCCGATCGAGCTCAAGCTGTACCGGCTCGGCCGTGGCAAAGCACTGCATGGCATCCACTTTCTTTCCGATGAACGGCGCCAAAGAACCCGTGTAAGGAACAAACGAAAGATCTTTGCCACCATAATCCCGATTCAGCCACTTGATGAACTCAAGCCCGTCTTCACCCATGACCGTTGCCGAACTTTTCCACAACGATTCAAGACTCGTGTATTTCGAATCTTTGTGCACAACGATTCCGCGGGGGTTCCGTTGAAACGTCGAAAAGATCCCCGTCACCTTGGCACCCTGGGATCGCAAAGTAAGCAGTTGGGGTCCCGAGACAACGGCAAAATCAACTTGACCACTGGCAACCATTTGGGCAGCCGGAACACTGGGCCCCCCTTTTAACAGTTCGACCTCCAGCCCGGCCTGCTGGAACAACCCGTTTTGATCTGCTTCATAAAGGCCGCCGAATTCAGATTCCGGAAACCAGTTCAACTGGACTTTCACCTTGACAGTACCCGTGTCCGTGTCCGTTGCGGAACCACACCCCATCAGCATAAAAACCAGAAGTAATGCTACCCAACGCAAGAACATACAATTCAACTTTCGTCTGTATTTCATCAAGTAAAATCAACGAGCCGAGGAGTGCCACCGTCGCAGGAACAGCCACCCCAACAGGTTCACGATTCCAAACAGGGCAAACCCCAGTGCGGCAGCCAAAATAATTGCAGCAAACACAACATCGGTTCGAGTTTGCTTGAGGGCACTTGTGATCACCGAACCGAGCGGTGCATGGTCACCCCCGTACGAGCCAACAAATTCTCCCACAATGGCGCCAATCACCGCAAGACCCGCAGCAATTCTCAAACCGGTAAAGATGCTCGGTAAGGATGCGGGAAAACCAAGCATCCACCAAGTTCGCATTTTCCCGGCACCGTAAATGCGAAACAGCTCTTTCAAGCCAGGGTCAACCGATTGCAGTCCATCCAGGGTACTGGCAATCACCGGGAAAATGGAAACGATGCAGGCTGCTGCGATCACACTGGGAATTCCCCAACCGAACCAGACCACCAGCATCGGAGCAATCGCCACCAGGGGTACCATTTGCAGAATCAGGGTCAACGGATAGACGCCACGTCGCGCCAGCGGGACCAATGTCAGGCAGCTCCCCAAAACCACACCTCCGACCGCCGAACAGATAAATCCCAACAGCATGGCAATCGCCGTTCGGCCCGTGGCTGATAACAACCGCCCCGGCTGGTCGACCAATGCCTGCCCGACTTGCCAAGGCGTCGGGAGCATGTACGGAGGAATGCTAAACAGGGTCACCCCCAATTCCCACAAGAACAGTAACAGGCAAACCACCAGGAGGGGTGGCCAGCTGACATACCATACCCGTAAGCCGCCTTTCATGCTGGCTCTCCCATGGCAGCCCGCAGGGCTTCGTAGATTTTCGACGTCATCAAGGCAAACTCTGGGGTTGCACGCAATTCCGGGAGACGTTCTCCGAGGTCAATCCGGAATCGCTCAACTATCCGGGCCGGACGGGGCGATAGAACGACTACTTCGTCCGCCAAAAAAACGGCTTCACTAATCGAATGCGTCACCATCAAGACGGTCGTATCACGACCACGAACCAAACGGGCCACGTCTTCATCCAGCCGAAATCGAGTCACTTCGTCCAACGCGCCAAACGGCTCATCCAGCAACAATAGTTTGGGATTCGAAACCAACGCTCGAGCCAATGAAGTCCGCATCTTCATCCCACCCGAAAGGGCCGCCGGCATCCGCTCTGCTGCATCCGTCAATCCGACCAGTCCCAGCACCTCCTGGACCGCCTGATCAAAATCGTGCTGCCCGGCCAACTCCAGCGGCAGTCCCACATTCCGCCGTACATTGCGCCAGGGCAGCAGGCGAGGCTCTTGAAAACAGAATGCCGTTTGTGATGACGGTTGAGAAAACTGAATCTCGCCGGCTTCTGGCGCCAGCAACCCGCCCACCATTCGTAACACGGTCGTTTTGCCACACCCGGTGGGCCCCAGCAAGGCCACGTATCCACCGGAAGGAATATCCAAATTCAGATGATCGACAACTTCGATGCTACCATCGAAGGTCTTCACGACATCCACCAGTTTTACATCCGGGGCTGATTGGGACACGACCTTAACACCCTCCTTTGTGGTGGTTATTGTTGAACAGAACAAAAGAGCCAACAAGGGGATGCCAATCCATGACTTTATCTCGATCACTGACCGATCATTCCACCCTTCTTATTGACCACCTGGTTTCTTGTTCACATCGTTTTTCAGACTTGTGAAAAAAGAAACAACCCGTTGATGAAATTCGAAGAACGGTGCATATTGAAATATACTGAACTGCAGTTTGCTCGGCGAAGTCATACCACGTTTTCGGAACAGACGTGTCACCGACTTTGCCAGTTCTTACGCGACCGTTCGGATAGTAAACGGGGAAGTACCATGTTGTATCGAAGAGGCTTTGGGGGTTGGTTCATTGGGATATTGACGGCTCAGCTGCTTGGGATATCCCCGGCGCTTGCACAGAACCCGATGAATTTTGATGTTGTCAATAACCGGGACGAAACGGTCTACATTTATTTTGCCAATGGAGTGGTCGATGGAACCTTACCGGGCTCACTGGGCGGCGGCGCGATCGGCAGCAACATCAACAACTCGGACAGCATAGGTTACGCCGTGGCTGCTCATTCGACCCTCAGTGGGTTCACGATCAATTCTTTTTCTGGCCGGGTATTTGTTTCGGCCGGGGAGACGCTCGAATCCGGAAACGGGTCGCATTTCAACAACACGTCATTAGCGGACTACCACAAACGGTTTGATCATTTCGAAATGACCTTCGCCACCAATAACCCGTGGGGCGGGGCAAATTTGACCGGGACCGATTTCATCAGCATGCCGCTGGAACTCAACAACGGTTCAAGCACTGTGAAATGGAATCAGGCGAATTTTGCCACGGCTCTGGGAAACATCATGCCAGCCATCAAGGATCAGACGACGAACCAAAACGGCTATGCCATTGTGACCGGCCCTCATGGCATCAACGTACCCGGCATTGGTAACGTGGTACGCGTGATCGCGCCATCGACGGCCGACGCAGTTCCCGGCTTTTCACCTTACGGCAATATCGGTTCTTACCACGAAGCGATGAGAGATGAGTTGATTGGCAACCAAATCCATGTGATGTCCGATAAGTACGGCAATGATTTCAACCTGGCAGGATCGGTCGACGCCCAGGGCAATGTCGTGCTGACGCGACAGGATGGCGAAGGAACGATCGGCAGTCTGACACTGGACAGCAAATTCTTTACCAGTAAAGAAATTTATAAAACCAATCCGTATGAAGCGACGATTGACGGGGTTTTCAAGACCAGTTTTACCTCCAACGAAGCGGCCGCCATGCGCGACATTTTTGCAGGTTTCAACCTGGGCGTCTGGGGCAGCACTGAGGAGATCGATGGTATTGAACTTGGCCAGATGAGTAGCCAACAGTTTTTCGAGCTCGGTTCAACCGAGTACTTTTTTGACGCGGCGCAAGACAACGCCAATTTCTACAATGAGTATGCTGCGCTGATTGCTGCCAACAGCGACAACTCCGTCTATGGCTTCCCTTATTCCGACGTCTTGGGCGCCCAGTTCATCTCGTTAAACCCAGGCGGAAATCCAACCCTGACATTGGCTCTTTCAGCGGATGCTGTACCGGAGCCTTCCGGTTTGATCTTGATCGGCGGGTTGGCCACCATGACATTATTAAGGCGACGTCGGAGAAACTGGATCACTCCTTGATCGCAACCATGGTCAAAGGCTGCGGTGGGTAGAAGATGAATTAGGGTAATACAAATAGTAAACGCAATCTGCTTGTTTCGATCGAATCCGTTGGTCGACCAGGCAAGCGACACGGAGTACCATTTGGGGCCGATCCTTAACCGTTTGACTACCGTTCCACCTGGTAGCCGGTTTGGGATTGGCCCGTTTTTTTCCTTGACAGGAATCTTGCTCGGAACCAATCCAGGGACGTTTTGAGACTTTTAACTGATATGGGCCGATTTATTGTGTACGATCATGAAACCGTTTGTATCCGACCTTTGAACTGGGAAAAGTTGATGAGCCTCAGGATTTTCATTTCGTTTCTGGTTACTTTGCTGCTGGTTCACTCTCTCCATCGAGGAATCGAAGCACAAGACACCAAGTTCGGCGTCGACCCCAATATCCTGATCGTCACGGTAGACGATATGAGCTGTGATTCGGTCGGTGCGTTTGGTTGCAGCCTGCCAGGCACCACGCCCCATATCGACAAACTGGCCAGTCAAGGGCTGCGGTACCAGCACGCGCACGTGCAAACGGGTAGCTGTTATCCATCGCGTAACGTGCTCTTTTCCGGTCGCTATTCCCATAACACGGGTGTCGAGGGATTTTACCAGGTCAAAGACACAAGCTACCCTCACCTGGTCGACCTGATGAAGAAGGCCGGTTACTTCGTCGGGATCCGGGGGAAGGTCTCGCACTCGACACCGTATCAACCGTATGCCTGGGATGCCGACCTGACCGTGATCGAGGGTGAAAAACAGCATGTCAAGGATCCGCGCAGCTATTACCGTTCCACGCAACGCGGCATTGCCATGGCAAAACAGGCGGGCAAGCCGTTTTGTCTGAACGTGAATATTTCAGATCCCCATAAGCCGTTCTACGGTATCAATGGCAAAGGCCAACCGGTCGACGACAAGAACGTCCCCAGCAAGATCTACCAGCCGGACGAGGTTCCCATCCCCGGGTTCCTGTTCGATCACCCGGACATCCGCCTGGAATTGGCTCACTACTATTCTTCCGTACGCCGCGCCGATGATTGCGTGGCCCAGATCATGAAGGCCTTGGATGAATCGGGCGAAGCAGAAAATACGGTCGTCATGTTCCTGTCGGACCATGGCATGCCACTCCCCTTTGCCAAAACGGCCGTCTGGCATCACAGCACGCATACGCCCTGGATTGTCCGCTGGCCCGGCATCACCGAGCCGGGCAGCGTGGATCGGGAGCATATGATTTCGGCGGTCGATTTGGTACCCACACTGATGGATATCGTGGGCGCCGAACAACCGGACGGACTGGATGGCCAATCCTTCCTGCCTACCCTGCGAGGCAAAAAACAGGACGGCCGGGAGATGGTCTACAAGTTCCACAATGAAAACTCGGGTCGCAACCGGAGCCCGATGCGAAGCGTCGAATCCAAAAAGTACGGTTATATCTTCAACCCCTGGGCCGACGGTAAACGGACCTTTCAGACGGCCACCCGGGGCACGATGGCCTTTCGGGCGATGAACCAGGTCGCGCCCGACAATCCTGCCATCGCGGCACGGCTAAACCTGTTCCAACACGGTGTCCCCGAGGAGTTCTACGATTACGAAAATGACCCCGATGCGTTGCACAACCTGATTGACGATCCGAACTATGCCGAACCGCTGGCCCAACATCGCCGGGCGATGGAGACCATCATGCGCGAGTCGAACGACCCGTTGCTGCCCGTTTTTCAAAATCGAAACGATCCGGTCGCCGTCAGTGCCTACATCGACAAATTACAGGCCGAAGCGGATCAACGGAAAGCGAAAGAGAGAAACAAGAAACCAGCTAACCAACGAAATAACCGGCAACAGAACAACCGGCAGAAAAAAAATCTGTTTCAGCTGGAATTACCCAAGCAGGCAAAATTGGGCCAACCGTTCCCGGTCCTGATTAACCACAAACTGGGTAAGGCATTGGGGCAACAGCAATTTCACGTCACCCTCAAGAATGCCGAAGGGCAGCGGATCGAGAGGATCGTCAAGCCGGCCGAAGGTAAGGGGCAGCTGACGGTTACCTTTCAGATACCGAGCAACTATTCGCAGGGCCAGGTTTCCGTTTCCGCCTTTGTCGGCGAGGACTACCCGAACAACCTCCAGCACGTCACCGAGGGACCGGTAGAAGTGCTGTAAACAATCGGTCTTTGTGCAAGTGACGATGCCGTGACAAAAAAACCCAAGCGTTTCTTGTCAGCCACGGCGATAACGAAAAATCAACGATGGAGCATTCAATGAGAAACCAACCAATCCATCTCGCTATGGCGACCGTAATCGCCTGGTTCTCGTTGGCTGCGCCCGTGCAAGCGCAACATCAACCAGGACCGAACGGTGTGGCCAGTCCGACAGACCATGATCACTTCGCCGAGGATGGGGGGATCGCCGCGACCAGCGGTCTCATCAATCCGCATGCCTGGCACCGCGACGGAAAAACTTACGTCGTCTACCAGGGCGACATGAATCGGCCAACGATCACCTCTTACGATCACCGCAAACCGAAAGGCGAGCGTTGGGCTCCTAATGTTAAAGTGGGAGTGAACCCGCTGGGTAACACGGACACACATGGCACCCCGTCCATGTTGATCGA
>JABACA010000190.1 GCA_014237975.1 Mariniblastus sp. | reverse complement strand
GTGCCACCACGTCCAATCCAATGGTAGGCTCGTCCAGAAACAACACTTCCGGCGAATGCAAAAGGGCGGCAATCAACTCCATTTTCATACGCTCACCCAAGGACAATTCACGGACCGGCTGCCCGAGTAAATGGGAAACCTCCAACATCTCACACAATTCATCCCGTGTGCGATTGAACTCGTCCAGGGGAACCGCATAAATATGCTGGTTCAACCGAAATGACTCCGCCGCTGGCAGGTCCCACCATAACTGGTTTTTTTGTCCCATCACCAATGCAAACCGACGGCGATATTCGTTTTCTCGCTCCCAGGGTACATGGCCCATCACACGGCAATCCCCGGAATCCGGATTAATGACACCCGACAACAACTTCAACGTCGTCGTTTTCCCTGCACCATTAGGGCCCAAAAAAGCCACGAATTCACCCGCTTGAACGTCCAGGCTGATATCTCGAACCGCTCGCACTTCGCGATACTCACGGCGGAATAGCCCGCGAATCGATGGCCAAACGCCCTCCTGCTTCTGGTAGACGCGGTAGGACTTGCTCAGATTTTTGATCTCGATAATCGACATTGCCAGATTATAGGTACGGGGGTTGCAGGCCGACAGGCGTGATTGAGCAAGGTTCGAAAAACTCGAAGAACCACTATAATCGGGGTTTGTGGGGCACGGGGATTTCATCACTTATCGGATTCCGCCCGTACTCAAAATGCAATTGACCCAAGACAGCAACGCTCAACCAAGACCGTCAAAACGATATGAACCCTGAAAAATTGAGAATTGGAATTGGGCATGATACACACCGGCTGGTACCGGGTGGGCCACTGGTCCTGGGAGGTATTCGTATCGAGTACGACCAGCATTTAGACGGGCACAGCGACGCGGATGTACTACTGCATGCGGTCACTGACGCCATTCTTGGAGCGGCAGGACTGGGCGACATCGGCGAGATGTTTCCAGATGATCTGATCGAAAACAAAGACCGGAATTCTATAGAAATGCTGCAAATGGCATTCGCGCGAGCCGGTGAACGAGGATTCCAATTGATCAATCTCGATTGCATCGTTTTCGCGGAGCGCCCAAAATTGTCATCGTACAAGTTGGAGATTGCAGAGTCGATCGCAGCGGCTCTTCGGCTAAAACCGGACCTTGTTAATGTGAAAGCCAAGACGGGTGAACGAATGGGTCAAATTGGTGCAGAGGAATGCATGATGGCCCAGTGCATTGCATTACTCTATCAAACGGACGAGTAGATTGTTTCATTGAAGGGGGGTCAGATTGTCGAACCAAAAACCAACCCGAGGAAACATTATTCTGGGTCTTGATCCCGGGTTGAATATTACAGGTTACGGACTGATCGATGTTCACGGTTCTCAGCCCGAATTGGTAGAAGCCGGGATCATCCGCAGTACAAAATCCGACAACCTGCCAACGCGTTTGGCTGCCATTTATGACGGCATCGTTGACGTAATCCAGTCAGCCCGGCCTGACATCGTCGCTATCGAAGATCTATACAGTCACTATAATCATCCCACGACTTCGATTTTGATGGGGCACGCCCGTGGTGTCATGTGCCTGGCCGTTGCGCAAAACCAATTGCCTCTGCATCATTACGCGGCAACCCAAGTGAAAAAAATCATGACGGGAAATGGCCGGGCGCCCAAGAATCAGGTTCAGTTGGCCGTCGCCAAACAACTTAACCTGACAGATGTTCCCGAGCCACCTGATGTTGCCGACGCGTTGGCTATTGCCATGTGTCACTACTACATGTCCCACAAGCCTGCGAGCCTGCTTTGATTACAAAAATAAAAGGCAATCTGATTCGGCTGGATGAAAATTCGGCAACCATTGGCATCGATCCCTTCGAGTACGAGATCCTGATACCTGATTTCACACGGCGACACCTGCAAATGAGTGTCGGCTCGGAAATCAGCCTCATCACCATTCAATACATTGACGGTAACGTCCAAAAGGGCGGCCGCATGACTCCCCGACTGATTGGTTTCAATAGTGAAATTGAGCGAGAGTTTTTTGAGCTGTTCTGTTCCGTCGATGGACTTGGTGTCAAGAAAGCCCTGCGTGCCATGGTGCGACCCGTCCAGGATGTCGCCAAAGCGATCGAACAGCAGGACACAAAGGTTATCGCCACGTTGCCTGGCATTGGCCCCGCCACAGCGGAGCGGATTGTGGCAAAATTGCGTCGAAAAATGCCGAAATTTGCACTGATGGTTACGGGCGGCGGCGAGGATAACGATTTGGAACAGGTCGAACGGAATGTGGTTGATGAAACATTCCAGATTCTCCTTACGCTAGGTCATTCCGAGTCAGATGCTCGAAGACTGTTAGAAGCACCCCTCGCCTCAAAAACGAAATTCAAGGATGTCGAATCCCTGTTGCAGGCCGTTTATGATCAATCCAGCAAAGTTCAGTAGAATCAACAAGAAAGCAGCTCCAAACGCCTCACTCGTTTCAGCCGGTTTGCCGTGAATAAAATCGATCACTCGCATCTCATCTCCGATGTCGAACTGGTTCAATCCCCTTTGCAAAATTCTGCCAAGAGTGATGTGATTGTTGATGCGGAAACGGTCATGCCGTCGGCCGATCCTTGCAAAAACTGCGGGAGTCCCGTCGACAAAGGGGATCGATTTTGCCACGTTTGTGGCAGTGAAATTCAAATCGATGATGGTGCTCAACCTGCGACAGACCGCAAGAAGCTGGAATGCAAGAGCTGTGGATCGATCATTGGTATCGACAAACAAAAGCGCAGTTACACCTGTCCGTTCTGCAGCTCGACTTATGTTGTCGATTTTTCTTCAGCACAGACGGGTCGTCAAGAACCCGAGTTCATTATCGGTTTTGCAGTACCCCAGGATCAGGCGATTGAGAAATTTCAGCATTGGATCAACTCCAACCGATGGTATCATCCCAGCGATTTAAAACAGGCTGAGTTGACCGACCGAATCCAGGGAATTTACCTGCCTTTCTGGTCGTTCTCGATGTTGGCCGACAGTCAATGGTCCGCCTCGATCGGGGAATACTGGTACCGGACTGAAACGTATCGAACACGAGACAGTAATGGCAAAATGGTCACCCGCACGCGACAGGTTTGTGAAACCGAATGGTGGGACAGCCAAGGCGCCTATCATCGTTACCACAGCGGTTATCTTATTTCTGCCAGCCACTCGCTGGATCGCTCCGTGGCAGAACATGTGATGCCATTCGACCTGCCTGCCTTCAAACGATATGAACCTTACTTCTTGGCCGGCTGGGCAAGTGAGGAATACACCGTCGAGCGGCAGGAAGCGATGACGATCAGCAAACAGTTCTTTTACGATCGCGAAACCAAGAACATCATCGATTTCTTGCCCGGCGATAGGTATAGGAACTTGCAGGTCACGACTGACTTCAGCCAGATTAATTCGGACTTGGTGCTGTTGCCCTATTTCGCGCTCTGTTATCGCTACAAGGAAAAACTTTATCGCTTTTTGATCAACGGGCAAACAGGCAAAGCTTGGGGTGAAAAGCCGCTTTCCAAACACAAGATTGTCGCCTTGATCGGTGGTCTTGTCGCTCTGCTAATCACCATCATCTTGATCTGTATTTTGTTCAGTATTTTGTTCAGCTGATTCTGAGAAGATTCATGGTCCCAACCGATTTTCCCAATCCGGATCCGAGTTCGACTCCAGTGGTGGGGGAACTGGTCCTTCGCTGTCACATATGTCGTGGGCAACTGGACGCCGACGACCTGTTCTGCCCGAATTGCGGAACGGAAACGGCAAAACAAGAAAGCGACCCTGCCAAATCGACTGTCAGCGTGGACTGGATCACACACCATTTCAGTTGCCAGGGATGTGGCGCTTCAATGAGCTATGACGCACGGGCCCAAAACCTGCGCTGTCCTTTTTGCGGATCCGAGAAAATCCAAGAACAGGAACCGTCCAAAACGCTCCGCGCAAAATATGTCATACCGTTTCAACAAGATCGCGAAGCGGTGATGCAAACACTGACCAAGTGGATGGGCCGCAGTTTCTGGCGGCCCAGAGACCTGGCCTCCGGATCAGTCATTACGCAAATGGCTCCGGTTTTTGTGCCTTATTGGGTTTTTCAAGCAGAAGCTGAAACCAACTGGACGGCAGATTCCAGCAACGTTCCCTGGAGCGCTCGCGGGGATTGGATGCCAGTCACGGGAGACCATAGCGCCAATTATGCCGGTATTCTTATCGGTGCCAGCAGTGTCTTGTCACCCGTCGAAACTGCCTCGATTTGCCCGTTCAATCTGAACGGAGGCCAGTCGATGGAAAATGCACAATTAGAAAACTACATCATCGAACAGTTTCGCGTTCAACGCAAATATGCCCGTCCCCTGGCTCGTGCCAGTATCGAATCCCTGGAACGTGAGGCATGCCGGAAATTTGTTTTGGGCCGGGCGCGAAATGTCAAGGTCAACGTGAAACTCAGTGGAATTTACAGTGAACCGGTACTGCTACCGGTTTGGATACTCGCTTATCGATACAAAGGCGATCTTTACCGGTTCCTGGCGAATGGTCAAACAGGTCGACATACGGGAACTGCGCCCGTCTCCTGGGCACGGATGGTAGCCTTGGGTGCTGCATTGTTTGCCGCCGCCTTTGTATTGCTGTTGTTAATCAGTTTGTTGTTTGCGGTTGCCTAGTTACGGCCAATGCACCATAAAAAAAGCCGCAGTCAACACTGCGGCTTTTTTGATAATTCTCTTCGGCAAAGAGTAGTCTAGAAAATATCCGTTAAAAAGTGGTTTCCCCAATGGTAACGGCGTGGAGTTGGATAGTAGTTTTGCCAACTCCGATTGTAAACCGGAATTCTCATCTCGGCTGGATAACGATAGTACATACTATCGGCACTTCGATAGTAGTTGTTACCCCAGTAGTTTTGAGGGTATGTTACATATGGATAATGGTAGAATCGCTGCAAGTTACCAGCAGAATTTTGCTGGCCCCATACCGCACCAAATGCACGCTCTTGTGCATTTACCGAGTCCGCGTTCGAAACCGCCATAAATGCAACTGCGCAAACTGCAGCAATCAAAAAGCGACGAATCATTGGAGTGTACTCCTCACAGTGGGTCAAATTAAGGTAGCGTGATACGCAATGGCGATGCTACGCCGTGCACAAGCACGGTAATATTCTGCGACACGGCTCCAATTTGCTTTTTACCGCGTTACAACGATCGGATTCTGACTAATGAATCGGCAGTCATCACAACAGTGATTGAAGTTTTATTTGATAAAACCGGCACATTATGGCGATCAGGTGTAAACAGAATTGAACCAACCACCGAGCCTCGGGATTGGATAAACTTTAACGCGCTCGAGGCTGTCTGAAGCGTCTACCACACCATCAATAGCTAGCAAGCCCTGTCGATGCTTTCTTCTGGCAAGGCCTGCGATAGGAATTTTGAGCAACCTATTTAAATTCCAGCGACGGCCGGAAACCCCACAGCCCGCGATATCAATACCCCTCCGTCGATCGAGACAGCAGGCAAAGTGCCATGCGTCTCAAGCCAGTCGGTCGGGTCACTCCGGCATCTTGCCGGCTGCAATATCTTCTTCGTACTGGTTCATCAAGGGCCATTCGACGGCACAGGTACCAAAGTCCGCCATACTCAAATAACCGGTAACACGTTCGATCACCGCATCGAGTTGTGCGTTGTCCTTGCGGAACATCGGTCCGTGGCTGGGCAACAGCCACTCGACGTCACTCTCTCGGATCCGCGTCAACGAACCAATGAATGCCTTTAGGTCGCTACCGTGGTGAGCATCAATGGCGCCAATGCAACCATCACGATAAATGTTGTCACCTGAAAACAGGTATTTCCCCATTCGGAACGAAAGCTGGCTATCTGTATGACCGGGCGTCAACCAAACTTCCAGTTTCAAATTCCCAACCTCGATGACGTCACCGTCATCAATCAACGATTCGACTTCCACCGGAGGCATCGCCATATCGATACCCTGGGCATCAATTTGGGCAAACGTCTTAATCCGATCACCCGTCTGCAAAGGCTCTGCCGCCAACGGGTGAGCTGAAACAGTCGTGCGTAATATCTGCTTGGTTTTTGCTAACCCCTGGATATGATCCACATCAGCATGGGTCGCGATCAGTGTCTTGCATTGCGAAAAAGGGAAATCCAATTCCCGAATTAACTCGACAACTTCATCCACATCTTCTTCATAACCGATGTCAATCAAGACCCATTCGTTGCCCTCATAAATCAAGTAAACATTACAGCCAATAACATGCCCTAGCTGATGATTCAACTCAATGATATTCGGGAAGATTGGTTTGCGTTCGATCATAGTTAATTCGCTGGTGACCAAGAGTGGAGCCAAGATTTTAAGTGCCACTGGCGATTGCGGCAACAACCGCTTTCAAAGCAACGACTGGTCAATCCCTTGGCGAAAATCAGCATAGGATAATTTTATGCCCGTTCGCTCCAGGAGCTTTCGATTCGAGATTCTCTTGTTGGCCCCGCGTTGTAGAGATTCAGTCTCAACTGGACTGGGCCAGTCAATTTTGCCGACCCCCAAACGATCCGCAAGATACTGAAAGAATTCAGTTCGATTTGGCGGGTTTCCATCTGAAACAAGAAACGTTTCTGCAGAAATTCCCAACTTGGCAACCTGTTCAATGATGGCAGTGGCGTCATCGACGTGGATCAGGTTGATGAATCCGTCTGCATTGAGTTCCGACCAGCGACGGCTCCGAATCGCGTCCAGCCGGGGAATCCGCTGAGGACCATAGATACCGGCCAATCGCAGAATAACTGACTTATCCCACCAGCCAGACTGTTTCAGAGCCGTTTCGGCCAACCAACACGCATGGCTACTCGGCCTGCTGGGCTGAACCGTGGTTGTTTCGCTTATCCACCCACCATCGTGATCGCCGTAAACACCGGTCGTGCTAACATAAATCAGCTGTTCGGTTTCGCCGGGCAGCCTCTCCAGGACGTTTTTGAATCCGTCAACATAGACCTCTCGAACATCTTGATGTCGTCCGCGATCAAAGCCAACTGCAAACAAGACGGTTGCTGCTGCAGGCAAGTTATTCAATGACTGATAATCAGTCACATCCGCAACGATCGGGGTGATTCCTTGCGATTTAAATTCCTCTGATCTGCTTACTGAACGGGTTACCGCAAACACGGTATCACCCGCCCGCAGCCATTTCTGGGCTACACGTAAGCCAAGGTATCCACATCCAATTACAAGTCGATTCACTTCTTTTCCACCAAGTTTCCGCTTAGTCCCCGCCCGTTAAATCGATAAAACCATTAGAAATCAACTGTCATTCAGACTCAACTTGACCCAACTTCCTGCCAAATCTTAATGTGAATGGTACAATAAACGTGGGAGTGACGGCAGGCATCAAGGATGTCTCGTACAACCCAAATAATCTGAGCTCTTGCTCAATATCAAGGATCAAGATTCAAATGCAATTTGGTTTCCAGCAACGACCCAGCCTTACTCACCCCTTGGCAACCGCTTTTGTCCTATTGGCATTTCTATTGATTATGCCGCTCAATGCATATTGCCAGGAAGATGCGGCCTCGAGCCAAACTTCCGCAGCAAATGCAAAAGACATCAGCATGGAATTCCTGAATGAGGGGACTGCGCCTACCTCCATCGAACAGTTGAAGTTAATGGAAGAGCAGGTCCTCAAGATCGCCGACATAGTGAAACCAGCCACGGTCAACGTGGCGGTTGGCGAGTCCCAGGGGACTGGTGTCGTGATAAGCCGGGATGGCTATATATTGACGGCAGCCCATGTCATTTCCCGGCCCGGCCTGAATGCAAGGATTACGTTTCCGGATGGGCAGATTGCATTTGCCACAACGTTAGGCACTCATCCGGGCATTGACTCGGGCATGCTAAAGCTCAACAAGCCAGATAAATGGCCCTACCTCGATGTGGGAGAGTCTGATTCATTGAAGCGTGGCCAGTGGGTCATTGCGGTCGGGCATCCCGGGGGGTTGGACAGAGACCGCGGGTTGGTCGTCAGAGTGGGTCGATTAATTTACAAAAGTCGTTCAGTTCTACGAACAGACTGTGCTCTAGTTGGTGGAGATTCCGGCGGGCCCTTAGTTGATATGGATGGTAATGTTATCGGTATTCACAGCCGGATCGGATCCAACCTTACCGACAATCTGCATGTGCCAATTGACATCTTTTCCGATGAATGGGATTTGCTGGCCGACGATTTTGGTGTCATCGTAGGTAGTACGACCGCCTTTCTGGGATTGAGCCTTGATTCGGATACCAACCGGGTTGATCGCGTTAACCCAAATCAGCCAGCCGCAAAATCCGGTATCGAGGTCGGCGACAAGATCATTAGTATTGATGGCCAGAAAATTGAAAAACCCTCGGATTTAAGAAGAGCTTTGCGCGACAAGAAACCGCGAGATAAAATCATCGTTAAGGTCTCCCGCAAGGAAAAAATCCGCCAAAAGAAACCGGAAGACTCGGAGGACAAAGACTCGGAGGACAAAGACTCAGAGGACAAAGACTCGGAGGACAAAGACTCGGAGGACAAAGACTCGGAGGACAAAGACTCGGAGGACAAAG
>JABACA010000018.1 GCA_014237975.1 Mariniblastus sp. | reverse complement strand
GTCTTTGACAACTTCACATCCATGGAAAAAGCTGGTCGTAAACTCTTCCTTGGCATTCCACAACAAGGTCTCGTATATTTGGACCTGATCCGGCGACGTGATCACCTGGTAATGGGGTTGGTATTGTTGCGCGCCAGTTGCATCCTTGGCGAAAAATTCGGTAGCCAGCGGTTGGCCATCTTCGCCCAGCAGAATGCCCAGTTCATTGGTTTGCCCCGACGACCAAACAATTTTCTCGTCATCTTGCCCCGCGTTCTCGACGACCAGGAATTCGAGGAACGCCCTTCGGAAACCGACCCCACTGGGAAAACGATGGCCTGCCTTGTTTTGCATCTCGACTTCCGCCGTGAGCTCCTGGCCGGCAACAGTGGCTTCCACCTTAAGATCCGCCGTATCATTTTGAGCCGTCATCTGAAAATTCTCGAGCATGTTGTCCACATCAATCCGAGACCCAGTCATGAAATCATGTTTACGGACACCCAGCACGTCGTCGAACTGATTAAACATCTCCAGCAAAAAGGCATTGAGACCGACGAAATTGTGGCGACGAAAACCTTGTTCCCGCATCCGAATATTCAGATTTTCAAGCTCGGTCAGGTTTTCTGCATCGGGGTAGGTCGTATCCTGCACGGCAGCGATCCGGGTTTTAATCTGCTCCACATCGATACCGTTTTGCGGATCATGCAGGCCCTTTGACATATGACAATCCTGGCACGACCGAGCCTTGGGGTTTTCCTTGTCGATCTCGTTTTCAAATTCACTATTCAGCCATTCCAGGTAGGTGGCCTGTTCGACATGGTGTTTGAATTTCTTAAAAATTTCAACGTTTTCACTGGCCGTCAGGTCCGGCTGCAATTCAGCAGGCGATTCATCTCCGGTAAACGGTTCGTCGACGTTGGGCAAGTTAACCGTATGACAGGTACCACACATCCGCGAGGAGCTGATGTAGTCACTATGCTTTGGTTTCATGGCGAGAACATGCTCCATGACATACGGCGACAACTCGTCATCCTTGAACTGTCCATAAAGCTCATTGGTGTTACCGTGGTAATAATTACCCGTAATCGAGGTCTCCAGGAAAAACTGTAAATAGGGGCGGTCATCGTCTTCGGGCTGAGGTCGAGGCTGACTTTGATGACAGACGACACAGCTGATTCCATCACGGGCCAGGGCCCCATACTTGCTGTGTCCCATCCCGATGTGCTCATCCTCGCTTGCCGTCTGATAGACATGTTGCAGAGTAAACTTGTCTTCCGGGTTGGTTTTGTCGATATCAAACTGCCGTTTACCCATCGCGCCATGACAGCGCAGACACGTATCGACCACATGCCTGGATACCTCCTTGGCGGTCTCCGGCTCAAAATCCTGGTTAAGAATGGCCAGTTCACTCTCCAGTTGTGCATAGAAA
Source organism: Mariniblastus sp. (assembly GCA_014237975.1). GTDB lineage: Bacteria > Planctomycetota > Planctomycetia > Pirellulales > Pirellulaceae > Mariniblastus. The sequence goes on along the minus strand of JABACA010000018.1, from coordinate 46,298 downwards.
ACCGGATCGCGCCCTGCCAGCCCCATCGGGCTCCAACGCCATTCTTCATAAGGAGCAACACTCCATCCCAGCGCACCATAACCGGTCTCTGATTCTTTGGTCGGCAAAAACATGGAGGGTCCGAACGGATCGACCAATCCGGAATGACAACTCATGCACTGGTTTGATGTCACCAGACTTTGCTGACTATCGGGACGCTTGACCACCCAATCATAGGTAACCGGTGGAATGGCCAAAATGTTGTTTTTTTGCTGCTGTGGGATACTGGAAAATTGCTCCAGGAATGGATGGTTTAACACCAACGGCAAACGGGGGGGCGGTTCGGTCTGGGTGCACTTGGGATGCGAATCGTGGTCCTCAACCAGGGCGACCAGCTTACCTTCATTTTTTGCTTTTTCCGCGAGCCGCGCCTGTTCAGCAACTTCCCGTCGCCACGAATCATCGACACGGAAAATAATCGGTTCACCGGGAAACCCCTCGATATTGCGCAAGGCCGCAAACGTAAATTCATTGTTGGGACTACTGGGCGACTCGATATTGGGTGACTGAGTCGAGCCGTGACAGCGGACACAGTAATGGCCAAAACCAGTCAACGGATGATCAAACGGGAATTGATGATTGTCGACGACACATTGGTCCTTGGCAGGATTCCCCCAAAACCAGCCATCCTGGGACCCGGCCGAATCCTTGATCATGATCGTCCACGACAGCATGTCGGAGTTTAGTTCTTCTTCCGATTTACCTGCATGCCGAATCGCCGGCGGCAAATATTGCTCTTTGATAATCATCTCACCATCGGGAATCGTACCCTGGCGACCATCGATCAACCATTGAATGATCCCCGGTGAATAATAAATCCTAACTGCAGGATGCGTCCCATAATATTTGCCGTTAATGTAGGGCCCCGTATCTCTCAACGCCTTGTCAGCAAGCCAACCCAGGTTGAGGGCATACTCCCGTTTGTTGAGAAACTCAAACAGTAATTCTTCGAAGGCCGGAACTGACATCGAACTGGGTAGCGGCAGGGGGTTGGGCTTGCCAAAATCACGCGGCAACTCCTGTTCGGAATCGTCGTCAGCCGTTGTCTCAACCAAAGGCGGGTTGAGACCAACCAAGGCCCCCGCTCCTTGGTCTGCCGCAAAGGAAACGGGCTGCGGTTGCTGCGTCTCTAAAACCGAAACGCCTGAATCCTCCAAAGCGGTTCCGGCCCGCAACAGCAACACAATCACCAGCGAACACAGGAGTACGCATACCGGTGCCATCAGCCTTAAGTTACTGCAATTCGTCGGGTTCATCTCAACTCCATTTCGGCAAAACCGACTAATGCCAAGAAATGTCACGGATTCAACGGGCTGGGTCGATTGAGAACATTTACCAAGGCGGTAACAATACAAATTACATTATGTCCGCGATTCCATTTTGTTTGCAAGGTACCCGCTTGCAGGACTGCGCTTTGAACGGGAAAAACCAAATGTCTGACAAAACGTTCCTGCCGCAAATGACAACTTCATGTCACGATACCACACCCCTCACTTGAGAACAAAAAATGTTACCCAATGAATTTCCTTCTCTCGACATTTGGTTACTTAACGCTGCCAACGTTCTCTACGTCTTCTGTTATGGGGTCAGGGACGTATTATGGCTGCGAATCCTGGCAGTCGCCGCCATGTTATTGTTGCTGCCGTATTATTACATGTTTAATATGTACGGTTGTATTTACTGGCAACTGGTATTTATGGCCATTAATCTTTTCTGGATCATCCTGATCCTAATGGAACGTCGGCCACCGGTAATGACGGCAGATCAACGTTCGTTGTACAACACGGTTTTCGAGGGATGTTGTTCCGCCAAGGACATGTTGCGATTACTGCATCACGCCGAATGGAAGGACGCCAGCCTCGGCACCAAACTGATTGAAAAGAACACGAACCCTGACCAGCTGCTACTGATTCACACCGGCGCTGCGACCGTCGAAGTCGACGGCAAAGAAGTCGCGCAACTTGGCTCTGGGGACCTGGTCGGCGAAATGAGTTTTCTGACACAGGGCAAAACGGTTGCCGATGTCATTTCCAAGGGACCGATCAAATACCTTTCCTGGCAACGGGAGAAGCTTGAAAAACTATTTCATTCCAAAATCGAACTCAAATCTGCAATTCACGAAGTGATTGGGCGTGACCTTGTTCAGAAACTCATTTCACCCCATGTGGAAATTCCTGAAATCCCAAAGGAATCTCGCCTCTCTTAGGGAACAGAATATAAGACAACCGTTGCCAAGGCAAAGTTTCTCGATTAAAAACGAATAAATGCTCATGCCGTCTGCAACGACAGTCATTAAACTGACGCGATCATTCTAGTTTGAAACAAAGGGCCTATTTGCATCCATGAACGATTCAGAATCACCATCCGAAGAAAAAGGGCATTTCTTCACCCGCAAGTTGCCATTGGAAACCGCAACCTGTGTTTTCATTCTGGTCAGCGCGTTCGACGTGTTCATGACTTTCATTTTGTTGAACATGGATAATTTCAGAGAATCCAACGGGATTGCCAATTGGATCCTGACAAAATTCGGATTCAGGGGCATGGTTTATTTTAAATTTGCCCTGGTCCTCGTCGTAGTTGTCATTTCCCAGTTCATTGCCACGCGTCAAATCAAAACGGCCCGACGTTTACTGTACGCAGGGTCGTTCATTACGCTGTGCGTCGTGATTTACAGCATCTACCTGTTCGTTCGCTACGGCGGTGTTTTCTTTGAGCAGTAAACAAATCGGCAACCACATTTTCAGGTGTTAACGATCGATCACGTTCTTTTTAACGGGATACCAGTTTTCCAGTTTCCCGGATAACTGCTGGACGCGATCGGGATGAGACGCAGCCATATTGTTTTGTTCTTCAGGATCGTTTTTCAGATTGAACAGCTGAGGAGGTTTTGAATGAGCTCGTCGGACACTGGGTGACCCGCCCTGAAGCTCGTCCTCGTAACTGACAATCAGTTTCCAGTCCCCGTCAATACACCAGCGGTTCAACAAGGATGCCTCGGGATTGTCAATTTCCTGGATATCATGTCCAAAGGCCTCTCCATAAAGTGTCTTACGTGGAATCTCTTGGCCTGATTCCAAATAGGGCAACAGGTCAAGTCCGGGAAGATCCTGGGCCATCGGCGCTTGGGCGGCCGACAGAATCGTAGGGTAGATATCCAGGCTGGAAATTCGTTCACTGCGTTCCTGCGGCTTAATTTTGCCAGGCCAGTTGAACATCATGGGGGTTCGCACTCCACCATCATAGGGAGAACGCTTGGTACCCGGTGCGTATGGTGCTTTCCAATCAGCCGGTGCATTAACACCTTTGACGGTGGACGTCCAGCCGTTATCGCAAACGTAAACAATCATCGTATTGGAACGCAATCCTTTTTGTTCGAGTAACTCAATCAGCTGCCCGCACGATTCGTCAAACCAGGTGCACATCGCGGCGTACTTCTGGATCGGCATGGGCAGCTCCTTGTCGGCGTACCGGGCCAACAACCTTTCCGGCGGGTTGTGCGGGGTGTGCGGCAGGAAGGGTGCGTACCACATGAAAAAATTCTTCTGCTTGGTTACCGCCTCGTCCAGGAAATCCTCGATCGGCTGCATTCCTTTTCGACCAATGGTCAACCCGAGGTCGCCATGTCTGCCTCGGGGAGTGTTGCCCAGTCCCAACGTCATCCCATGGGTAAACCCACCGTGCGAAAAATGCCCCTCCCACCATTTACCCGATTGGTGGCTGAGGTAACCCAAACGGCCAAGGACCTTTGGTATCGGTTCAAAACGGTCAAGATTGGCAATCACTGATTCCTTCAATTCTCGACCATCAACCCCCGAACCTTTCTTGACAAACGGATCATTGCCGCATGTGCGATGTTCAAATGCGTATCGCCCGGTTATCAACGTCATCAACGAAGCACGGCACAAGGCCGTTGGGACATACCCGCGGCTAAACAATGCACTTTGACGAGCCAGTCGATCCAGGTTGGGAGTCTCGATTAACGGGTGGTCCATAAAACCGTAATCCGACCAGCGCTGATCATCGGAGATAATGAGTACGATATTGGGGCGATCTTCGATCGATCTCTCACCCCGTCGATCGTTCCCCTCGGCTGTACACGCAAACACTGCACTGCAGCAAACCAGCCAACCGGCCGTCCACCGCAACCACCTACCCATCATTGTTCGGCACATCATAAAATGTCCTTCTCTCTCGTTCAGATCAACGGCTTTGTCCGCCACCCATTCCGACCCTCTTCAGCCGGCGGGGACAACTTCTAATGTTGAACCGGTTGCGCGGTCGCACCACGGGCAACCTGCTGTTCCCAACCGTCCAACGCCTTTCGCAACTGGTCAACCCGCTCGGGATGCCGGCTGGCCAGGTTCACTTTTTCACCCAAGTCCTGTGACAGGTCGAACAGCTCGACCGCGCCCTGTTGCTTGTTGCCGAGCACCAGTTTCCATTTCCCATCACGTATCGCCCGGCCATTCCAGAACAACTGCCGGTCCCCTGGCGATTGACTGTCGAACAGGACCGGTGAAAGATCCGCACCATCCAGGGCCAGTTTCGCCTGGTCATCGTAACCCGCAATCGACAGCAACGTCGGCATGATATCCAGGCTGATCGCCAGCGAGTCGGTCTGTTGCCCGGCTTGAATGCGGGATGGCCACCAGGCGATCGCCGGAACGCGATGTCCACCTTCGTAGTTGCTCCCTTTACGACCTCGCAACGGACCCGCCGAGCCACCGGCCGGGCCATTATCAGAGAAAAAAACAACGAGCGTACGATCCGCGATCCCGCAATTTTCAATCGTTGTCAAAATCTCACCCACACTCTTGTCCATTTCAATCAGCATTGCGGACAAGGCTTTCTTTTTGTCGGTTTTCACTCCTTTCTTTTTGTTTGGCCCCCTTAACGGGGGGTCTCCAGGCCCCTGCCAGGGTGAATGAACGGCCTCGTGGGCAACATACAAACAAAACGGGCGAGCCTTGTTCCTCTCGATAAAATCGATCGCGTTCTTCGTGACCAGGTGCGTCACGTAGCCCGGTTGATCTTCGAGTTCACGACCGTTCCACCAATCAAACTTTTCCATTCGATCGTAATGGGACTGGTAATCGACGTTGCCACTGACATAACCGCGGAATTCATCGAAACCATGCTCACGTGGATTGAAATAGACATCGTAACCGAGATGCCATTTGCCAAAGATCCCGGTCCTGTACCCGATTTTTTTCAGGCATTCGGCAAACGTCGTTTCGTTGCGGCCGAGGCCAAAGAAGTGCGCCGCCACCTTCGGGTCGGCGTTGATCACACCGGGGATCCCGGCCCGTTGTTGATACCTGCCTGTCAGCAAACCGGCCCGTGTCGGGCTGCAGACATTGCCACTCGAATGAAAATCGGTAAACCGCAGACCCTGGGCCGCCATCCGGTCGAGGTTGGGGGTCGGGGCAGGGGAGTCCTGCCAATAACAACTCAGGTCGCCATATCCCAAATCATCCGCCATGATGATCACAAAATTCGGTTCGGCACTGGTCGGCTTGGCATCCTGACGGGCGATCAGAACGCCTGACTGGGTGATCACCACCGCAAGCGCAACACATAGGACAGAAACAGGTCTGGTTGGATGCATCATCAATCCGCAAACAGTTTGTAGTTCAAATCTTTATACATTACTTTGCTGCCCGGATCGTGTGCCTGCAGGGCAAAGGTCCCGTTGGACAGCTGCCGCTCGGGGCGGTCCAGACCATCCGGTTCGGTATAGTCAGAAACGGTCTTGCCGTTGATTTTGACGACGATATGTTTTCCCTTCACGATGATTTCATAATCAAACCACTCGTTGTCCTTGACCGGTGCCTTGAAATTGTCTTTGACGTTATACAGGCCACCCGTCTTCTTGGGATCGCCCTGGGTATTATTGACTTGAGCTTCATAGCCTTTGTCCGGCCAACCGGACTCGAGGTAACGAGTATGAAAATAGATGCCCGAATTGGCCTTCGGATGCGTCATCACCTTTGCTTTAAAATGGAAATCCTTGAAATCGGCCTTGCCGTCCTTGCCAACAAAAAACGCGTGGGCCCGAGGTCCATGAGTGACCAGCGCCCCGTCTTCGATATAGACAGAGTCCTTGTTCTCATTCACTCGCCAACCAGAAAGATCTTTTCCATTAAACATGGAAACCCATTCGTCCTGCGCCATGCCGGTGGCTGAAAGGATCATGCAGAGTGACAGCGCAAAAACAGACGTTTTCATCGTTACCTTTCTAGAGTGTGAGCCCAGATTTCAATCGTCAACGGGAACTTGGAAACTCGATTATACCGGACTCGCGCAGGAAATGCTGCCGGCTTGCCTAAACAGAATTTCATTACCAATATCACAAAAAAAACGCCCCGTCTCGAAGGACCAGGCGTTTTAAGAAATTCGCTACCCGTATTGACGGGGTTACCAGCATCAGTTGCAGCAGGAACTGCGCCGTTTGAACAGGCAACATTTTTTACGGGCTGGCGGGCAGCAGTCGTTTGTCGCCGCGCAGGGATCACAAGCTGTTTCACAACCACAACCTCGGTTTCGACGCTGCAACAATCCGCAGCGGCGCTTGGGAGCGCAACACGGGTCTGGACAACAAGTGGTAACCGGTGCGGGCTGGCAACAGCAGGCATTACGACGTTTGAACAAATTGCAACAACGGCGTTTGGGGGCACAACATGAATTGCCACAGCAATCGCCGACGACAACGGTTGTCCCATCACTGGGCGAGGCTTGACTGGCGGCATCTTGAGCCAACAGTGGACTGCAGCAAAAAAGGACTGCAACGACAAAGGTAAGTGCGACAAACATTTTCATCTGTAGTTCTCCAACAAAATTCTCAGAGGTGTAAGTTAAAAAAGGGCTTCTACCAACAGTCAAAATGACTAACCCGCTTTCACAAGTCAACAACGTTGACAGGAAAATTGAGGCAAAATAACGGGATATTTGCCCAGCAGGACGGCTAACCTTCGATGGAACGGCCAGACTTCCAAACCGCCAGGATCCTGCCGCTCCGATTGCCATAACCGGACGGCCCAAACCGTCTCGCAGCTAACCCTGTTTGGGCCAACCTGGCGGATCGCGACGCCAGACCGGGAACCAAAATCATATTGCAAACTTATTCATCATCCTGGGCCGTTACCTTGAGCCAGCGGGCACTTAAGACCAACGTCGAGCCTTGAATCAGAATGGAAAGAATGACAATAAAAAAGATGATGTTGAAAATCTGTTCCGAGTTCTTGACGCCATAATGATAGGGATAGGTTGCCAATACAATCGGAACGGAACCACGCAACCCAACCCAGGAAATGTAGGTGATTTCTTTCGGTTTAACACGCAAAGGCAACAGGCAACTAAACACACTCAGAGGGCGCGCTACAAGAATCAAAAACAGCGCCATCGCGCTGGCAGCCCAGGCCACAGACAACAGTTGGCTGGGAAACACCAACAGCCCCAACACGATAAACATCGAGATTTGTGATAACCAACTTAGCCCGTCGTGAAACCCAACAACGCCTTCCTGGTTTTTCTTTAACCGATTTCCAATCACTACCCCGGCCACGTAAACACTGAGAAACTCATTGCCATTGAGCAGGTCGGCAAACCCAAATGACAAAAGCCCGAAAGAGAGTACAAAGATCGGGTAAATACCCCGCGCCGAAAACTTTAATCGGCTGACCATCGCCGCCCCGGCCCAACCGATCAGACCACCAACTGCAACACCAAGAATGAGTTGCTGAAGCAAGTTACCAATGATATGCCAGGCTGAACCCGCGACACCCGTCATGATTCCCAGAATCGTGGTCGTCAGCAACACAGCCATGGGATCATTGCTTCCGGACTCGAATTCCAACAGTGAGCGGAGTTTCGGGTTGGGCTGAACTGAAGTCGATCGGAAAACTGAAAACACGGCCGCCGCATCGGTCGATGAAACAATCGCAGCCAGCAATAGCGCTTCCATGAAACTCAGTCCACCCAATCCGATATCAAACCTCGTCAACACCGTCAGCGCAAACCAGGAAAAAAGACCCAGCAGGAACGTCGTCAGAAGAACGCCAACCGTCGACAGGGCAATTCCTGGCAGCAGAACGGGGCGTACCGTTTTCCACTTGGTTTCCAGGCCCCCGGCAAACAGAATGACTAACAGGGCAAGCTCACCGAAATGCTTGGCGGCCTCGTAATCTTCAAAGTCGATGCCCGTCATGCCGACCAGCCCGCCAATTCCTTCCGATCCAGCCATCATCCCGACAAAGAGAAACAACAACAGAGAAGGAACCCCGACCCGATTGGCAAATTTGCTGGCCAAGACACCAACAAACAGCAGCAAACCGGCAACCAAAACGGGGTAATTGAGATCGAAAGGCATCTTGAATGAAGTCGGGGTAAAAGGGGTGTCTCACGACTGCCGGAAAATTTAATCCGACGCAAACGTGTTTTGCAACATCGTCTCAAGATTACTGGAAAGTTCAACTACCGCATCCCAGTCATTGGCGATGATATCCTGGGAATGTGCCAGATCGTTTCGCAATCGTTCCATCTTCTTGCCCGCATCTTCCACCTGGCGTCGCGATTTAAACCTTGTTTGATTGCGCAACGATTCGTTGCGGGCGACAATCTGGCATTTGTCGGAAAACTGCAGACAGTCAAGTAACGCGACCGGCAGCTGCCGCCTGGTCCTTTCTGCCCGCAGCTCCTCCGCCTTGGCCAGGCGGCTGTCGGACAAGTGCTGTTTCCATTGTTCGATTTCCAGGCTGTCGCTGATCAAATCAGTCATCCGCATTTCAATCAAGGTGATAATACCAAACAGCCACATCCGAACCGGCGGCTTCTGTAAGTCCGTCCGCGTTACAATGCCACCGACAAAACCAAAAACGGAAACAAACAGACGGGGCTGATCCTGCAAGCGGGTAACTACTTCGACCAGCGGCGTTGACGTCTGAATCACCTGCTCTTTCTCAAAAGGCTGGATGGCCACCTGGCCGTCCCCCGTTTCCAGGTGGTCACGATCGATGTAACCGATCACGTGCCCGTGGTCCCTGACTCCAATCACGGCCAACTTGTGAGCATCCATGAATTCCCGAATCCACTCCCGTGACTCGGATGAATCACAGGAGACCAGTGATTCCGTAATGTCGTGCGCAGAGAACCCACTCCGGAAAACGTTTCTCAGACCGTGGATGGAAGATTGACTGAAACGCAATGGAAACTCTCCTGACTCGAAAATTCGCCACCTGGATGAATCGACTCACTCGACACCCAGGTGGGTTGGGAGACATTATTTCAATCCATGACGCCACATTTTGCAATTACCGTGGCAGGAAACGGAACAAAGAAAAGACCGCGGTTTGGTTTGATACAGACTTTAGCGACCCGCACTATCCCGTCGCACGGCAAAATCCACACCGGACCAAGGCATGTTCGACCAAGTCCCCGGGACGCAATCCATCAACGGCGGAAACCCGACTCTCTCTCCGCATGGCGGTTAGAGCCCGATTCCCAAACATCGAATTCGGCCCACACCGGCAGGTGATCGGAGACCCGCAACGCCTGCTCTGGCGAAAGGTTGAATACGGACTCAAAATCAAAGACACCCCAACGACCTGTAAACTCACCGGTACTCGGCGCGTGAAATAGAATGTTGTCATACGCCTTGGTCTGGCGCGTGTTGGTCTTAACGCCCCCGGCCACCACCCAGTGGAGGCCGGGCATCTGACCGAATCGGCCCATCTGTCGCTCGCTGGCGTTCAGGTCACCCAATAAAATCACGTCGTCTTCATACGGTCGCGCTCGCTGCATGACTTCAAACACATCCGTCAAGGCAGCGATTTCCGTCGGTACATCATCCGGGTCGGTATGTGTGTTGACCAGCCAAAAACTGAAGGCGCGTTCGGGCGCCGGTGTTCGGGATCGGAATCGGGCCACCAGCGGCTCCCGATGCATCAAATCCTGGGGATCCTGGATCGTGCCAACCGAGGTCGGATCAGGTTCTACCCGATTCGTATCGAAGACAAAGGCGTATTGCTCGGTGCTGACACTGCGGCCCAGGCGCGGCCCGATCACGAAGTCATAGCGACTGCCGTCCGAATTCAACATCGCGACCAGGTCCGGCAGAATGTTATCCTGTTTGCCACGGATTTCCTGGATCGCCACAATATCAAATTGACGAATCGTATGGACGATCACCGGCATCACATCCAGCTTAGCCAACTTACTTTGACCGAATACCTGGATATTAAAAGATGCGATTAACAGCTTGTCCGCCGGCCGTTGGCTGGAGGCGAGCGATGCGGGTACCGAGGCATTGATGCGCGACAGCGCGGCCCGATCATCGGCTTGGCTTGAATCGGCAGCCGGCAGCTTGGCAACAGCGGCGCCTAGCACGCGCTGCACGCTTTGCACCAGTGGTCCGGCGAACGGCAGGTCCGGGTAAAGGTACCCACCCATTGCACCGAGGCTAACGACCGTCATCAGCAGCCAGAGAATCGTCCTGCCAAGGCCACCCCTGTTGCGGGACCGGCGGCGTTTCGAGCGCGATTTCTTGTTAGCCACCCACGGGCCTCCCTGCCAATTACGAAAACCGGGCGTCCCACCCGGTAATTGCCTCAATGCTTCACCTCTTCCGTACTGGCGATCGGAGCGACTCCCGCTCCCCCGCCAGACAGAAATAGGCAGAAACATTATTGCCTTGGTAATCGACTTTTCCGACCCACGCAAGATCGTTCATCCCGATGCCTGAAAAACGCACGGTTTGCCAGCATATGAGAAGATCTTGCCCGCTACGGTGATACCGCGAGAACAGGTACTGCAGATGATAGAAGAGCAGCCCACGCTTTATATCTGTCAACAACACGCTTGCCAGTCGCCCGTAGTCGGCTGGGAGCAAATTGCGGCAGCGATTAGCCAACTTCAGAACTCGATCCTGAATTTCTCCGTTGGTAAATAAAAAACGCGTGGCTGGGCTAGCCACGCGCTCAATTGTTTGAAATCGGGTCGGGGTGGATTAAAAATCGGAACCTGGCCCAAAGCCTTGCAACATCCCGCCGATCATCTTTTCAAAGCCGTCTGGCTTGGGGAGCTGAATCATGACTGCGGTCCCATCGGTCTTCGCCTTCAGGGCATCCATGACCTGTTCCGCGGCGGCTTTCTGCTCATCCTGCAGCATGGCCATGCCCTGTTGAGCTTGCATTTTGGCCAGGCCTAAAAGACCGTTCACACCGTCTTTCATGTTTTCAGCCCCTTTCGCATCCTTGGCGATAAACGTTAGGCCCAACATCTGCTTGGAGTCCATGTCCATCGAGACAGATAGTCCAGCCAGATCCGAACCCATTTGGACCAGACCCATCATTGCCGGTGGGGCTTGATCACGAGCCATCCCCATTCCTTCGTCGAACAGCGCCTGCATCCCGCCCACATCGGCGGCGATTCGAACGGCGTCCGTTTCTGGCATTAGGGCCCAGTTTGCGTCCAGCTCCTTGGTGTAGACATCCCGGCCGGAGCGGAGCACGTAATCGGTGGTGCCTATTTCAAATAGGTTACCGTCGACCAAGTGGGCCCGGATGTTTTCTGGATTGCTGCCGGCGGGTGGCCCGTAATACGTCTTGCCATTGACTTCAAAAGTTCGGCTATTGTTTTTCAGCGCATCTAACATCGCGTTAGCGGCTTCCTTGTCAGAAAATATGACCCGAACAAAAAAATTGATTGGCAGGAGCTGCGGATTAGAGCCCGGCGGATCGATGTTTTCAATTTCCTGCATGTTGGCGGGTGCTTCCATGCCACCGTAAACCCTTTCAACTTTTTTCAGGTCCACTTGGCTCAGGTCGGTGCTGGAACCCAATTGCTCAAGCATTTGCTCCGCACCTGAATTGCCCACGAGTGGATTTTGACGTAGCCGTTTCAGGTTGAAGTCGAACCGGACAACCGCATTGTTATCGCTGGCACTCGATTGACTCCAGGCTTCAACCGGCAGAATCGACAAGCTCGCGGCCGCGGCGAGGAGAATGCTAAAAAAGTATTTCCGTTTCATGATTTTTCCGTTCTCAACGATAGTTCAGCTGGAATACAGTTCCGGGTAGCAGCGGTGAGGTTAGCAGACTGCCTGGCTGTAAGAAACAAATTTCTGGGTGCCCCCAGTGTAGCGGAAAAAAACAGGCTGATGGAATACCCTGAACTAAGCGTGTATTATTTTCGATAGTTCTCAGATGGCCTAAAACCATTCCAGGAGCCAACCATGAGCAAGCTTCCCCCAGGTACGACTTCCGCTGTTTTAACGAGCATGCGGGTGCTGAGAGACCCCGTCGGGTCGATGGAAAAATGGAAAGCGAAATATGGCGATCCTTTCTTCTGCAATTCTTTAAACGGCCCGATTGTGATGACGGGCAATCCCGAAGGCGTGGCCCAGATCTTCCGGGAAAACCCCGAACATCTAAAACCGTTTGCCATGGAAAACGCCAGCACCTACTTGGGCAAGGGATCGATCCTGCTCAGTTATGGAAAAAAGCACCGTAACGACCGGAAGTTGATGCGACCTCCCTTCTCCGGAAAACGAATGAACGCCTACGCCGACTCAATGGCCAGGATCACCAGGCAAGTACTGAGTGAAGTAGAAACCGGCAAACCGATCAACATGCTGGAGACAGGGCATGCTATTTCGCTGTGGATCATTCTGGAGACTGTATTTGGTTTCCATCAACGTGAATCGGTGCAACCCATGAAGCATCTGGTGCGAGGGATGCTGGAGAACCTGCACCCAAGTTTCATGTTTGCGACCGTTTTGCAGAACAGATTCTGGCCCCCTTGGCGGCGTTTTTCCAACTACCGACAGGAATATTATTCCCAAATCTTAAATAAGATTGAAACGCTGCGGACCGAAACCGAAATGGGAGAGGACATCCTCAGCTTGTTGATGGCGGCGACGTATGACGATGGCTCCCGGATGTCCGAAGATGAGCTGACGGACCAACTGAACACGTTGCTGATTGCCGGCCACGAAACAACGGCGATTGCCATGGCCTGGGCCATGTACTGGATCCTGCTTAACCCCGCCGTGTTTGCCAAGACAAAATCGGAGATCGATCAACTCGGACCCGACCCGGATCCGGTTGCCTACACGCAACTCGATTACCTGTCTGCGGTTGTCAAAGAAACGCTGAGGATTCGGCCCATCATTACGGAAATGATGCGGTTACTGACCACACCGATGGAATTGCTCGGCTACGAAGTACCGGCAGGGCATAATGTCGGCTTTTCGATCAGCTTGCTTCATTTCAACCCGGACGTGTACGAGGACCCCGCAACATTCAGACCGGAGCGTTTCCTGGAAACAAAATACAAACCGTATGAATTCATCCCCTTTGGTGGCGGGCACCGGCACTGCCTCGGTTCTGCGTTTGCCGAGTTTGAATTGAAAATTGCCCTGGGTGTGCTACTCTCTTCAGCCGAGTGGGAACTTTTGGATCCACCGGATTTACCGATGGTGAGACGAAGCATCACGATGGCTCCCAAGGGTGGGGTCAGGCTTATCAAGAAAAGCCAGACGGAAACCAGGCAGGCGGGGCGAGACTAGCGGGCAAAGAAAAACAACCCGATAGCTGAAAAAAACACCCGAGTTGATGGAAAGGATAAATGGTTTGCGATTCGTTTATTCCAACACGATGAACAGACGCAGTTGGTTCCTGGATTCGACGTTGTTTCTCCGTTTGAATAACCACTCGGTTATCCATTATTGAATGTCACTCGCTATCTAAATGTTCCGGGTGCTCGTGAAATTCACGTCCCCGGATCGAGTGTAAATGGCGATGAATGGATGGAAGGTGTTCAATCAGGTCCCTGGCTTGCATCATTTCGTCGTGGGTACCATGCACCACTACCAACTTGTGACCTCGCTTGACCAGTTCTTGATAGTCGCCAGGGGTCGGCAAGTCCACCGCATCGTCCTCGCCCGCATGTTCCAAACCGGCGACTGCTCCGTACAGGCCCCCCGCCACGCCACCAACGACAATCATCGCCAAACCGACTCCCGGAAACGGCGTGAGGACAGCCGCAATGATGGCACCGACAGCTCCAACCCCTCCACCAACGGCAGCCCATTTCTCGCCTTGTGAGACGGTCGAACTGGTCGACGTCTCATGAACGGCTGGAGTTTTCACATCATGCGTTTCTTGGTTGAAATCATGCGTCACGAGCTCGACTCGATCGGTCGGGAAGTTCCCGTCATTCAGCGCATGGACCGCAGCGGCAGCCGTATCGAAGTCCTCGAATACCATCACCAACGCCTTGCCATCATCGTTATTTTCCTCTTCGCTATTCACTTTGGTCCAGCCTTCACTGAATAATTTGTTCCACCGATTTGCCAGAGACTTGGCCGACGGCCACTTGAAAAATATGTTCGTTCCTGGAATCTGTTCCAGAAAAATCGAATCGGGCTGACAGGATTTGAACCTGCGACCTTTTGACCCCCAGTCAAACGCGCTAGCCAGACTGCGCCACAGCCCGTTTGCATTGGTTCCGCACCGCGGAATGTGCAACGTAATACGAGATTTTAGCATTGCCCCGGTTCTGCACAAGTTCCCCGGCAATCTCGGGTGGCATGGAACCAGTGATCATTTTCTACGGCGGCCCAAAGCCATCGTTATCATGAAAACACCGAGTAGCGGCGCCGTTACCGGCTCTGGGACAGACATGAAAACGCTCCACGTCACCGTCTGTTCCAGCGGTGTGGTATCGGCAAGTCGCCACCAATCGAGTGAATCTCCGCTAAACGAATGATCAAGAATCGAATCATAGCCAAAGGCCTCGACCGTAAACGTCCCGTTCGACAGTCCCAGTGAGTCAACCGTCACTGATTCACCAAGCAACCCGACAGAAACTCCGTCCACAAACCATTCAACATTGATCACCGATGGATCTACGGAATCGACCCACAAGACGTCACCCGATGTATAAGCGGGGCCCTCACTCTGCCAGTCGTCCAGCGGGTCCACTTCTTCGTAGATCTCCTCGATAAAGCGTTCGCGGCTGATCGCATCAAACGGACGATCTAGCGCACGCATCATCGAATTATCACTGGGACGATACAGTCCAAAATCGTAGTACCGCGCTCCTTCATAATAATCGATGACCCCGATGTCCGAATCGGGATCGGTGTAGCCGAGCCAGCGATCCCATTTACCAAGAGCCGGGTCAGACGTGACATTTACCTCGCCGGGCTCACCCCCGCCCCATGTATCACCACTGTAGAAATACTCGTCAGCCAAATTGGCAAACGAGTGGCCAACTTCATGGATGGCAATATCGAGGGCAGCGCTGTTACCGGCTGACCAGACCGCCCACTGACCACCACAACCACCGTATTTCTCCGAGTTCACACTGCCCAGCCGCATGTCGATATCAATACCGGTTCCACTCAACGCGGTTGTCACGGCCGCGTTGGCTTTGGAAGTGCTAAAGTAAAGACATCGATCGATCCCGCCCATATTGTAGGACGCATCCAGTGCCGTATCGACAAAAATATTATTGACAGGATCATCGGCCCCCGATTCATTGCTAATCACATTGACCCGGTGAGCATTAAAGAAATTCTGGTAGCGGGGAAAGGGACTGATGCCGGGATTAAAAAAAGCCCCGAGCGTGTTGTCCACATGGCCGGCGTAAGTCGTCTCAATCTCAAAGTCCTGGTAACCGTCACCGACAAAAATCATGTCGACTCGGTTCGACGAAGCACCATTGTCTAACACGGTGGTTAACGTTTGAGCGGGGACAACCGAAGCCAGCGCCAAACAAACGGTTAAAGCAAAGATTAAACATCGAGCCATCGTAGCGCTCCTGCAGGGCTTATTAAGACACCAGGAATTGGAAGGTAGAAAGCCATAACCGTTGGAAAAGACTCATTCAATCAGAACATTCAGTTGGGGTGGCGACTTGAAATCCGTGCTGGTCGAGCCAGCCGGAAATCGAAGAACCGCCTCAGGAAATTCTACCAAGCCACCAGCCTTGCACAAGTTATTTATGAATCTCTGAAAACCAGGATAATTTCAACTTTTTTGAAATGGCCCCGCCCGGTGGAATCAGGAGTGAATCGAGACTTCTCCCGCGCTGGAAACAAACGCAATCCGCTCAAGTCCTCCACTGAAGTGGCGAATGTGGTGGATAAAATCGGATTCGCGACCTTCATCAGCCACCTCGAATCCCAGAAAAACGACCGCCGCGTCTCTGGAAACTTCCTGAATGATATTGGCGGGATCGTTGCCTACATGAACTGCACAGACGGCATCGATCCGGGATGATTTTGTCAAGGAGATCAAGTGCTGTAACACATCCTCTCGACCGGCCTCCGATTCGATCACCCGCATCAGCCGAATTGTCCGGCCACGCCAGCCCGTGTTGTTAACCAACAGGTGTGCCAGA
The DNA here is from genome assembly GCA_014237975.1 of Mariniblastus sp. Lineage (GTDB taxonomy): Bacteria > Planctomycetota > Planctomycetia > Pirellulales > Pirellulaceae > Mariniblastus. The sequence continues at coordinate 29,855 of JABACA010000018.1, read as the reverse complement.
ATCAACATCAACTCGCCATTCTTCTCCCCTCTCCACCAAACATCGATAGTGCCCATCGGTATTTGCCAGGGATCATCCACCGAGTCGGCCAGCCGCATGACGATAATACTGCGACCAAGATTGGCAACCGTGCGGAGGTTGGCAGAAAAAATATCCGCTCTTGTATCTTCGCTGGGCCAACCGATCAAAACCGTATTCGGTCGCAGGGAACCCAGCCCGTGACATTGGACCAACGATTCAACACCATCGGCCAGCGTCGGCGAAACAATGACGGCCGGGAACGCCTCCAGCGACTGCTCGCGAATAAAGCTGCGCATCAGCCGTTCCTGGTTGGTCCGACGCTCGATCCGTTGGTCCACATCACCTTCGATGACGTGACCAATGGCCAGGATGCCACTGCCGGAAGTAAACCAGTTACCATAAATCGCCAGCCTGGGACGGGCGCGACTCGCTCCGCTGAGTGCCAGAATAATGGGCCGCCAATTCTTGGGATGGTAAAGTTGTTTTTCGAGTTTGAGAAGACTTTTTCTTGTTCGCTCAAATAACAGACCACTGTTGACATCACCCCAACGGGTCTCTACCTGCTTTTGAGCAATAAACGCATAGATGACGGCCATGACCAATACGGACACCAGCGCCCACAGCCAGTTGATCAGGATCATCACGGCAAAACACCCCACCGCGCCCGCCAATGACAACGTCCAATGCGAGAACCGAAACTTTGGCCGGTAACTTGGATTCTTGGTAATCCCTTCATAAAACGTGGCCAGGTTCAACAGTCCATACGTGATCATGAAGCACATGGTGATCAAGGGAGCAATGGTGTTCAAATCGGCCAACAAAATACAGACTTGTGCAATCACAAACGAAAGGACAATGGCCCGACGAGGCTCATTGGCGGGCCCACTTCCCTTGGAGAAAAACTTGATGCGAGGAAATATCCCGTCCTTACAAACCGCCTGCAGGATCCTCGGTGCGCCCATCATGCTGGCCAACGCCGATGACAACGTGGCGGCAAAAATTCCAGCCGTAATCAACAGGGGCCAGATGGCAATCTCGGAAATCACCAGGTTATTGTGCACCAATTCATCATGGGTACTGGCACCTCCCATCAAAACGGCTTGGCTCAGGTAGATAACCGCTGTCACCAGGACGGCCGCAATCGTCCCGCGTGGAATCGATTTGGAAGGTTCCCGCAAGTCACCCGACATGTTGGCACCCGCCATGATGCCGGTCACCGCTGGGAAAAACAGGGCGAACATCGTGTAAAAACTTTGATCGGGCTGGTAGTCGGGCTTCCAGTTAGCTCGTAACAATTCCGGATCGAAAGACCCCACCGCTCCGATATAAAACGAAAGTAAACTCAGGCCCAGCACGGTCAAGATGAAGTACTGAATACGAATCGCCCAACCAGCGCCCAGGTAAACACAGGCAAAGACCACCACGTTGGTCAATGTTCCCACCAGAACGATGGGTACACCGTCAAACATCTTGACGAGAACTTCCGAGAAACCAATCACGTACAAGGCAACGGCGATTGCCTGCGCAAAAAAGAAAACGATCCCGATCGCACCACCAAACTCGGCACCCAAACTGCGACTGATCAAAAAATAGGCCCCGCCCCCTTCAACCCGTGTATTGGTGGCAATGGCCGATAATGAAAAACTGGTCAACAGCGTAATGACCTTGGAAACGGCCACAATCAACAGCGCGTAAAACACGCCCGCATTTCCCACGACATAGCCGAATCGCAGAAACATGATGACGCCTAAAATCGTCAGCGTGCAAGGCGTAAAAACGCCACCCAACGTTCCGAATCCTGCGGCGATGCCGTTAGTCGAATTGGGTTTGATCCGGGAATCCAAAGTGGTTACTGGGGCGAGACAGGGAACAGGAAAAGCTTCGGATTATACCAAGCAGAACCACTGATCAATACTGATCCATCCGCTGATCTACGGCCAAATCCCGGGTTTCATACTATGCTTCCAGTTTTTCCACGTTTTGTATCAAATGTAGACACTGAATTAATCGATTTTATTGCCAATGCAAGAAAACCAGGCACGATGGAAAACCAGTTCGCCGACCGCCTGATCGCGGCCATTCAATCCAAACAAACACCCTTGATCGTCGGGCTCGACCCGCGGTGGGACCAATTACCTCCAGCGATTCGTAAAGATCTGGAACCGGCTGATTGGAATGTCAAGGCTGCGGCGTATCAACAGTTCTGTTGTGAAATCATCGACGCTGTTTGTGGCATGGTTCCGGCCGTCAAACCGCAGGCCGCATTTTTTGAACAACTAGGTCCTGCGGGAATGGCCGCGCTGGCCCATGTGGTTGACTACGCGCAGCAAAACCAATTGTTGGTCATCATGGATGCCAAGCGGGGAGACATCGGTTCAACGGCGCAAGCTTATGCTGCCGGTTTTCTTGGCAGGAAACCAACAAGTCCATGGGGTTGTGATTCACTTACCGTCAACCCATACCTCGGTGCCGATAGCCTGCAACCTTTTGTCGAGCAATGCCGCATCACGGGGGCAGGTATTTTCGTACTGGTCAAGACATCTAATCCCGGCAGCCAAACGTTGCAGGAACAGGTCGTCGAATCTGGAACACCCGTTTACCAGCAGGTCGCCCAGATGGTACAAGAATTAAACAGCGCCCATTTGGGCCAGCACGGCTACGGTTCGATTGGCGCCGTCGTCGGCGCAACCTATCCACAGCAACTGGCCGAGCTGCGGCAGTTAATGCCCAATACGATTTTCCTGGTCCCCGGTTTGGGAGCCCAGGGAGGAACGGCCGCCGATGTGGCGGGGGGATTCGACCCACAGGGACTGGGTGCCGTGGTCAACAGTTCGCGGGCGATCATTTTTGCCTACGAACGGGAAGAATACTCCGGCATGAACGACTGGCAAGCGGCGGTCGAGCGGGCGACCGAAGAGACGATCGCGCAACTGGCCGAGGGAACACCGGCCGGTCAACTGCGCAAATGACGCGGCCACGGGAAACCGAGCGCCCCGTCCATTTGACCCTGCCCTGGTTTCAGTTGGCAAATTCCTGGAAGCAAGCTTCCACCTCGTCGACCGATCGCTCACCTTCATAGAAGACGGCACGGTAGCGGAGGGTGAGTGGTTCTCCCGGCTTCAAGCGGTAATCACCGGCCCCTTTTTTCTGCTGTTTGAAATGATGGTAACCGAACGGGTTAGCCGCAACCAATCCGTATTCCCGGGCATGCCAAGTCGTCGGATGCCGCAAGTTGGCGGGATGATCCAACATGGTGATCCCAACCGCTTGGCCGTCAACCGCTCCAAAATAATCAACCCACTTGGCTGATTTCCCCCAGACCGACTTGCCCGTATCTCCCGCACTATTTCGAGCACTGCCGAACACTTCCTTGACACCCTGTTTTTTATTGGCATTCAATCGCAAATCGGGATGGGTCCGGATGGCAAACGTCCCCTCTTTCGTATCACCCAGCAAAACCTCTTTTTCCGGCGCCTGGAGAACATACTCGCAGTCGATCCATCGCGCCGATTGACTGGTACCAAATTCGAATTTTCCTGTCACCACCAACAGTGGTTTTTGCGTCGTCGGATCGAGCCAGTGATCGGTGACCGTAAATCCCTTGGCAGGATCGAAGGCATCAAAAGAACGATGTTTAATGGAACCATCCTCTTTCCAGAAATCCACACCGTCGACCACCCCGTGAGCAAACCAGATCGACTTGTGGTGCGGGTGATCACTCGCTTCGCCTGGAACCTTTTGCATCGGGTAGCAGCGCGTCATCGACACCTGGCCCGGCCCAAGAACCGGGAAAAAGATAGGCCGCTTGTAACTTTTAAAATCGTATTTGGTAAACAGCTCCCCGCCCACGTTGACCACCACCACTCCATCCTGTTTTTCAATCGAAACTTCATTCGATTGCGGACAAGCGGCCACCCCGCAACGGACCTGCAGCACCAAAACCAGGATCGCAATCATCGTCGTCGAAAAATTCTTCATACATCACCGGTTTTAAATCAGCAGTAAAGGTAAATCACGGAACTCCACGGACAACGGATAGGCCAATCCATGCATGGCCAGCTGATCCTCGTCTTTCGTATTGAAAACCAACAAGTCGGTTTCGGATTCACGAATCAAGTTACGGTAGTCAGATAGATGATGGCCCATCGTCACCACCGATTCGACTTCAATCGGAATGCCCGCCTGTTGAATGCCCATCCGACAGGACTCGATGAAATCGGCAGGTTCTTTCAGCAATTGATCGCGTATGGCGATCCTGGCAGGTTCCGTATCGATGGACGGAATCTTTCCAATCACGTCGATCAATCGGTCAAACGTCTGTTCGTCCTCGATATGCGCCAAAGTCAGCTGACCGCCGTCCTGGGTGAACAGGGCAGCATAGGTTACCAACTGCGAATCGCCAGCCAGGTGATCCGTCACCGCCATGACTCGATCGGTATTGGTCAACACATGTTCCGGTCCATTCACCATGTCGGGTCGCGGTAACAGCAGGACGGGAATCGAAGTTGCCTGGGTCAAAACATCGACAAACACCCCCAGGCTGAAGGGGAATTCGGTGGCCGGTATACGCAGGTTGCGGTAAGTGCAAACCAAATCCGGTTCAAAATCCTGAATCCGTTCCAACAAGTTGCCAACACTGTGATATTGCTCGCCGGTCACAATCAACGTTTCAATGTCCTGTTCAATGTTGTTCAACACGGACAGAAATTTCATCACGCTGGGGACATATTCTGGCGACAACGGTGCCGCCTCATCCAGCACGACCATCACCCGGTTGACGGTCACCGGCTCGATGTGAAAAACGGGTTTGGACGCTGACTTGAAGAGACTTTCAAATTCGTCGATTTGCGTCAACTTACCACTCCTTGTCGTTCATCAGGTAGAAAAGCCTGTGCCATCGTTCAGAGCAACCTACACCTTGAGGATCGATTATTGCCACATGAATCAAGACGGAAACGGATCCGCTTTACCTCTCCGATTTTCTTCGGGTGAGTATCCAGGTGAGAACTCGAACACTCACGAATCAAAAGGCGACTTGCCCAATTCGCTTTGCCCGTGGAGCAACGTTTACCGCCGAATCTTAAACCCGCACGGTCTCAAACCAAACTAGCACCGTGGAATTCCAACGCCTGCCCCCACTGCCGACTTGCATCTGATCATTTTCGTTTTTTGAGTTCTTTCTTGATCAGTTCTTTCGCTTCATCGCTCAACTTGCTATAGGAGACACGAACTTCGGAGCCGTCCTCCTGCCAAATAATGGCCTGTCGGTTGTCAAGCGTAATGTAGGTTCCCGTGATGGAGTGTTGCCCACTTTCGTCCCAGAACTGTTGCGGATTGTCGAACGGAAACGCGATTTCCTCCTTGGCAATCCTCCCCAAATCGGCCGCCTTGAGACGCTGGTTGGCAACATACCGCTGGTCCTCCAGGCTCAAGCGGGACCAAGGCACCTGAGCGGTTTTACCCTCTTCGGTTTCTAACGCAACGTTGCCATCCGCATAGCCAGCATAGGATGCAACCGTCTTGTGTTCACCGGTCGAGTCCACAAATTCGCGCAGCTTGGGCTTCGGCTCAGCGCCACCCGTCACGCCTTCTCCCTCGGCCTCTTTAACCAACTCGGCAATCGCATCATCCAGATCGACCTGAAAAGGTGATCGGTAACGAATCACGCCATGGTGATCCACCAGAAGAATCGTGGGATAGCCCACGATGGAAAATGCCTTGGCGATCGACCCTGATCCGTCATACCAGGAACGCCAATTCAGGTTGTTGGTCTTGACAGCTTCCTGGGCAATATCAGCTTCTTCATCATTATTAATCCCCAGTAACACAAAGGGGCGTCCACTATACTTGTTGACGAGCGACCGCTCGTGATCGTACATCGCACGGCAGGGAGGTCACCAATCGCCCCAGAAATCGATCATCATCACCTTGCCCTGGTAATCTTCCAGAGAAAATTCTACGCCATCCAGATCCTTGCCTTCAATGATCTGGATCTTGTCGCCAACTCCGGCGCCCGCCGGAGCTGCCGGTCTTTTAGGAGCTCCTGGAATTCCTGCTCCGGACGGATTATTACCCGCACCGGAACCCGGTTGATTGGAACTCGCATCGGTTCCAGCAGTATCCGCATCCCCTGGTTTATTTACCATATTGGGTTCACGCGGAGGCACCTGTCCAGGTGGATTGGGCGTGTTCGTATTTCCAGCATTGGCCGGAGGGGTAGGAGTTTCAGTAGGTGTGCTATTACCGGATGGAGGGGCGGGAGTTTCAGCGGGTGTGGTATTACCAGATGGAGGGGTGTTACCGTTGGTAGAGCCAGGATTCGTACCACTGGGAGGTGTTACACCACCTGGCGGTTGCCCCGGAGCGGAATTCGCAGCGGGCAAACCCTGATTGCTAGTCGCGGCCGGTGGTACCGCCGAATCGGGCGAACTGGAAGCAGTTGGATTAGCCGGAGCCGACGGCTGCGTCTGATCCGCTACCGGTTCGGCCGATCGTTGGCATCCCAACGCAAAGACCATTAACAATGCCGACGAGAAACAGACTCGTTGAACAACACATACAGGAAAGTGAATCATGATATTACTCTTCGCCAAACAAAACCTTATTCCCAACGCGTAATTGTACAGCAATTGAGCCAGATTCCCAGTAAATATCGGCAGCAAGTTTACCCTGAATTTGCACCCTTTTTCTGTTATGAAAGCGGCTTTCGGGGAAACGTCGGCTCATTCAAAACGTCTCCACACCTAATTTAACCGGCGAATCGTTTTATCTGGACGGGTTTTCAGGCTCTAAAACCAGAGGGAAGCTCAATCGATTTACTTGCCGGTTGATTTTTCGCTATCCCCTTTGCCAGAACCAGAACTCGATTTTCGATTCTTCAGGAAAGGGACCGGGCGGAGTTCCCGTTCTTTGATCGACTGCAAATAATCCAATACGGGTTTCGCTTCATCCCCGCCAACCTGGGCATGAAAATGAAGATTGAAACCGTGTGGCCCCCGCGCATCGATCAAGGCCGGCTGCAGCGTCAACATCGATTGAACCACCTCCAGCATGCCCATCATCGTCGCGCAGAAAATATCCATCCTGGCACCTTGCGCAAGCAGGTAATTGACAATGTCCTTGCGGCCCATGTGAGACGACCCACCCAGCGCCGTTTCCCAATCGCCATTGCCCCAGTCGAGCGTTGCATTCAACAGGTTAGGTTCCCGCTGGTGAAGTTTTTTGACCATCTCCAGATCCGAATGGGCATAGATGACAAAATCCTGGGCCATCAACCGGTTGATTTGCGGTTTGGCCCATTTTGGTTTGAACGATGGGGCGGGGTAGTCGCGTTCGAATTCCGCTTCCGTCGGCCCACGAACCAGTTCATCGTCCTGCCCAAAACCACTCTGTTCAGATGCAAACGGCACGACCAAAGCCAAACCCAGCGAACCGATTCCAAACGACCGACGATTGATTTTTTCACTTCCCATACTGATCACCTTAAAAAGACACGTAGAGTCATATTGTGACGTGACTCGGTTGGCAAAACAATCGTCCATGAAAAAATCAAATGGCTGGCCAGGCTGCACTTAGGCATCCATGTCGAAGCGGGCGACTGAAAGAACCAGATCACGTGTCACCAAAAAAGAGAGGGAACCGGCAGGCAGGTGGTGTCTGTTCGACGAAGAGCCATCAACACGCCGCTTCTACCGCGTCCACAGATTCAGTAGAGGTCTTTCTCAACGTGAACCCTGCCATCCTGGGTAATCAGGTACTGCTGGCCCTGGCGGAGAATCCACTTGCGTTCCAGGCATCGCCCCAGTGCCGCCTCGAATTGACGCCGGCTCCAGGCCACTTGCCGGAACAACGACTCCGGGCTTCTCGGTGTTTCAGCAGCGGCGGCATGATCCGTTTTTCCCGCCAGTTGAACCAACAACAATTGCTCGAAGACGGATGACTTTTGCTGCCGTCGCAATTGCCAACGCGAATAAATTCCTTGACCCGGTGCAAACAGGGCAACACCCAAAAAGAACAGGCCGGCCGCCAAGGCGATCGGACCGGTCGGCGAAATATCGAGGTGATACCCGGCATAAACCCCGACCACCGAACTAGCCACAGCGATAACGACACTCCAGTTCAACATCGGAAACAGATTCTTCGTCAACAGATAGGCGGCCGCCGGTGGAGCAATCATCAAGGCCACCACCAGGATCGAACCGGCCGCTTCAAAGGCACTGACAGTCGTTATCGAAACCAGCCCCAGCCAGACCAAATGCATCAGTACGGGCCGAAATCCCATACTGCGAGCGAGCGATTCATCAAACGCCATCAGCTTCAGCTCTTTGTAAAACGTCAGGATGAACGTAAGCACCAGGGCCAACGTCAATGCCATCATCCAGAATGCCTGGGGCCCCAGGTCGACATCACCCCATTGCACTGTTTTCAGGGCTGCCGTCGCCAGATTCCCATCAATGATACACTGCGCATGGAAGTGAACATTGCGCAGATTTTGACTGGCCAAAATCACGCCGCCGCTGAACATGGCAGAAAATACAATTCCCAGGGATGCATCCCCATCCACCAGGCGGGTCCGTTTGATTAACTGGACCAAACCGACCATCAGCAAGCCGGTGGCTGCCGCCGCCAGAATCAACAACGGCGAACTGCGATCTTGAAACACCAGGTAACCGACAATGATTCCGGGCAGAACGGCATGGCTGATTCCTTCCGATACCAGCGCCTCTTTCTTGACAACCAGGTAAGTACCACACAAAGCACACGTCACCGCGGTGATCAGGGCAATGGCCAGTGTCCAAAAAACAAGACTCATGGCAGATCGCCCCCGGCATTCGGTTGGCGAATCGTCGACATCAACTTGCTACGATGAAGCATTCGCGACACGATGCCACGACCGGGCGCCAACATCAGCGAGACAACAAAAATAAGTGTCGATGCCAATACAATGACCGGGCCAGTTGGAACATGCGAATAGGTGGCACTGATGACCGACCCTACCAGTCCACAAACAGCCCCTGTCAACGAGGCAAGAATGACCATCGTCCCCAATCGCCGCGTCCATTGCCTGGCAGCACTGGCCGGGGTAATCAGGAGCGCAATCATCAACACAACGCCGACCGACTGGATTCCAATCACGATCCCGACAACCAGTATCATGACCAGCAACGTATCGAGTTTCGCGGTGCGATACCCCAGGCTGTGTGAAAAAAGTGGGTCGAAGGTATACACCTTGAGCTCTTTCCAGAGCAACAACATCACCAGAATGGCCAGGAATCCGAGAATGCCAATCATCCACAGATCATCCTGTGTCATGGCCGCCGCCATGCCAAACAGATAGTCTTCCAGCCCACGCCTTCCCGGAATCGGTGGATCCACGCGCTGGACCCACCGCAACAAGACGATTCCCGCTCCAAAAAATATCGCCAACATGACACCCAGGCTACTGTCCTGTTTGAGTCGAGTTCTCTGAACCACCGTTCGGGTCAACAAGAGTGCGGCCGTCCCGGCGCAAATCGCGCCTGGAATTAAAACCACAAGCGATTTGCTGCCTTGGCCCGTCAACCAGTAACTGGCCAGGAAGAACAACATGACGCCAAACAGGGACGAGTGGGAAACAACATCGCCAATCAAACTCTGCCGCCGCAGGTAGGCAAAACAGCCCAATGCACCACTCACGGCACCAATCATGGCGGTTCCCAGCAGCACGGTTCGAAACGTATAGTCAGTCAGCAGCTCAATCATCAGCATGACCATCCTGATTCCTGGAAATGGACTCGGAGGTCAACGTGGAAAATTGCCGGCAAGCGACCTTGCATTGATTTAACGAACCGCCGTAGGTCTTTTCCAGCAATTCAGTAGTGAAAACGTTCGACACATGGCCAGCGCCAATGACTTTCCTGTTGAGCAATGCAACCTGGTCAAAGTACTCACAAACCGTCGTCAAATCATGATGAACGATGACCAACGTTTTCCCCTTCTGCCGCAACTCTCGCATCAAATCGACAAGCGTTTGTTCCGTGGTCGCATCCACCCCGGCAAATGGTTCGTCCATCAACAATAGCGGCGCATCCTGAACAAAGGCGCGAGCCAGGAAAACTCGTTGTTGCTGCCCTCCAGATAATTCCCCGATTTGACGATTTGCAAATTCCGCCATTTGTACTCGCTCCAGAGCCTGGCGGGCCGCTTTCCGTTCGGCGTTGCCGGGACGACGAAACCAGCCAAGCCGGCCATAGGTTCCCATTAAAACTAAATCCAGGACTGTCGTTGGAAAATCCCAATCGACGCTGGAGCGTTGCGGTACATAGCCGATAAGGGTTCGTTGAGCGGAATACGGCTGACCAAAAACACGGATCGCACCAGCCAAGGAGGGAAGGATGCCTAACACGGCTTTTAACAACGTACTCTTGCCTGCCCCATTGGGACCGACCACTCCCATCAACACACCGGCGGGCACTTCCAAGTCGACGTTCCACAGAACAGGCTCGGTATCATAAGCAACGGTCAGCCCCTTGAGGCTCAATGCAGGATCGTTGTCCAACATGACCTGCCTTACCTGAGAGATGCCGAAATGAGCTCGACATTCGATTTGAACGCACCCAGAAACGTGTCGTAGGGAGCGGACTCGCCAAGATCATCTGAATACAGTGAATGGGAGGCGATTTGGACCTCCCAATCACGCGCCTGGCAGGCCTCCTGTAACGCCATCGTCACCTTGGGATTAGTGATCGTTTCCAAAAAAATCACCGGCACCCGATGTTCACAAACGTTTTCCGCCACTTGACGCATGGTTTTGATATCGGCCTCCGGATCATTCCCGATACCCAAAACGGCCATCGTCTTCATATCGTAGACTTCGGCGAAATAGTTGAATGCATCATGGGCACTCACGAGGTACCGCCGGCCCGACGGGATTTCTTTTAACCGCGCTTGAGACCATCGGTGCAGGTCCATGATTTCAGCAACGTAAGCGTCACAGTTCTGCTGATACGTTTCCCTGTTAGCCGGGTCAAGATTGATCAGCTGGTCCGAAAGGCCTTTGACACACATCGACCAGCCCGGCAAGTGATTCCAGATATGGGGATCAAAGGGAGCCCCTGGATCTACTTCTCCTTCTTCTTCCCATTGCAATCGGTATTCACGCGGAAATGCAGATGACATCGACCAAGCTTTGGATTGAAACGTGTCGCTTAAATGCTCAGACAGTTTTGCTTCCAAATGGAAACCATTATAGAAAATGGCATCGGCATGATTCATCGCCTGAATGTCACGTGTACTCGCACGAAACGAATGAGGATCGACGCCCGGACCGCAAAACAACTTGATGTGAGTGTCGGTGCCCTCGGTCAATTTCAACAGGGCCGAGTTGATTTGTCCGGTCGTCGCAACCAGATTCAGAGCTCCCTGTTTTTCCTCGGCAGCCGGATGACCCGAGTTCAGCGTCAACTCCGCAGCGCAACCAATTAGAATCAAACCGATTACTAAAAGAAACAAATTCCGCATCACCAAGGCCCGCCTAAGTCGATCAAAACCGTTACATGAAATTTTGACAGCCAAATATGTGAATAAACATATTGAGACTGAATCTCAATATATTTTGACATTTTAAGCATACTATTCAACCCCTAACTCGTCGCAAATATCAAAAAACAACGGCTCGATGGGTCTCGAAAAGGGATTAAAACCAAATTGATACGCGGCAGCAGGCTGCCCTGACTTGGGGCTGGCAGAATACGGACACGCCAGGTTGGTTGAGTCGACGAAAACCAAATGTCGTTTGCATTGCCAGGGCCACCCTCGTCCAGCTGAAAACGGGCCCGGTTTGACATTCGTTGGCTGATTTAGCATCTGCAAGCCAAACCAAGTTGGCGGGGAGTATTCTCTGCCCCAGACCGTTCCGATTTCTTTTTTTGACAAGCGTGTTTCATCTTCTACCGAGAAGAAACTTGAACACTCATCGCGACTTCTGATACGATTCCCCGCAGGCCGAGACACTTACTGATCAGGAAATACGTCGATGACCACCGCAGGCTACATTGGAATTGATGCTGGAACCCAAGGTTTGTCCGTCGTTTTTACAGATGAAACGATGAACGTGCTGGCAACGGGAACGTCGGATTACGAGATGGTGCCCAACCTGGCCGAAGGCTGTTACGAGCAACAGCCTGAGGATTGGGAAAACGCATTAAGATCCGCCATGCAAGCGATGCGATCGGCGCTGCCCAACGATATCGACACCATCGATGTGTTGGCGATCGGGATCTCGGGCCAAATGCACGGTGAAGTGCTGGCCGACGAAAAGGGACGTTCATTGGGACCCGTCCGTTTATGGTGCGACGCCAGAAACGATGACGAGGGAAATGAACTGACCGATCGGCTGGGAGCCAAGATGCCCAAACGGATCACGGTTGCCCGTTGGTTATGGACCATTCGCAATCAGCCCGACCGGGCGCAAGCGACGGCCCACATCACAACACCCGGTGGCTGGCTGGCTTACCGTCTGACGGGGGAGTGGAACCTGGGGATTGGCGATGCAGCCGGGATGTTTCCAATCGATCAAAGCACCCTCGATTACGATCAGTCGATGATCGAAGCATTTGATCAACTGGTGGGTGACAAACCCGTCCGCCCATTAGCCGAACTACTACCGAACGTTCGACGAGCGGGTCAAAGTGGAGGGAGCTTGAACGAAGCAGGTGCCCAATTACTTGGATTGCCGATTGGTACCCTGGTCGCCCCGGCCGAGGGCGATCAACCGTGCTCACTGGCCGGGTCATTGATTGGGGATGCCGGGATGGTTTCCGTCAGCTTTGGAACCTCGGTTTGCGCAAACTCTGTAGGGGACCGACCGTTTGAGGGAGTCAGCCCGGCCGTCGATCATTTTTGTGCGCCCGACGGGAAACCGATCAACATGGTCTGGCTGCGAAATGGAACAACGTTCATGAATACATTGGTCGAGATGTTCGGACAGGCTGCCGGCATGGACCGCTCCGAGGCATTCGAAAAAATGATGGCCGAGGCGATCCAGGCGGATCCCGACTGTGGTGGCCTGCTGGCGCTTCCCTTTATGGATGACGAACCGGGCCTCGGTATCCAGCGGGGAGGCACCGCTACGGTGACCGGCTTGAATCCCGACAACGCGACCGCCGGCAACAAGGTCAAGGCCAGCTTGTTGGCAACCATGTTCAACTTGCGACGGGGCCGCGAAGTCCTTGACCAACAAGGTTTTAGTCGAACCGAGTTGATCCTGGCAGGCGGATTGACTCAGACCCCGGAAACGGGGCAGATCCTGGCCGACGTGTTTAACACGGATGTCCGTTTACTCGACAGCGCGGCCGAGGGCTCCGCCTGGGGCGCAGCGATGCTGGGTCGCTTCCGGCATCTGACAGAGCAGGGCGGAGCAGGGGACTGGTCCGAGTTCCTTGCGTCGCATGCTTCGGAGAACGATACCCGTTTCAGGCCCGACGCCGTGGCCGTTTCGCAGTACGAGCTGGTCTATGCACGCTACACCCGACTGCTGGAGGTCCACGTTCAATGGGAACAGGCACTCAATTCTGATACCGCTTAAGGGACTCTCCCGGCCGGTTCGCAAAACTGGCGGATCTTGATGGACGTCCGTTTTCAATTTCCATTGGAGATGATGCCCGTTTTTCTTTTGCCTTCAACAACGATCCCTGCCATTTAGTCGACGACCGCGGTACAGGTGGCTTCGCTGTCCACGATCTTGACAATCTTGTAAAGCAAAGGAAGCGTATACTCATTTTCTCCAATGGTTTCGCCCTTTTTCAAACGTTCGGCCGTTTGATACGCATCGATGGTGCTGAGGACGTTCATGAAAATCCCCGGCAAAACACAAAGCGCACCGCCTACAAATACACCCAGGAGACAAAACAACCACTTTCGTTGTTGACCATTGACCACGTAGTGGCCGATCTGTATGACGAAGAGCGTCAGCAACAATGCGACTGTGGGGTCGGCATCCGGTTTCTTGATGGTGGTCACAGTCATATTTTCTACCGGATTTCCAAATTAAGGTTGTTTGATCGCCAGAAACTTCATCCTTTAATACCCTCAACTGCCTTGGCAAACGGCTTGCGCCAGCGGAAAAAATAAAACAATTGAAAGAGGATGGTTAATAGGGAGCAAAGGATCCAGACGTGAGTGGGCGACACCGTTTGCAGCCAGTCAATTTTAAGAACATCCAGGTTTCGAAGGCCTAAATAAAACACGTTGCCAATCACCACCCCGCTAAAAGTAATACAGTTCCAAAAACCGAGGAGCTGGCCCCGTTGTTCATCGCCGGCCAAATGCTGAATCATCGTTTGCAACGGGACCATGACAAATCCACACATAAAACCACCCAAGGCCAAGATGGTTGCAATGAGGTAAAAGTTGGCCGGTATCAAACCGAGTGCCAGAAACGCTGCAGCCGCGCCAATCGCTCCAAAATTTATTAGCTCGGGTCGAATGCGGCCTCTCGAGGCCAGGCCGGCCGCGTAGTCTCCGATCCCCATCGGAATTACCAATATCACCATCAAAGCGCTGGCCTTGGCTGCGGAGATCCCCAGAATCGGCTTGTAATCGATTACAATCATGGCACCGATTCCCACGGCGATCATGTAGAAAAACGCGTAGGCAAACAGCACGGTCATCACGGTTGTCCCGCCAAACGTGCGCCACGCTTTCTGGTACTCCTCGAATATCCAAAAACTGATTTTCCGTTTCGGATTCTGGGCCGGAACTACGCTGATCCCATGCGACGCGATTGTCCCCAGGGCCCCGACGATCAGCAGCACGATACCGGGCAGCCACAACATGCGAACCGGCTTGATTACTTCAACTTGAGATTGCGCGACGGAATCCCACTTGGCCGCTGCCCAAGTGCAGGCAATCACATTAACAGGGTGCTCTGATGCATCCGCCTGTTGCAGTGCCGAGCGGACACCGTTCGAATTCGTTTGAACCACCGGATTGACGGTGTGCCGTTTGGCCAATGCCTGTTTTAGCTCGCCGACAAACTTATCGTTCTTTTTGTCCGCAGACGCTGCAATCAGGACATTGCAGGGCGACTCAATCAGGTTAACCGCCCGGGCGACCCGTTTGGCTGCGCCCTGGGTTGGATCTGCCGCGTAGCCATCATAGACGACTCCACCCAGCGCACATCCGAGGATGATCGAGAACCAGGTGAACATGTTCATCGTGCCATTGGCCCGGCTCAATTTATTGTCAGGGATTATCTCCGGCAAAATGCCGAACTTGGCTGGCGAAAAAAACGTACTCTGCAAGGCAATGGCGAACAGCGCGAACATTACGATCGGAAGGTAACTGAACCACAATCCGACCATCGCGAACAGGGCGATCGGGATTTCCGACCACTTGGTCACAACGCTAATCCGCCGCTTGCTGTACTTGTCCGAAAATTGCCCGGCAAAACCGGAAAAAAGAATAAACGGGATGCATAAACAGATTGAAGCCCAAGCTTGCCCTCCTTGCCCCAGGTAAAGAGACCAGACGCCTCCCGAAAGCAGGCCGAACATCAGCACCTGTTTGAGGATATTGTCGTTGAATGCCCCCAGGAACTGAGTGACGTTCAAGAAATAAAAACCCGCTCCGACACGCTTTGCCACTCAATTCACTCCTAACAACCCAGCAAAATCCGGCTCCTGACAATAAGAAAAACGACAAGCTGGATCCGTTGCCACGACATTCTGAACATCAATACTATTCGGCAAAATTTGAGTTTGATAGTCCCTGTCGCTTCCCGCCAGCTTGCAGATGGCACCCATCAAGTGGCCTTCCTTTGAATCCTCCGTCGCCCACAAGGAATTTTTCGACACGAAAGAACCTGCCCGATGCTTGTAATTGGATCGGCTGGAATATAGATTAAGGGCGTAAAGCCAACATTTGTAACACGTTAGTGTTGCTCGGCTCCCCGCTGCTGCGGGCAGGGCCCACTTCACGGACGGTCTCAATTCCAGCTTTGCACTTATTCCAACGTCTCACTCTGTTCACACCCCACGGCGTTCCCGTCCTGACCCTCCCGGGTCTAACTCGGTTATTGGAGCCAACACACTGAAACGGATTCAAGGCAAACTGACTTCCATGACTTCCTGCCCATTCAACCAGAATCGCTAGTTCCGGAGCATCTCTTATGCAAAGTCGAATGTTGTTATCGCTGACCTTTGTTTTCTTGGCGAGCTTGGTCGCTCAAGATGGTACCGCTCAAATCCAGGAAAGAAGCCTGGGGTTACTCCAGGATGCGAACCCGGGGATCCGGTTCTACGAACAGGATCAGCGGGTCTCGATGATCTACGGGACGACTTTTTCTACCGGTGATTCACCTTTGCATAGTGCCTGGAACCATCTCAACCAGTGGCAAAACCTGTATGGAAATGATATCGGGACGCTGGTGCCCAAGGCGAACGCCGACGGGGAAGTCATGCAGGGCGTGATGCAAAACCGCGAAACGGGTGATTATAAATTTTACACGTTCCGATTTGAACAGACGTATGCGGGTCTACCCGTCTTCCGGTCAGGGGTCGGGTTCCTGGTTCGCAACGAGGACCAGAACCCACTGGTGATGACCGGCTTTGATGTCAAAGAGATGAATGGTTTTAATGTGGTTGCTGCCGGGGTCTTGCAGCCCAAGGTGACTGCCGGGATGTTAGCCAATGTTAAGCAACTGATGGACGGGGAGAACTCGCTTGAGTCGGACGCCGCGCAATCCGTCCTGGATTCCCCAATTGAGCCAGGACCGCTGGCAGGGCCGGTAGGTCAGGCGTTGAGAGGGGCTCGACAAGCGTTGCGGGCGCCAGTCATCGAGGTCGGCGACGAAGAACTGGTTATCTGGGCCGGGATCAACGGTATCGCCGAAGAGCCCACCATCGCCGTCTCGTTCATGGCCGAGCGCGGTTCGGTCCGGACTTACCCGGATTACGACAAATTGCTGGTTTTGGCATCGGCTGAAACGGGTGAAATCCTCTATTCCGAGAACCAGATCCACAATCTGGATGTTGAGGGCAATGTCAGTGGCCGAGCGACCAACGGGATCGCCACTTTGGAATGTGACCCCGAAACGGCGGTAGGTTTACCTTACGCAGAAGTTTCAATTACCGGGGGTAGCACCGTCTATGCCGACGTGAATGGTGATTTCACGATCCCGCATAGTGGAACCGGCAGTGTCGTCGTCAACTCGCCTCTGCGCGGGAAATGGTTTGTTGTTTTTGACCAGTCCGCCGGGGACACCACACCTTCGTTGAATGACACCGTGACACCACCGGGACCTGCCAATTTCCTGCACAACCCGAACGCCAACCAGGATTTGTCAACGGCCAACGTCAATGCCTACTACGAATCAAATGTTGTCAGGGATTTCGTCCTTAGCTATGAACCGACGTTTCCTACCATTTACAATCAAGAATCATTCACCATCAATACCAATATCGATGATTCGTGCAATGCTTTTTACAATGGTTCATCCATCAACTTTTACCAGGCGGGCAGTGGCTGCAACAACACGTCGTTCGCCGATGTCATCTGGCACGAATACGGCCATCATCTGGTCAGCGTCACTGGCAACGGGCAAGGTCAATTTGGCGAAGGCGCTGGTGATTGCATCGGCGTACTGATTCACGATGACCCGATCACGGGAAATGGATTCCAGGAAAACTGCAACACGGGGATTCGTACTGCCGACAACAGCAAGCAGTATCCCTGCTCCGGCGGAATTCACGATTGTGGCCAGCTCATATCGGGATGCGTCTGGGATACGCTCAACGAACTACGGTCGACCGAACCGACTGATTTCCAGGAAATCTCGTCCGCGTTATTCCTGGGCATGTTGATCGTCCGTGGACAAACGGACCCTGGATCGTCCACCATTGATCCAAGCATTACCGTCATCTACCTGGGACTGGATGATGATGACGCGAATATTGGCAATGGCACCCCCCACTACGCAGAAATTGCAGCCGGCTTTGGGGCTCACAGCATGGACGCCCCCGATCTGAACTTGGTGGAATTCAGTTTTCCACAAGGTCTTCCTGAACTGGTAAGCCCGTTGGGCGGATTCGCATTCAACGTGGAAATTACCGATCTGGAAGAATCTCAAGACCCTTCTACGGCGACGTTGCATGTCGATCGCGGCAGTGGCTTCGAGATGTTCGAGTTAATCGAAATTTCAACCGGCGTCTATGAAGCGCATTTCCCGTCGAGTGAATGCACAACCGAGCTAAAGTACTACTTCAGTTGCTCGACACTGGAAGGCAGTTCTCAAACTTCACCTTCGAGCGCTCCGACCGAGTATTACACTGCGGTGAGCGCCGATGGCGTTACCGTCTTGTTCGAGGACGATTTTGAGACGGACAAAGGGTGGAGTGTGTCCGGGGATGCCCAGGACGGAGAGTGGGATCGTGAGATTCCAGACGGAGGTGGTGATCGTGGTGACCCACCCACTGATTCCGACGGCTCGGGGATTTGCTATTTGACTGACAGCGTCGATGGCAACTCGGATGTCGATGGCGGCAGTACAATCTTGACGTCTCCGGTAATTGATGCGGTTGCCTCCGGCCCGGTACTGGTCTCCTACAGCCGATGGTATTCCAACACGGAAGGAGATTCTCCCGAGGCAGATGAATTCGTGGTTGAAGTTTCCAACAACAACGGTAGTACTTGGACGAATTTGGAGACCGTTGGCCCGGGTGGTTCGGAAGTAAGCGGCGGCTGGTATACCAAATCGTTCAGGATAAGTGATGTCATCGAACCGACCAACCAGATGCGATTCCGGTTTACAGCATCGGACCTCGACGATGGTTCCATCGTTGAGGCCGGACTGGATGCATTCAAGATTATCCGGGTTCATTGCTCAAAGAACGTCGTGGCAGATAATTTGAATCTCACCTTCGGGAGCATTCTGGAAGGGGATGTTACGGATTTGGACTTCAGTGACGACCAAAGCATGTTGTTGCAAACCCAGATACGGCGCGGGCTGACCGCAGTTGTTGACGGGGCTTCCCCTTCAGAATCTCCCACGGCCATCGAGCTCACCTTCGAAGGATATTCGCTTACGCAGCGGCCTGTGATCATCCAGGAAATTGCCCTGTATGATTTCCAGACTGCCACCTATGAAATCGTTCGGTCGGCCAGTATGCCGATTACCGAAGATGAATCCGTACTGCTCCAGCTATCCGGAGATCTGACTCGATTCATCGAGCCGGGCACTGGGAAAATGGAAGCCCGGTTGACTCATAAACTGGCACCCCGGAAATTCTGGCAACCACCGGTGGGAGAAGTCAGGATGAGCTGGGACCATTTCAACTGGAAAGTCGAATACTAAACTTCCGCCTTAAGGCAAACCTTGGCCCGAATCACAATTCGGGCTTTTTTTTATGGATTTGATTAATGTTGCGGCCCCAAATGCCGTACCAGAACCCGTTTACAACCAGTCGGCGGACGTGAATCTAACCAATTGCGCCAGTCATAACGGTTGCCAATACTGACAATTCAGTCTGCCTAGCAATCGACCGATATCATTTTTTAACGGGTGAACCGTCAAAAAAAGTTCGCTTTGTTAAGACTTGCGACTTGCGTCGACTTTAACCTTTCGCAAGTCTTCGGTAGGAAAAATAAGTAGGTTCCGGCTTCGCACCTGCGACGGATAAAACAAGGAATGACTGGTTGATGCTTCGACTCGTTTTAATCAGTGGCTTATGCCTGATTTGCCTCTTGGCTCCGACTCCAAGGACGTTCTCTTTGGAGGAAACCAAAGACTTGGTTTCGGGAAAACAAAATGATGGCGAATCGAAATCCGGCTCCACTCAAGAAGCCCCGATTGTCAAGGTAAAAATCATCATGCCTGGCAGCGAGAAAAATCAGGCTTTGACTCCAGAGATGATCGTCCGACGTGACAAGATAGAACATTGTTTGGCCAGTTATTACCCCGCACATGTCAATGCAGACATCTTGCGACCCTGGAGCATCATGCACGGCCTGATCGCCTATGGTCAAGACACACTGGTATTGACCGGCAAGAAGAGAATCGATGCCGTGGATTACCTTTGCGCCAATGGTGTTGGAAACGACCGACGCATCCTTTCGGTCAAGAATGGCAAGTTACAAGCTCGCAAGGGTGATGGGTACCAAGGGCATCACGGCCAGTTACTCGCCATGTTCGCCCAGTCGGATGTACCGATCGACCACCCGATTCAGGTCGACGACCAATTGTTTACCGTTGGCGACCTCGTGGAGCTGGAAAAGAAAAGTTGTCGTTCAAGAAGTGAATTGACGTTTCAGCTGATTGGTCTTGCACACTACCTGGATTCTGATTCACGCTGGAAAAACAGCCTGGGACAGAACTGGAACATCCCCAAGATGATCAGTGAAGAAATTGTACAACCGATCAATGGAGCAGCCTGTGGAGGGACTCACCGTTTGATGGGACTCAGTTACGCCGTCCAAAAGCGAATGGACGACGACAAACCGGTCGAAGGCCAATGGAAACGGGCCGAAAACTATATCAAACAGTATCACGAATACACGATGAAACTGCAGAATCCTGACGGGAGTTTCAGTACTGACTGGTTCGAGGGTTTAAGTGATTCAGGAAAAGATGCTGATAAATTGAAGACCACCGGCCACATTCTCGAATGGCTGGCGTACTCGATGCCCACCGACCAACTTCACGATCCACAAATTGACGCAGCGGTCGATTTCCTGGTTGATGTGATGTTGGATGTGCCAAAAAACAAGTTTGGTGTTGGCCCCATGGACGTCGGCCCCAAGGGGCATGCACTGCGGGCACTTCGGCTATATGAAACAGCCATGTTTGGTGAGTCGTCGAACCACCAAAAATTTGCTTCAGATGAGAACATCATTCGTGATTTCAACATCGCTCAACAAGCTCTTGCCCATCAAGAGAAATACCTTGATCGGATCGGAAGTCGACAAAAACGTGAACCGGGACAATTGCGTCAAAGGGGAATTTTCCGTCGCAAGTAACCGTTTTACTCCATCAAATTCAGGGAGGAATTTGACTATGAAAATAACAACGCAACTGCAAAAAATCTGTTTTCTTTTGTTCGCCATGATTGGCCTCGTCTGCGCCTCACCGATCGCGACTGTCGGGCAGGTGGTCCCCGGAACCGGAACGCCACTCAACAAGGTCGGGGATGATTTCGAGGACCCGGAATGGGCCTACGACCTGAAACTTCCCAAGGTCTACAACCACAAGGAAGATACGGTTGCTTCGAATGGTCCAGGCGGCCAATCCAAGAATGGCCGTTGGTATGAAGGTTCAAAGCGAGGTCAACCCGACTTCATCCATCGAGTTTCGACACCGGCAGGTGGACTTGAGGGAAGTACCGGGGCTCTGGCCATCAGCTCGATCAAGACGGGATCCTCGCGTCCAAGTTATCAGCAACAGCAAGATGACTTTATCGCAAACATCGCTCCCAGGGTTGGGAAATTATCGGCATCCCGTTCACCCAACGTGGTAACGCGAGTCTGGATGCCGCCGGTAGATCAGTGGGAAAACCGAACCGGATGTCATTTCGCATTCCGAATCGCCGCTGAAACAAACTACCAACCACGCTCGACCGGGTTCTTTGGACGGAATACGGATGAGACCTCTGACATGTGGCCGGGAATGTTCCTGCATTTCAACAGTAAGGAAGGTAAAGGAGCGACCGGCAAGGACAGTGACAACGCCTTCTTCTGGTTTAAGGCATCGAATAACGGCAATCAGATTCGCGGACCTCAAGTTACCACCACGGGTTGGTGGACTCTGGGAATCAGCATGACTCCCGATGGTAAAGTCCATTACTATGCCAAGCCCGGGATCGAAGATTTGACTCAGGCTGACCACGTAGCTTCGGCCTATCCCTTCGGCCGTCGTTCGCTTCGGATGAGGAACTTTTTCTTCAACTCCTGCAGTGGTGATGATGGAAAGACCAGGTCAACCGAGTTCATCATCGACGACCCGACAGTTTATGTGCTGCGGTAAGTTCAAGTCGCAGATGTTTGGGCTACCAGGTTCGAATCCACTGTTGCTGTTCGTTGGAACGTTACGATACGTCACGGGCTAGTCTGGCAACGGTGGATCGCTCCTGCCCGGTGGTTTTATATCCGTTGCCAGGGGCAGCGGATACCGTCACCCGTCGAGCTTCGGGTATCCCGTCCCCGCTTATCCCATCTTCTCATTGTTGACGGGTATTCGACGAACCGGCCTAAGGTCAAATATCCTGGCTCCCATGTCTTCCGGCCACTATTCTCGGCAGGGAATTCATTGCGTTTCAAACGCCCTCTCGTTCGATCTGATTCGAGCTCTTCAGCTCTTCTCGACGGCCCAGGTTAGCAGTTGAGACGCTCCTTGCAATCGAAAACACAAACGGATTTTCGACCGATTGCGGACGTCGATGATGGCCCCTTCTACCATCTCTTTTAACCCGCCGTCAGCGGCTTGGTCTTGAGCTACAAAAATGCGATGATACATTCTGTGCAGGCAAATCAAGTCCCGGCAACTGCCGATGCCATTGGTCACGTTGTCGAGATTAAATAACGCCCCCGTTTTCATGGCAGGTTCCACGATGGTTCGAATGATACAACGAAATTCCTTGGCTGTTTCCTGGCTGATCATCGGCATCGCTTCCTGTTGGACTTCCGTCCCCCAGGTTGGATTCGGTTTCCAGGCTGACGACAAGGCCGCCAAGCCAGCCCAGATTGTAGCCGCGGATCCATCGATCCCGTTAACAGATCTGCAGCTGTTGATCACGCCTCTCACTCAAAGTGAATTGGTCACAGAAGCCAATTCCTGGCAGAACCTGCTTCAATCCAACATGCTTGAGATAGCCAAGTTGCGAATTGAAATGAAGAAATCAGGCACGCCCGAGATGGAAGACAGGCTCTTGTCGTTGATTGAAAAGAAAACCAGTATTGTCAGGCATTTTGAAATCGTCATCGATGAACTGGAATCCAAAGGCGGCGACGTCAAAGAGTTCCGTCAATATGCGTTAGCAACGGCAGGTATAACTGTCGAGTATGCAAATTTCCGGACGATCTGGAAAGTCCTTACCGGTTGGCTCAGGTCCGATGACGGGGGAAAACGGTGGGGCTGGAACCTGGTGAAATTCCTGTTGATTCTGTTTGCGTTTTATATCGGGGCATCCGTCATTGCCAATATCGTCTGCCGGTTCGTTCGGCATGTGAAGGGTGCTTCCCAGTTGCTGATATCGTTCCTGCGCACATTTACCAAGCAGCTGATCATGGTGTTGGGACTGGTCATGGCACTCAACGCGATGGAAGTCGACATTACGCCTATCCTGGCTGCACTTGGCGCGGCTGGGTTTGCCATCGGTTTCGCACTGAAAGATACGATAGGTAATTTCGCCAGTGGAACGATGATTCTTGCCTATCGGCCGTTTGATGTGAGCGACCAGGTCTCGGCGGCCGGAGTCACCGGATTGGTTGAGTCGGTCTCCCTTTTTGCAACTCATATACGGACATTCGACAACCAACTGATGATCGTTCCCAACAATAAAATCTGGGGGGACATCATCACCAACACAACTGCCAGCCATACGCGCCGAGTCGACATGATCTTTGGTATTGGCTACGAAGACGATATCGGGACCGCCAAGAATGCGTTGGAGTCGTTGCTCAAGCAACATCCACTCGTTTTGAAGGACCCAAGCCCGGTTGTGAAATTGCACGAACTGGCAGATTCATCGGTCAACTTTATTTGCCGACCATGGACCAAAACCGCCGACTACTGGACCGTTTACTGGGATATCACCCGCTCTGTCAAGGAGACCTTCGATCAAGAGGGGATCTCCATCCCTTATCCCCAGCGGGATGTCCACCTTTATCAACAAGCTCAAGCGGTCGAGCCCGACCCGACATCCTGATTGCAACCATCGACATTCAAATCGATGGGCTAACCACAAAAACCGAATCGATTCCTTCCCAGGAGTGACCGATGAACAACAACCTGTATAAGGCGCCGGCCAGTATGCCAGCCGATCGCGTGGAGGCCAATTATTCCCACACCCAGGTCGGCTATATCCTGCGAATCGGTTTATGCGCAGGTGCCCTCTTCTACCTGGTCCTCTTACTGCTCAACCTGGGAACCACCATGAATGTGGTCAGCGGCATCGTGGTCGCTTTCCTGTTCCTGATCGCCTGGGTGTTTGGCTCCCTGACCGTCCAGGTGACACCGACAACTTTGAAATGGCATTTTGGTCCCGGATTCTGGAACAAATCGATCGCCCGCGATGAAATTGCCAGCGCCGAAGCGACACGGACAAAGTTTTGGTACGGCTTTGGGATTCGTTTGACACCCCACGGTTGGCTCTATAATGTGCAAGGACTGGATGCCGTCCAGGTCACCGATACGACCGGCAAGACGACTTTGATCGGGACCGACGAACCGAAGGCGTTGGTCCGCGCCTTGAACCCGACACCCTGACCCTCGTTCCGCGCGTTGGCAATCATGAAACAACCCCTGCTCGCTCTCAGCCTCCTGTTGTTCCTCGGCAGTTCTTTAACCGTGTCGGCCGACGAGCCGGTTCGCAATGTCCTGTTGATCGTCTCGGATGATCTGAAGGCGAGCGCACTCGGTTGCTATGGGAACACGGTCTGCCAAACCCCCAATATCGATCGGCTTGCCAAGCGGGGAATGGTGTTTGAGAGAACCTATTGCCAGGGAACGTGGTGTGCCCCGTCGCGCCAATCGTTCATGTATAGCCGTTACCAGGGCAAGCAGGGGACCAACCTGGGCGAGCACTTCCGCAACCACCAACGGTACAGCGCCCGGGTCGGTAAGATCTATCATATGCGGGTGCCGGGTGACATTATCGACGGCACCGACGGCCAGGATGTGGCCAGCAGCTGGACCGAGCGATTTAACTCACCGGGCCGCGAGGCGCACACGCCGGGCGATTATGCCTGTCTCAACCAGAACATTTTCACCACCGAGCTGGAGGGCCGCCAATCGACCGGCATGCCGCACCGGGCGTTTGTCTCGGTCTCACATGAGGGTGACGGATCGGATCAACCGGATGCCAAGACGGCGGCCAAGACGATCGAACTGTTGCGAGAGCACAAGGACGAACCGTTCTTTATCGCGGCCGGGTTGGTCCGACCGCATTACCCGATGGTCGCTCCGCAACCCTTTTTTGACCAATACCCGTGGGCCTCGATGCAACTGCCGGAGACGGTCGAAAACGATCAACAGGACATCCCCAAATTCGGCATACCCAATTCGACCAGTACCAAGAACGGGATTGGGCAGTACGTGGACAACCAGAAACGGATGTGGGCCGCCTACTACGCCTCGGTCACCTTCATGGACCAGCAGGTCGGCCGGATCCTGGATGAACTGAAGCGGCTGGGACTCGACGACAACACGGCCGTCGTCTTTATCAGCGACCACGGTTACCACTTGGGTGAACACGAATTCTGGCTGAAGAGCAACCTGCACGAGGAGGTGACACGGGTGCCAATGATCATCGCCGCTCCCGGCATGAAACCGGGTCGCACTCAGAGCCTGGTCGAACTGGTCGACCTCTACCCGACCGCTGCCGAATTGGCTGGCCTACCGATCCCCACGTCGGTGCAGGGTAAGAGCCTGGTCCCCGTCCTGGCAGACCCACAGCAGGCCGTTAGAACGGCAGCCCTTTCCCTGTTCAAAAAGGGGAACGCCTTGCGGACCGAAAACTTCGCCTATATCCGGTACACCGATGGGACCGAGGAACTGTACGACATGCGGCAGGACCCCGAGCAATTTCAGAACCTGGCGCCAAACCCCGACTACCAAAACACCCGTAAAGCGATGAGCAGCCAGCTCGATCAGCGAATGGCAGAAGCCGGAGTAGATCAAAAAAAGTAGAAGTAAGCTTCGAACAAGACCAAGCGTCCCACAGCCTGATTTAGGCATCACTTGGCGCCGAGAAAAACAGGTGAGAGGATTGGAACCTCCGAAAGCCCCCGGCAAGATCCATTTCGGGAGTACCAGCCATAACCAAAATTTACCGTGATGGCGTCAGGACAGGCGAATTCAGGCATCCCTTCATCGTTTACAATCACATTACTAACACAAACCTAACGAGGACTCGACATGCCAGCGACCACGGTTTTTCCGATCTCCGAAAAAGCCCAGAACTTTGTCAAATCGATTTCCAAAGGGAAATACGATCGGAAAATCACTGCCGGCGTTGACAAGTTCGTGAACGAACAGGTCGACGAGGACATGAAACGTTTCTACTCGCAAAACGAACTCGATGCGCTGGTCGAGTTGAAGGGAACGGAGCGAGATATCGAATCGCGAATGCCTGTAAAAATGACGAGGCACTACTTCGAACAGGCGCGCAACAGCAAAGCGATGCAACAGCTGATCAAGGCTAGCCCCGCCGAAACGTTTGACTTGGCTGGCTCGCAGGATCCGGGCAAACAGATGGACTACAGTCCTGTTGAGGGTTTACTGCACAAGTACGAAATCGGACTGCTTTATGTCGCATCCACTTGCTCGGCGCACTGCAGGTTCTGTTACCGCGAGGAACTGATTGCCAGAAAAGACGTGGCTCGTCCCGACGGCGCAATCGCACCCAAGGGGTTGGCCCAGGTCGGCGACATTTGCCAATACATTGTTGAACACAATCGAATGGTTGCCGCCAACGGGGGTGTTCATCCGGAAACGGGACGCCCAAAGCTTCGCGAAATCCTCATGTCGGGGGGCGACCCGATGGTGTTGAGCAATAAAATCATTGGCAACTGGTGGGCCTCTTTGTCGGAAGCGGGTATCGAAAACATTCGCCTCGGCACCAAAGAACTTGCCTTTTTCCCAGACCGATTCGATGCCACGTTTTTTGAAATGCTGGACCAGTTTCATGAAAACTACCCTCATACCAACATCCGTTTCGTGGTGCATTTCAATCACCCGGACGAGTTTTTGAAAAAAGACGATGCCGGAAACTATATCCAGAACGATGGAGGCGGTCTGGCGTGGCTGGACAATACTTCGAAATCGGTCAAACAGCTGGCCAGCCGAAACTGGGTCAATATTGACAACCAGTCTCCCATTATCAAAGGCATCAACGATGACCCGGATGCGCTGAGAATTCTTCAATGCGAGTTGAAACGAAATGGAATCGAAAACTCACGTTTCTACTGCGGTCGAGATATCGTCGGCCACCGCGCGTTCAATCTGACGATCGAAGATGCCTGGAAAGTCCTCAACGAGTCGCAAAAAGGACTCTCCGGAATTGAATCCCACGCCCGATTGTCGATCACGCACTACAAAGGCAAAACGGAAGTCTGTGCCGTCACGAGTGAAGCGAACGGGATTCAGGGCGGTGAAAATGGCGTCGTCGTTTTCAAGCTTTATCGCAACGCGGGGGCGGCCGAACACCGCGGGAAGATTGCGATCGTGGGTCGCAACCCCGAGGCGATCTGGTTCAACGATTACGAAGACCGTGTCATTTTTGACGAAGCGGGCCTGTTCGAGAAAAGCAACTATTAACGATTATCGAAGCGGAAAATAAACGGATGCAAAATTTACTCGACAAACTCAAAATCGGCGCGACCAACCTGGGCGGCTGCATGGGAATGGAGCAATGGCTGGGTGGCGGTGAACGTCTGGTTTCGTACTCTCCAAACAGCGGTGAGCCGATTGCAGAAGTCGAAATGGTGAGCGCCGCGAACTACGACGCGGTTGTCGATCAGTCCGTCGAGACTTTCCAAAGCTGGCGGACGACACCCTCACCCGTGCGGGGTCACGTCGTTCGCGATTTGGGAAATCGCCTGCGGGAACTATGCGAGCCGTTGGGCGAATTGGTGACGCTGGAAATGGGCAAGATCAAGGCCGAGGGGATCGGCGAAGTTCAGGAGATGATCGACGTTTGCGATTTTGCCGTTGGGCTGTCTCGCCAGCTTTGCGGCAGCACGATGCACTCGGAACGTCCCGGGCATCGCATGTACGAACAATGGCATCCGTTGGGACCAATCGGGATCATCAGTGCGTTCAATTTCCCGGTTGCCGTCTGGTCATGGAACGCGGCATTGGCCGCAGTCTGCGGCGACACGATGACCTGGAAGCCTTCGCCCCAAACTCCTTTGACCGCCGTCGCGGTTCAACATGTTTGCAATGAAATCATGGCCGATCACAACGTTCCAGGCGTGTTCAACCTGTCCATTGGCTCCAACGATTTGATTGCTGCCCGGATGGTGGCCGATCGACGTTTACCGCTGATTAGTTTCACTGGATCCTGTTCCATTGGAAAACGGGTTGCCGAAGTGGTGGGTGCACGAATGGGGAAATCGCTGCTGGAACTCGGTGGCAACAACGCCATTATCGTGGAAGCCGATGCCAACATGGATCTGGCCGTGCGGGGGATCCTGTTTGGAGCGGTCGGCACAGCAGGCCAACGCTGCACTTCGACGCGACGCGTTTTTGTGCACGAATCGATTACTGCCGAGTTAATCGACGCCCTGAAAACAGCCTACAGCCAGGTTTCCATTGGCAACCCGATGGAAGCGGGCACACTGATGGGTCCCCTCATCACGAAACAGTCCGTAGAAACCATGGACCAAGCGATCAAAAATGCTGTTGCACAGGGCGGCGAGATCGTTTGTGGCGGCGGCCCGTTACCAGAACAACCTGGCAACTTCGTTTCTCCGACCATCATCCGGATGCCATCGCAAACGGCGCAGGTTCACCAAGAGACCTTTGCACCCATTCTCTATGTCATGGAATACGATTCGCTTGAGAACGCAATCGAACTCCAAAACGACGTGCCCCAGGGTTTGTCGAGTGCCATTTTCACGACCCACTTGCAAGCCGCTGAAAAATTCCTGGCGGCGACTGGTTCCGATTGCGGGATTGCCAACGTCAACATTGGAACGAGTGGCGCCGAAATCGGTGGCGCCTTTGGCGGTGAAAAGGATACGGGGGGCGGTCGTGAATCCGGTTCCGATTCATGGAAACTGTATATGCGTCGGCAGACCAATACGATTAATTGGTCCGACGATCTGCCGCTGGCCCAGGGAATCGAATTCGGGTAGGCCAGATCAACCCAAGAAGAGAAATGCGGGTGAGAGGATTTGAACCTCCACGACCAATAAAGGTCACTAGGCCCTCAACCTAGCGCGTCTGCCAATTCCGCCACACCCGCTGAGGGACCCTCCATGTTACGAACTGTCTGTATGGGGTCAAGTGACGTTGGCCAGTTTAACATGGGCCCGCCAACGGCTTAGGTAACCGCTGGAAGAGGCGTCGGCTTGTCTTGCCTCAAGCTCGAAAAATTCCCACACAGGGCGCAACCAACGGCAGATTATCGAGCTGCCCAACTGCCTTTTCAAAAGTCCGATCCCGATTCGACGAGTCGTCCACCCAATGGGAAACCGAATCACCTTGGGGATCTCCCATCACAATCAGTTGGTGGGAGTGGACACAATTCCCTGTCGCTTCAGGATCGAGTGGCTGGACAGATCCTGCCTCCATATCCAGCAAGACCGCATGATGATGGTAACCGACCTGGTGAACCTGAAAGTGCCCCTCCTCGGGCTCAAATTCAATGAACGTCATGCCGAGCAGTTCCACATCGTCTACAGTGTCCGCCAAATTAAATTCCAGCATCGTTTTCAAGGACCCAAACGGCAAACCGGCAGCAACGCCAGCCCGAAAAACGGACTGTAAATTGCGCGAAACGCTGGACAACTCAACGTCACTCTGTCCGTCAAATTCGGCAGCCAAGACGTAAACATGTCCTTGTGCACCGATGGACCAGCTGACAACATCCCCCAGCTGGCAACCGCAAACTCCCCGCAACATCCATTGGTTCAACGGTTGA
>JABACA010000189.1 GCA_014237975.1 Mariniblastus sp. | reverse complement strand
AATGTCAATTCGTCGTGATGGTATTTTCGGTAGACCGGTTCGTTTTGCATATAACCCAACGCGTCATTCATCCAGCCCATGTTCCACTTAAGACTGAAACCGAGTCCGCCGCAATAGGTCGGTCGGGAGACGCCTCCCCAGGCGGTTGATTCCTCGGCAATGGTCAGTGTGCCGGGAAATAGTTCGTGCACCTTTTCATTCATCTGTTTGAGGAATTTAATTGCGGCCAGGTTTTCTCTGCCGCCAAATTCATTGGGCATCCATTGGCCATCCTGGCGACTGTAATCGAGGTATAACATGGAGGCAACCGCATCGACTCGCAGTCCGTCGATGTGGTATTTGTCGAGCCAGAATAATGCGTTGGCTACCAGGAAGTTGCGTACCTCGTTCCGCCCGTAATTGAAAATCAGGGTGTTCCAATCGGGGTGTTCGCCTCGCCGTGGATCTTCGTGTTCATACAAGGCCGTGCCATCAAACCGGGCCAGCCCGTGAACGTCCTTGGGGAAGTGTGCGGGAACCCAGTCGATGATGACGCCAATACCGTTCTGGTGGCAAAGATCCACAAAGTACATCAGGTCTTGCGGAGTACCGAATCGACTGGTTGGAGCGAAATAGCCAACCGTTTGATATCCCCAGCTTTCAGAAAACGGATGTTCGCATATCGGAAGCAGTTCCAAGTGCGTGAAACCGTTGGTCCGCGCATAATCGACCAGTTCCTGGGCCAGTTCGCGATAATTGATCCAGCCATTGTGGCGATCGTGTCGCTGTCGCCAACTTCCCAGATGGATTTCATACACGGAGATGGGTTGTTCCAGCCAATTTTTGGCTTTGCGTTGGGACATCCATTCATGATCGTTCCAATGATGTTCGTCGAGATCTACGATCACGTTGGCAGTCCGAGGGGGTACCTCGGCGGAAAACCCAAACGGATCGCATTTATCGTTAGTGGCACCCTGGCTGTCGGTGACGCGAAATTTGTACTTGCTGCCCAATCCTAAATCGGGAATAAATAGCTCCCAGACACCACTCGGAATTCGCTTTTCCATATCGTGGTGAGTGCCATCCCAGTCATTAAAGTCTCCCACGACCTGCACCTGGCTTGCATTGGGCGCCCAGACCGCAAAGCGGATACCGGATGCCTGTTGGGTCACGTGTCGATGAGCGCCTAGATGATCGTACAGCCTGAACTGGGTGCCCTCACCCAACAGGTAGAGATCGTCATCCGAGACAGTCGGGGCAGTAGCTTGTGGGTCGTGACGGGCCATGTGGAATTCTTTTCAGCTCCGGAGCGACAGGGAACGTCTGTCGTGTGCGCTTGAGCAGTGCGGATTGCGTCCCTTACTAAAACTCAATTATAACGGACGATTCATCTGTCATTCATGTTCTTTTATCGTGAATCGATGAATGCGACTGGTCCAGCTATTTCCAACAAGGATGCCTGTACGGCTCGTGGCAGTTTCACATTGTGGACGATCCGGCGAGGATTCGGCAAGTGGCTGGCAGGGGCCGATTGATCGAAAACCGGACGGGAAGCCGCCTTGCGAGAAAGCTGTAGATTCGGATAGCCGATCGGTCCGGGGTTGAAGAATCGGAAAGGTTGGTTCGCCAATGGACCACGGAGTGGTTGTCCTCGCGTTTCCATGACTTGTGTCGGCCATGGATGGCGTCCTGAAGCCGGAAGACAGTACGTGTTCCAGTCGTCTAGGCACAACCGTAAGCCCGCCGAAACCCCGTATTGCTGAACCGGTCGGCAACCATGCGGGCCATACCGCTGATTTGATTACAGGCGGAATCGAAACGTATTCGCCGTTTTCTGCTGCGCTGCAACGGGTTGGTATCTGGCTGACTGGGGACCGTTCTGATCATCCGGTCGAAATTCCAGATCCGACAATCGATTCGATGAAATTCCATGGAACGGTCAATCCGCTGCCAGAGGTCCTGGTTTTTGATCGGTGTCATTTCACCAAAACGCTCCCAGCACCATCCGTTGTCTCGCCAGACATCCAGGCCGTTTCTTAATCCCTTGCCGACATAACGACTTGGGGTGACCAGTGTTACGCGGGAGGGCTGTTCCAGCGCCTCCAAACCACGCAGCACCGCCAGCAACTGAAGCCGCTCCCCTCGCACATGAGGCTCTTCATCCGTCACTTCGATTCTGTTGGTGCCATCGATTTGTTCCAGCACAAACCGCCAGCGGCCGCTGTCAGGTTTTTCTTCCACGGTTCGTGTTTCGGACATCAACAAATAATGGGGAGCGGTACTGCGCATGATGACACCAGGAATGGGCTCAAGGGTAGTCAGTTATGACAGTCCGTCGTCATTCAATGCCATCCCGTGGCACGGCTTGCACAATATGTTTTCGGCAGACTTTCTCTAACCGCCACAGTTTATCTAATGATTACCGTTTGTATCATCCGTAACGTTTATCAAGGCCAGCAGGCGGCAAATTGGGGACTTTCGGGTCTGCCGGGAGCCGGTTCAGGCGGTGAACCGCGGTCGATTTATCGCAGCAACTTGTCAAACCATTCCATTTCCTGGGAAATGCCCACCGCCAAGGGGACTTGGAGAGCTTCGGGCAAGACGGTCCAGGCGTACGTTTCAAGTTCGAAATGCAATGGTCGGTCGACGGGATGACGGATTGAATCGAGACATCGCTGTACGTCGGATTGGGTCGTAGCGACACGACCCAATTTGTCGGCAAACAGGGGAACATGGAAATGAACCCTCCATCGTCCTTGCGGCTGTTGGCCAGCCTGCTCGATTGCGATCGGCAGGTCCTCGTGAAATTCCATTCGACCATCCGGATGTTGAACCATCGTTTGATGCAGGTAACGCGGTTCGGAAAAGTTGGTTAACTGCCGCAGCAACGCCAGGGCGTCGGGTTCGTTTGGGCAAAGGTTGAAATTCGCTTCGATCGCCGATGAAATCTGATATTTCCCAACCTCGATATCCAGTGTTTCGTACTGTTCGAGTGCGATCTCCTGGGATTCAAACATGACGCTGCTGTGGCAAACGTCATGGCAGACACCGATATGACGACGGATCCGTTCGGTCACCGCCCGGTCGTCTGAAAACAGGAACTGGTCGAAAAAGCGGCCAACGTCCGCGGCCGTGTCCAGAATGCATCCCGGTTCCGGTTCGAGACATACCATGATCCGTATCCCGGATTGGTCAAATATCTCGTCCAGTTCTTCACTCAGGCGAATCAATTGCTGGCCGCATTTCTGTTGGAAGTCAGCGTGGTCGCCTTCGGCCACGGGCCAGCCCAGTGGCAGCGTCGAGATGGTGGCGAAATTCGTTGATTCGCTTTGAGCTTCCAAAAGTCGGCGTTGGATGTGGGCCAGGTGACGGGTGTATTCAAAACGTTCCGGGCGGGACCAATCCGGTTGATATACCTGGTGCTTGACGACCGGCTGATGAAAGTTGGCATAGGGGAATCCATTGAACGTGAAGGGAAGCAGCTGACGTTCAGCGATCCAGTTGGCAAAGTGTTGCAGCTCCGCTTGCTGTAACAAGTCGCGACACGCCTCGTGACTAAGCCACAGACCGATCCCCATCGATGAATCTGGCCTGACGCGGTCCTTGACATGCAACGAATAATCTTGCAGGTTCTGTTGGACTTTTTTGAGATCCGTCCCGGCATGAACATTCGTGCAGTAGCCAACAACGGGTTCGATCGGATGCTGTGTCATGGATAACTACTTGGAACGCATTGCAATTAGGGCGCGGGTGGCGATGCAAGCCCATCCCATAATAAACGCCAGTCCGCCAAGCGGAACGACGGCGACGACGGGCCCGCTGTCGGTGAATACCCAGGCATACAGCCCGCCCGAAAACAGCAGGATGCCTAGCAGGAACAGCCAGGCGGCGGCGGACAATAATCGACTTGGCCCATAAAGGGTGGCCAGCACGCCGATCAGGATCAGTCCCAGCGAATGAGCCATCTGGTAATGCACCCCCGTTTCCCAATTCGCCAGGCGTTTCTGTATGTCTGGCATCTCCTGGATCATGTTCGCCAGTCCGTGTGCCCCGATGGCACCCAGAATCACCGCCAGTCCGGCCAACATGGCGCCGAAGGCGATCCAACCTGCTCCTACTCGGTTTTGAAATTCCATGATGATAGAATATCTGTCCGCTAAGATGATGAAATGCGATGTTTGAGCATTTTCGATGCAATTCACTATTTTAACAATCGGTCATAGCCCAGATGAAAATCCAACGACTACCGGTATGCCTGTTACTGTTCGCATTTTTTTTACTTAATGGACAGGTTTTTGCCCTGATGATGCCCCAGGATCAACCAGAAACGATCGCCGAGTCGAGCGAATTCAAGTCGACGAGTTCGTCACAGGAGGTTGTGGAGTTTGTCGATTGGTGCGCGGGACATGCCGACCACGTCAACAAAATTGTTTTTGGCCAGACGGTCGAAGGCAGGGAGATGGTTGCTGCAGTCGTTTCCCGGAAACCTTACAAGCTGGGGCAGCAGGATGAACGGGCGGTCGTTTTGGTGATCGGTAATATTCACAGCGGTGAATGTGCCGGCAAAGAAGGTCTGTTGATGCTGTTACGTGAATTGACCCATAACGTCGATCACGCCTGGCTGGACAATTTGGTTGTAATTATTGCGCCCAACTACAACGCCGATGGCAACGACCGGATGGGCCAGTTCAACCGTCCCGGCCAGGTGGGGCCCGAAAACGGTATGGGCCGGCGGGAAAATGCTCAGAATCTGGACTTGAACCGGGATTTCATGAAACTCGATTCACCCGAGGCGAGGGCCTTGATCGGTTTGATGGACCAGGCGGATCCGGACCTGTTTATCGATTGTCATACGACCAATGGCTCACGACATCAGTACGGTCTGACCTATGACATTCCCCACAACCCGGCGGTGGACAGCCAGATTCGGGATTTCATGCGGGTCAAGATGATGCCGGAAGTCACCCAGCGGATGGAAGACGCGGGAACGTTGACGTTTTATTACGGCAATCTTAATCGGGACAAGACGTCCTGGTCGACCTACGGATACGAGCCCCGCTACAGCACCGAATACGGTGCCCTCAGAGGGCGGCTGACGATTCTGTCCGAAGCGTATTCGTACAATAGTTATGCGGACCGGATCAAGGATTCCAAGCAATTTGTGACGACCTGTATCGACTATCTCCATGAAAACGCCGCTGCGGTCAAATCGTTGTTGGACGATGTCGATCAACGGCTTATAAAATCGGCCCGCACCCAACCGGAACGGGTCAGTTTGTCCCTGGCGGCCAAGTTGACAGACTTTAGTGAACCGGTCGTTATCAAAGGGCTGGACGGTGACCAGAAGGTCGATTTGGAATGCCAGTTTTTTGGGCGGTATGAGCCCACATTGAGCACACCGATGCCGTTTGCCTACGTGATTCCCCATCATTGCGCCCGGCAGGTGGATCGCTTGCTCAAACATGGGATTGACGTCCAAGTCTTGACCGAACCCGTTACGATTCCTGTTCAGGTGGATACCGTGGTCAACCTGGACAGTTCCAAGCGGGCGTTTCAGAACCACCGAATGGTTCAGTTGGAGACGCAGCGCGAAACGGCCGAGCGCCAGTTGCCCAGTGGTTCGTACGTGGTTCGGATGGACCAACCGCTGGCCAAGTTGGTTGGCTATCTGTTGGAAAGCCAATCGGATGATGGCCTGGTTGTCTGGAATTTCTTCGATGACTCGTTAAAGGTCGGAGCGGAATACCCCGTCCTGCGAATTGCCAAGCCGACTGAACTAAAAACGGACGCGGTGCAGCAGGTGGATAAGCCAGGACAAATCGAATTGGGAATGATCCAGGGTCCCAGGCAGATTGTTCCCCCGGGCAATCCGCCGAAATGGGTCAATGGTAATCAGTTGGAAACCGAAAGTTTTGGCCGCAAGTTGCTGATGGATGCCGAAACGGGCTCGATTACTCGGGCAGCAACACGGAGTTTGCGCGGTGTGAACGTGGTGGACATGTTGACCGCCAGCGGGTTCACCAAGAAAGTGGCCGAAACGATGGCCGAGGCGACCCCGACCTGGTCCGCCAGTGGCCGTTATGCGATTGTCCAACAGGGTAATGATTCTGCATTGCTGGATCTCGAACAGGAGAAAGCGAGCCGACTGGGTGCCGGCCGGCCTTTGGAACTTATTACCTTCAGTCCCGATGAAACGTCCATGGCGTATCACGATGGACGGATGAATGTCAGGAAACTTCCCGACGGCCTGGAAGCGGTGATTGGCCCGGACCACACGAAACGCCTGACGAATCGCAAGATACTGTCGGGCAAACTCGACTGGGTCTACCAGGAAGAGCTGTACGGGCGCGGCAATTTCAAAGGGTATTGGTGGAACCCGGATTCCAATGGGATCGCTTTCCTGGTGCTCGACGAGACGGCCGTGCGGACTTTCCCGATTGTCGATCACCTGCCGGTGGTGAACGCGAATGAATCAATGAGCTATCCCAAGGCGGGCGATCCAAATCCACAGGTCCAGGTTGGCGTTTCGCGACTGACCGATGACGGGGAAAAAACGAGCTGGGTTGATTTGAGTCAGTACGGGGAAGAACCGATCCTGGTCTCCTGGGTCAGTTGGTCTCCCGATGGCAAGCGATTGTTCTTGCAGGTTCAAGACCGCGCCCAGACCTGGCTGGACCTGGTCGCCACCGATGCCGACGGCGGCAATCCACAAGTCCTGTTTCGCGACAAGACGCCCGCCTGGATCGAATCGCCTGGCGACCCCCATTGGCGCAAGGATGGCAGCTTTGTCTGGCTCAGCCCGCGGAGCGGTTACCGCCATCTCTATCTCTACTCGGCCGATGGAAAACGGGTCAAACCTTTAACTGACGGCGATTGGGAGGTCCGTGAAACATTGGCCTTTGATGCAGAAAACGACTTGCTCTATTTTTCAGCCGCGCGGGACCAGGCTTACAACTTGCACGTTTACCGGTTGAACCTGGGGTCGGGTGAAATCAAGCAGGTCACCGAAGCGGACGGTACCCATGCGGCCAAATTCAGCGACGACCAGCAGTTCTTTGTCGACACGTTTAGTACGGTGAATCGGCCGGAGGAATTTTTCCTGTATCGTGCCGATGGTACCAAGCTGCGACGGCTGAATGCGGATAACGACGATCGCTTCGAGTTTCTCGAGATTGCCGAGCCAAAATTTCTGACGGTCGACCCCGACAGTGACCAACCGATGGACGCGATGTTGATCACACCGCCCGATTTCGACCCGGCCAAAAAATACCCGGTCCTGATCCATATCTACGCCGGGCCCCAGGCACCCCGTGTCCGCAATCGCTTTGGCGGCGCCTGGTATCTGTGGCACCAGATGCTGGCCCAGCAAGGTTATGTGATCTGGATGTGTGACAACCGCTCGGCCAGCTATCGGAGTTCGAAACACGTTTGGCCCATTCATCGCAACCTGGCGGAGAATGAGTTGAAGGATATCGAGATCGGCGTTGACTGGCTGAAACGGCAGCCGTGGGTCGATCCGGATCGGATCGGGATCTGGGGATGGAGCTACGGTGGCTATATGACGGCCTATGCGATGACCCACTCGGACCATTTCAAAATGGGTATTTCGGGTGCCCCGGTCACCGATTGGCGGAACTACGATTCCATTTACACGGAGCGTCTGATGGGCTTGCCGCAGGATAACCCGGCAGGTTACGAGAAAACGTCGGTGGTCAAAGCGGCCAACAACTTGCACGGCAAGCTGTTGCTGATTCACGGCTCGGTCGATGAGAACGTTCATATGAGTAACTCCCTGCAACTGGCCAAAGAGCTGCAGGAATCGGGGAAACAGTTCGAGTTGATGATCTATCCCGACACGCGGCACTCGGTTCGCGATCCGGAGCAGCTGACCCATTTGCACGAGCTGATGATGGATTTTGTCAAAGAGAACCTTTGAGAACGTGCCGCGTCGACCGAATCGGCCCGACGAACAGACAGGCGGCGAGATTTTGCACGGAACCGATTCGACTGACCGACTATGGGATGGGTAAATCGATGTTGAAACTTGTCATCTTCATACCGCAGGCGAATGCGGAAGACCTCAAGCAGTCCCTCTGGGAAACGGGGCTCGGTCGGCAGGGGGACTACCGGAACTGTGCCTTTACGACGCGGGGTTTCGGCGAGTTCATGCCGCTGGGCCAGGCCGACCCTCACCTGGGGAGTCATCATCAGCAGGAAACGGTCGAGGAATTGCGGATCGAGATGTTGTGTCCCGACGAACTCAAGGACCGCGCCGTGGAGATCATCCGCTCGGTTCACCCTTACGAGGAACCGGCCTACGAGTTTTACACGATCATCCACTAGTGGAAAACCGATTGGGCCAGTAGCCGGTCAAACTTGCGGGCATCGAACGAGGGACCGTCGGCCTGTTGCTAGGAGATGCGTCGCCGCGTGGTCATCCCCAAGGCAACCAGGATCGACCAGACCAACACGGTGGATGGTTCTGGCACCAACGCATCATCACCCCAGCGAAGTTCATCCATATAGAGATGCGAGGAAGATCCTTCCACAAACTTAATGTCGACGTGATCAAAGCCAACGTCGCCCGGAAAATTTTCCTTGACGAATAGGTAGTAGAAGGGTTCCTCGTTGGCCAC
>JABACA010000188.1 GCA_014237975.1 Mariniblastus sp. | reverse complement strand
TCAGATTTGCTCATTGCGCCGGCAACCATCCCCGCCAAATACGACGGTTCATAATATCGCAGTGAATAGGTGCCCATGTTTTCACTGGATTTATAGCCATCCAGGTGCATGAATATTCCATCCGGAAAAAGACCAGCCGCTTCCAGAGTTTGATCCATATAACCGAAAGAGGTGGTGAAAATCAGCTTGTTACCGTCGGCGGCTAGTTGCCGAATTACCTGCATTGAATCGGGCCCAAACGCTACATTTTCAACAATCTTGGTCTCAACTTTACCGACCAAATTTGCTTCCATGGCCTTGCGGCCCTTATCGTGCTCGGCGGTCCAGCCATAGTCAAAGACGGGGCTGAAATAAACGAATCCGATTTTCAATTTATCTGCGGCAAGCGCGCCCTGCATCAAGGCCATTACGGCCACAACCGTAATCGCAATTACTCGTGTCAACTGATTGATCATGGTCTCTCCCCTCCAAAATCGTCACTTAAGATAGTTAATACGTTAATCTTCGATTGCCAGTATATCATGCGGAAAATCGCAAAATTGGCAGCCATTGGAAGCGAACTCAGCTCAAAATCGAGAGCT
This sequence comes from Mariniblastus sp., assembly GCA_014237975.1. Lineage (GTDB taxonomy): Bacteria > Planctomycetota > Planctomycetia > Pirellulales > Pirellulaceae > Mariniblastus. Next base: position 8,045 of record JABACA010000188.1, on the reverse strand, counting down.
TTCAGCGCAACTTGAGTACAGACCCCACATGACTTCTCGCCACGTTTCAACCCGTTTGTCAAAGGGAAAACTGCGGGTATCCAGCCGGGGCGTACAGCACTTGTAACCAGTTTCCATGGTCCAGGGTATAGTATAAAAAGCCATTGAAACAGATTCTAATTTGGCGGAATTGCTAACCCTCGGCGCGAAACGGTTTGGCAAGGGATGCCGGTGTGTTCAGTTTCACCCGCATGGCATCGGACGACATAATGACAAGCACAACGATTGTTGCCAGATAGGGCAGCATCGAAAGAAACTGCGAGGGTATGCCCAGGCTAGCACCCTGAATGTGGAATTGTAAAATGGTCACGCCGCCAAAAAGGTAGGCCCCAGCAAGCACTCTCAGAGGCTGCCATGACGCAAAGACGACCAGCGCAACGGCTATCCATCCGCGACCGGCGGTCATGTTTTCTACCCAGACCGGTGTGTAAATTACCGATAGAAAGGCGCCAGCCAATCCTGCCATAGCGCCTCCGAACATTACCGCCATATATCGAATTAGGATAACCGACATTCCAGTAGCATGGGCGGCAGCCGGCGCGTCGCCAACGCCTCTGAGAACCAGGCCCGAACGGCTTCGAAAAAGAAAAAACCAGACCCCACCGATAATCACCAGAGATAAATAGGTCATAGGTTCCAGTGAAAACAACAATGCCCCAAGCACAGGAATGTCCGAAAGAACGGGAATGCTGAAAGAGTCTCGTACCACCAGCACGGTTCCTGTATATCCTGCGCCGATCAAGGCGCTGGTGCCGGTTCCAAATATCGTCAACGCCAGACCCGTAGCAACCTGGTTGGCCAGACACGTGAGGGTCAGGAAGGCAAAAATCAACGACAGACCAATGCCTGCACCCATGCCAGCCAAAATTCCAATGACCATGGATTCACTCTCTGCGGTCGCCACAAATCCGACAGCCGCACCGACCAGCATCATGCCTTCTACGCCTAAATTGAGGACTCCGGCACGCTCCGAAACCAACTCGCCGATTGCTGCCAGTGCCAACGGTGTCCCTGCTCCCAAGGTTGCCACCAGAATTGCGGTCAGCAGATCAACTGACAGCATGGGTATTTCCTTTCGTCGCAATCGGTCGGTTGTGGTACCAACGCAGGCGATAATTGATCAAGACATCGCTCATCAACAGACTGAACAGCAGCATTCCCTGGAATATTCCGGTTATCGCCGAGGGAACACCGAGGGTTACTTTTATCTGTTCACCACCGACATAAAACAAGGCCATTAAAATGCTGGCAAAAAATATGCCGACCGGATGCAATCGCCCGATATAGGCGACGATGATGGCGGCAAATCCATAGCCGGGCGAGACAACCTCACGCAGTTTGCCGATCGTCCCGGAAACCTCGATAGCACCGGCCAGGCCGGCTGCTGCGCCACCGATCAACAGGCTGGTCCAGACCAGCTTGTGTTCGTCGAACCCGGCGTACCGGGCAGCCCTGGGTGCCAGGCCAACGACTTCCATTCGGTAAGACAAATGACTGCGCGCCAAAAATAACCAGGCGCACCCCGTAAACACGATGGACATTACGATCCCAAGGTTCAGGCGCGTCCCCGGAATCAGTCGGGGCAAGCGTGCCGAAGCTGCAAGATCGCTCGAAACCGGCCAGTTAAATCCGGTAGGACTGCGCCACGGCCCATAAACCAGATAGCTGAGCAGCAGCCCGGCGATATAGGTCAGCATCAGTGTGACAAGAATTTCATTGACATTGAATCGGGTTCGAAGGACGGCAGCGATCGAAGCCCACGCCATGCCACCGATTGCACCGGTTAATAAAATTGCCGGAATCACCCAAAGCCCGTCTATTTTCCCCAAAGCCAGGGCAAACCCGCCACCGCAAATTGCGCCAACGATAAGCTGTCCTTCGGCGCCTATATTCCAGACATTGCCGCGAAAACCAATTGCCAACCCCAACGCGCATAAAAGGATTGGTGCCATCTTCAAGCTCAGTTCTCCAATCCCGTACAGATCGCTCACCGGGGTGACGAAGAATGCTCGAAACGCATCTACGGAATTGTGGCCGAGGCTGGAAAATAAGATAGCACCACCGACGACTGTCAGAAGGGCGGCACTCAAGGGCGCAATGGCGGCCATGACCCGTGATGATCCAGCCCGTTTTTCGAGCTTAAACATCGTGGTGTGTGGGTCTAGGCTCGATTTCGCCCGACTGCGGCAGATGACCCGCCATCCAGTAACCGATCTCCTCTGTCGATGTTTCGTTTACTGGCCGAATCGGCGACAACCGTCCGGCAGAAATAACAGTGATGGAATCACAAATTTCAAATAATTCATCCAAATCTTCTGAAATCAGCAATATGGCGACGCCGCTCCCGCGTTTTTCAAGCAGGGCGCTGCGAATCGCGATAGCCGCACCGACATCAAGACCCCAGGTGGGCTGCGCCGCAATGATAACGTTGGGTTCATGCAGCAGTTCACGACCAACGATAAATTTCTGCAAATTCCCGCCCGACAGCGATTGCGCCTCTGTCGTCGGCGTACCGGACTTAACGCCAAACTTCTCAATACAGGACCACGTGAATTTCTCCACCACCCCGAAACGGATCAGGCCGTTATTGATAAATTTTGATTTCTCGCCGGTAAGTAAGGCATTTTTTGCCAACGTCATCAGCGGTACGGCACCATGACCCAGACGTTCTTCAGGGATATACGCCAGGCCGAGTGTGCGCCGCGACGCCGGGCCAGCAAGGCCAACCGGGATCGAGTCTATGGTGATGATATCGGATTTGGGCGCGATCCATTCTCCCGACAGGGCTTCCAGCAACTCGGCCTGGCCGTTGCCTGCAACACCGGCAATGCCAAGTATTTCACCCCCACGAATGTTCAGATTGATATTGATCAGCGTGATCGAAAAATCGCCGGCAGCCGAGCGATGCAAATTATGCACGCCAAAGCGTTCATCCCAGGACGTACTTGGCGACGCTGTTCGCACCGAAACTACCAGATCACCGATCATGTGTTTAGCCAGCGATGCCGAAGTTTCCGTGCGGGGGTCGACAGACGCCACGACCCTGCCGCGCCGCAACACCGTTGCCGTATCGCATAATTCACATACCTCATGCAGTTTGTGGCTGACATAAACAATGCTACAGCCGTCGGCGGCCAGGCTACGGAGCAAGACGAACAGCTCACGGATTGACTCAATCGTCAGCACAGATGTCGGCTCATCCATGATCAGCAATTTGGGATTTTGCATCAAGCAACGCAGAATTTCGACGCGTTGCTGTTCGCCCACGGATAGTGAATAGACCTGTCGATCCAGTTCGATTTTCAGGCCATACTGATTGGCAAATTCGAGCGCTGTTTCAGCAATCAACTGACGTGACTTGTTGGCGCCCAGCGACAACACCAGATTATCCAGCACCGTCAGCGCCGGAAACAGTGAAAAGTGCTGGAACACCATGCCAATACCGAGTTCGCGGGCCTCGGCCGGCGTGGTTATTTTGACAACTTCACCGTTCCATGAAATGGTGCCTGAATCCGACGCCACGACGCCATAGATGATTTTCATCAACGTTGATTTTCCGGCCCCGTTTTCACCCAGAATTGCGTGAATGGATCCGGCATCGATACTGAGTGAAATATCGTCGTTAGCGACAACCGCAGGATAGGCCTTGCATATGCCGAAGAGTTCCAGGCGTGCCGGCATCGCTAATTCCATTGCTTTTCCACTCGGTTTACAGGCATCCAATACTCTATCGATGGTAAAATATTGTCAGATATTTGTCGCCCTATCCCACCGCTACGCCGCACAAACTATATCGGAAAAGCGAAGCCACCGTCTTTTGAACGCAATATTGCGATTTCAATATTGCCGGCCATCCTAAGCTACAGCAATAGTTTCGGCTGATAGATGACGAAGAACGAGAAATCACACGGATGACAGATAAATCAACGGCAAAAGTGTTTTGCGCAACGGTCATGCAAACACCCGCGCCTAATGAAGTTGAAGTTATCAAAGATGCCCTGATCAACGTTGGGGCCGATGGAGTGATCATTTCCGTCACCGAACCCACTGCGGCGCCCTACCGGGAACGCATGCAGGCGGCCCGCGAAGCCGGCCAGTTATCGGTATTGGCTGCCGGCAAATACCTGTTGCCTGGATTGATCGATTTGCATATTCACGCGCCGCAATGGCCGCAACTCGGCAAGGCCCTGCATTTGCCTCTTTATGAATGGCTGGAGCAGGAAACCTTTCCGCTTGAGGCCCGGTACGCCGATACCGCCTTCGCCCGCACCGTTTATGAGTCCCTTGTCTCAAACCTAATTTCTAATGGCACGACTACAGCTGTTTATTTCGGCTCTATTCATTCGGAAGCCAACAAGGTATTGGCAGAGACCTGTCTGCGCCATGGCCAGCGGGCTCTGGTTGGCAAGGTCGCTATGGATCATCCGGAACAATGCCCGGATTATTACTGTGACCCTTCCGCGGAAACCGCGATCGAGCAGACGGCTGAATTGATTACCCATGTCAGGGCCCTGTCAGGCAATGACCGTCAATTGGTCAGGCCGATTATTACCCCACGATTCATTCCCAGTTGCTCCGACGCTCTGCTCGAAGGCCTTGGTGAGCTCGCCGCGTCAACCGACTGTCATATTCAGACTCATTGTTCCGAAAGTGATTGGGAACACAATCACGTGCTCGCCCGACTGGGCAAAACCGATACCACGGCACTCAACGATTTCGGATTGCTTACTCGTCATACGGTGCTTGCCCATTCGAACTTCATCACCCGCGATGATTTCGATATCATCGCCGAAACCAGAACTGGGATCGCCCATTGTCCGCTGTCTAACTTTCACTTTGCCAATTCGATCTTTCCCTTGCGCGCAGCGCTGGACAAAGGCCTGCGAGTGGGCTTGGGAACCGACATTTCCGGTGGTCCGAGCGCATCCATGTTCGACAGTTGCCGTTACGCAATTACGGCTTCACTGGCGCTGGAAGATGGCGTCAACCCATCATTGACTCCCGAAGTTCGCGGGTTACGCGGTTCGCGAATTGACTTCCGTCACGCCTTCTGGCTGGCCACCGCAGGCGGCGGTGAAGTACTGGATATGCCGATCGGAAAAATTGCACCGGGTTTTCAGTTTGATGCCATTTCCGTTGATGCCGGTGCCGACGGTTCCAACATTACGGTCTGGGATGGCATCGACAATGGCATCGACATTCTGCAGAAAATAGTATTTGGCGCAACAAGAACCAATATATCCGACGTTTGGATCGCCGGTATCAAGGTGGGTATTCATTAGCTAAACGCCGCCTGCCGCTCATACGACCCTTACCAGTGCTCTGGGTTTGTACCAACTTCTGCCAAGAACTTTTCAATTGCTGCTAGAAACGGAATCTGGTGCCAGTTACGAAAGCCCTGAATCTGCCGATTGGTGCAGATGCCGGATGGCCCGTACCAGTTCATCTTCGGATGCCAATACTGATCGAGTGCCATCGCTTTGACACCTCCGTCCGCAAATCGAGACAGCCCCTGTAGCATTCCTGACACCAGTTTCACACCGGAGGTAGCCTTCTCTTCATCGTGTGGCGGAGCCACTATGCCATCTTGCGTAACCGATCCCGGCACATGCCATTCCCACCCAGCACTCGGCGCCATCGGCCAGGCCTGGGTACGGGGCCGCTGACAATTGAGGTACCAATTTAGAAGGGGGAATAAGGATACCAATTTCTCACGGGCTGACCTACAGCGAACAAACGGCGATTTGTCGCTCGTACAGTTTTATCGAGGGAGCCAACTAGCTTTGGACTATGCCCAGAATGTGCCCTAAATTTGTCGACTACAGTCCATTTGAGTCACATACACGCGGGATCGGTGTGCGTATGTGGTTGATTTAACGTTATATACAGTAGAAAGAACTGCCTTCGGGAGGCAGGGGCCGGAGGTTCGAATCCTCTCACCCCGACCAATATCTTCATAAAACGCTATAAAAATAGCACTCCAGTCTATTAACTCGGGCATCAATTCCACGCAAACGGACCTGAGTGGACTGGAGTGGACTCAGTTACAGCACACTGACAGCACAGCCAATATTTGAAGTTCGATTTTTTGATAGGGGTACCGCTTACCCAAGGCTAAAGTTCGGTATACACCCCCCTTTTAGAAGACTTCAGGAATCTACATAGATACTTTGCTGCTATTTGGATTACTTATAGTACCGATGTATCAATGCAGGCTGGTATTAACCGGCGGTGGTTCCGAAAGTCACACCAATGGATTTAAGCCATCGACGATAGGCGACGGCCGATTTGTCCGATTGCAGATGAATTTCGTCTCGAATTTTAAGGGGCAGCAACTTCGGTCGTTGTGATTCGACGATGCGGATATCCTGCCCGATTATCAATTCCGTAAAAGCCTTCACATCGGCATCGCTCAAGACATCGTCGTAGTTCGATGCAAGTAACACCCAGGCTATGGCCTTGTCCGGCTCGACGGGTGTCATCGCCAGCATGATTGACTCGACGGCTTCGGTTTTGTCCCGATTTCTAATCCCCATTTTTTTGACCAATCGTGCGGTCATCGGTCTGTTCACGTAGTATTCATAATCAACTTCCATGCCCTCGCAATCAATCGAGTTAGTGGGCTTGGGTTGCCACACCTTGACGTTGCGCACCACCAGGCCAGTTTCGGAGACTTCGATATCGTAATCCTTAATCTCGGTATGGGGCTGTTCCCCTAAATACCCGGCATGGACAAATGGGAAATGTGCAAAATCCAAAAAATTTTCAATGCCTCGCTGGGCACTGGTGTTGTAGCAAAAATGGCCGCCAAAATAGAGGCGGTGGGTGTCGTCATCGATTTCGGGAAACGGGGGGATATCATTAGCAGGCGTCCCCAGGCATACCCAAATCAGGCCATATTTCTGCTCGACGGCATATGTCGTTGCCTTGGCACGCGGCGAAGGTTTTTGATGGCCGTGGGCCGGATAGCGTACGCAAACGCCATCGACCTGATATTCCCAACCATGGTAGGCGCACACTAAACGATTTTCACAGACGCTGCCGAGCGACAGTTTGGTACCCCGGTGGGCACATTGATCTTTCCAAACATGGACACCTGTGGATGACCGCCAAATTACAAGATCGACTTCCAAAAGGCGGGCGGAGCCGGGCACGCCGTCTTCCAGGGTGTCGATGTGGGCGACAGGGTGCCAATCGTTGATGAGAACGGAATCGACGGTATCTGAATTTTTACCGGAGCTTTTCACTGTCACCGGAAATTCATTCCCCCTCTAATTTCCGAAACCGGGCCACTGGTACACTTGTGCAACAGCGGCTCTGTTTCGTTTAGTTAGGTAAATTTCCTTGGACACCCTTCACATACCAGTTCATTCCATACAAATCGGAATCGGGAATCACGTCGCCGGCCTTGACTCGAAGGACGCCTTCCTGATCCATGATTGGTCCGCTGAAGGGATGAAATTTACCGGATTTAATGTCATTGGCCCGTGCCATGACTTTGGCGGAGACATCGGCGGAGACCATCGACCCGAGAGGTGCCGTCGCCAGGACACCTTCCGACATTGCGGCCCAGTGCGGCGCGTTTGTCCAACTGCCGTCAAGAACCGACTTCGCGACCTTTGTGTAAAATTCTCCCCAAACCGGAATAATCGCCGTCAACTGCGATTTCGGACCAAATGTGGTTCTGTCCGAATGGAATCCGACAACAAACTTTCCGGCTTTTTCGGCCGCCAGTGTCGGTGCCGTTGAGTCGGTGACATGGGCAACGACGTCGATACCCTGTGCGTAGAGCGCTTCCGTTGCTTCGCGTTCGCGACCGGGATCGTACCAGGAATTAACTTCGATCACCTTGACTTTGATATTCGGATTCATGGCTTGCGCACCAAGCGTAAATCCATTGATAATCTGCAGGACAGCCGGCAGTGGAAACGACGAAACGTATCCCAGTGTATCAGATTTGCTCATTGCGCCGGCAACCATCCCCGCCAAATACGACGGTTCATAAT
>JABACA010000187.1 GCA_014237975.1 Mariniblastus sp. | reverse complement strand
TATAGCAGGCGGCCGTTAGTCGTCGGTCCGGGCCGGACGAACTCTCTTTGGATGGTTTCAGTTTGAGGCGGATTTGCGCCCAGTCTTCAGTGGCCGGAATCCAGTTGCCGGAATCTCGATGACGCCAGGTGCACTGAATCGCAGACGTTCGCTGAGTTCGACGGATTCCACCGTAGCGACATCCGTACGGTAGTAGCGAGTCGAGCGGTGTCTCTTGACTCGCGGGGAGCGTTTGTTCGCTCTGGTGGATTCAAGTTGCGGGGACAGGATTTGAACCTGCGACCTCGAGGTTATGAGCCTCGCGAGCTACCGGGCTGCTCCACCCCGCACCGATATTGTAGCCAGCACTGTTTTGGGTGAAAGGGCTATTGAATATTTTTTTGAAGGACGCTGACGGTGAAAATCTGCTGCCGGGGTTCGCGGAGGCTAGGCTTTCCAACAGGGATTTCAGCCGGTTGGTTGAAACGACAGTGCCTGTCATGGCCGGTAGGTCATTTTAATCGAAGTTGGCGATTCGCCTCGTAACCGGCCACCGCAACGGCACTGGCCAAATTCAGACTTCGCACGTTGGGCTCGGTTGGAATAAAAACCAGGCTGTTTTGGTTGGGTTTTGTTAACGAGGGTGGTAAACCGGCAGTTTCACTTCCGAATACCAGGCAATCACCGGTGGTGAAAGAGACATCCGTATATTCTTTTTTCCCAAATCGCGAAAAGTAGAAATACCTTTGGTCCGGGCCGAGCCGTTGTTGAAGGTGGTCCCAGGTATCGGCGATTTCCCACTCGAGGTGTTGCCAGTAATCCAGGCCGGCCCGTTTCAACATTTTCTCTTCCATGCGGAAACCGAGTGGGCGAACCAGCCATAACTTGGCGCCCAAAGCAACGCAGGTCCTGCCCACGGCTCCGGTGTTGGGAGGTATTTCGGGTTGGAATAGGACAATGTGCAGCTTCGGTTCGTATTTCACGTTAGCCTAATTCAAATTCGGTAGCGTTTTAGGGAATTCAGACATTGTAAAACAATTGGCTTTGGCGAAAATCGAGGGTCTCAGCAAATAACGCACTTTCTTTACAATCAACGGCAGCATGGTTCAAATCGATAGAAATCCGACCCGCGAAGTCCAAATAGGCTCCGTCGCGATTGGAAACAATCATCCGATCGCCGTTCAATCCATGACGGCAACGAAAACTACCGATATCGACGCGACCGTAGCATTGGTTGAACTGATGGACCAAGCCGGCGCCGATGTGGTTCGAATTGCGGTCGATAGTAAAAAAGACGCCCAGGCCTTGGCCGAAATTCGACAGCAAACGACTGCCAACCTAAGTGTGGATCTGCAGGAAAATTACCGCTTGGTGTCACTGGTTGCGCCGCACGTCGACAAGATACGATACAATCCCGGCCATTTATATCACCATGAAAAAGAGAAGCCGTGGCAGGAAAAGGTACGTCTGATTGCGGAAACGGCGCGCGATCACGATTGCGCCATTCGTGTCGGCGTCAATTGCGGCAGTGTGGATCCCGCCAAGAAAGAAAAATACGATCCTGCTGATTCCATTACGCCCATGTTGGAGAGTGCCTGGGATCACTGTGACTTTCTGGAGTCGACCGCTTTTGAACGATTTTGTGTTTCCTTGAAAGATTCCGATCCGGCCAAAGTAGTTGAGGTGAATCAACGGTTTGCTGCTAAACGGCCCGATATACCTCTGCATTTGGGTGTTACCGAAGCGGGTATGCCTCCCGAAGGTGTCATCAAAACAAGGATTGCTTTCGAGCAATTGATCGGCCGTGGTATCGGGGATACGGTGAGGGTTAGCTTGACGGTTCCTAACGCCGAAAAGGGCCAGGAAATTCGGGCTGGCCGAGAAATCTTACAAGACATCTACAATGGCCGGGTTCGCTCAGTGGTGACTTTCAATCCAACCGGTATGAACATCATTTCATGTCCCAGTTGTTCACGGGTCGAAAACGAGGCGTTTGTCGAGCTGGCTCAAAAGGTCAAAAAAATGACGTCTTATGCCGCGGAACATTCCATTACCATTGCCGTCATGGGCTGCCGTGTGAACGGTCCGGGCGAAACGGATGACGCCGACCTGGGGCTGTGGTGCGGTCCCAATTATGTCAATTTAAAGAAGGGTACCAAGGAACTGGGCGCGTTCAGTTATGACGAGATCCTGGGGCAATTGAAAACAGAACTTGATCTGTTGATAAGTGGTGCCAAAGGTTAACCCCGCACAGTTCACCTGATACCACGACCCCTTTTCAAATACTTGGCAGGTTGCCTTATTTTACCTGCTACAAATCGAATGGAAGCGGCTAACCTGAAGAAGACAGCAGTGTGTGCCTAAGCGAATTTTAACATGATCAATACACTTTATTTGCCCGAGTTGCGGGAAATGCTCGCCGACATCAATTCGAGTGAATTGGGCGAGTTCTGTGTAGCATTGCACCCAGCGCGAACTGCCGAATTCATGGAAGGTTTAACGGCAGACGAGACGTGGCAGGTGTTGGCGTTTACCGATCAACAGACTCGAGTACAGATCTTTTCCTATTTTTCGGCGGAGAAACAGGAAGAGATTCTGAGCACGCAGGACCGCGAAACCATTTCCGTTCTGGTGGCCGAAATGGCACCTGATGACCGGGCGGACATCTTGCAGGATCTTGAGCCACAGCTGCTGGAAGATCTACTGAATCGGATCCCGGCAGAAGAACGGCGGGATTATCTGCGACTTAGCCAATACCCGGACGGTACGGCGGGCGCTGTCATGACGTCGGAATTTGCCAAGCTGGGCGCCGATCTGACCATTCAACAAGCGATCCATGAAATTGGCCGGCAATCGGAAGAGTATGAAACGATCTATTACTTATATGTTTTGGATGACGAAGATCACCTGTTAGGCCTGGTATCGGCCCGACAACTATTGGAGGGGATGCGAAATCCCAGTACGAAATTGTCCGATGTCATGGAAACCGACCTGGTCACCTGTGCGCCGATGGAGGACCAGGAAGACGTGGTGGACAAGGTAGCCAGGATGGACCTGTTGGCAATCCCGGTCGTGGAAGATGAAAGAAAGATGCTGGGCATCATTACCCATGACGATATTATTGACGTGGTTCAGGAAGAGGCCACCGAAGACGCGCATCAAATGGGTGCCGTCAATCCGCTGGGCGAGACGTATTTAAGGACCTCCGTGTTGACCCTCAGTTGGAAACGCGGCATTTGGTTGATGATTCTCTTCTTTTTTGCGTTACTTACGGCGTTCGCACTGGAAGCCTACGACAATAATCTGACCCGCTGGGTGTGGCTGGTCCCCTTTATCCCATTGGTGATCAGCAGCGGTGGAAACTCGGGCAGTCAGTCTGCCACCTTGATAATTACGGCCTTGTCTCGTGGTCATATTACGCTTAACGATTGGTTGCAAGTCATCCTGAGAGAATTATGGATGGGTCTGTTATTGGGCACTGGACTGGCGATCATGGGTTATTGTGTCGCTGTGTTTTTTCCGGGTGTCGAAAGTCTACACGCGGCTTTGGTCGTTCCAGTCACGCTGTTGCTGGTGGTCATCGCTGGCACCCTGACCGGGTCAATTTTACCGCTGGTCTTTGAAAGACTGGGACTCGATCCCGCCATGATGAGTAGCCCGTTTGTCGCCGGTATCATCGATATCGTTGGTATCGTGATTTACATGAACGTCGCGATCTGGTTCCTGGGAATGCCGCCCGTCAACTAACGGCAGGTTTACCCCTTGTCCGATTGTTTTGCGCCGTCCTTTGCTTCGTTTTCCTCCGGTTGGGTTGAATCGGGTACGGCAACAGCCGGTTTTTTTTCCGGAACCGTCGCTGCGGGCGATTGATTTTCCAATCCCGGGCCGCCGGTGGGACCAAAATTGATATTGGGACGCGGTGGAAGTTGATTGAGCGGCGCCAGTGGCGAATCCGGACTGGAGGGCAAGGATTGTATCAGTTGTTGGCGATCGACTTGCAAGGCCTCCAAATTGTTACCCGAGATGACGTAAAACCAGGGTCCGAAACGTTCGTTCAAGGCCGTTACCCGTTTCTCTCCCTCTTTTACTTTTTGTTGAAACGCGATTTCCTCATCTTCAAAACGGGTTAATCCCAACTCGTAGATCGCTGTCTGTTCTTCATACACTTTCAGGAGCTGATCGTACTGCTTGAAAGAAGAGTCGCGATCATCCTGTTCGGCCTTTGTCTTTTGATCCGCATCGGCATCTTGTTGGTTGGCCTTCGCGCCTTCGGGCAAAGGTGGTTGGTCGGTTTTTGAATCCTTGTTGGCAGGGACATAACCTTCTGGTTTGGCGGGAGCCGTGGGCGCGGTCGGTTTCACCGGTTTTCCGGCGATCAACGCCTCGTCAAAATTTACTCGAATCATCAGGAAACGATTTTTCATGGGTTCTGCGGGTGTTTGTTCTGCATCACGATCGGTCGGAGTTGGTGTGGGATCTGTGTCCGTTTCGGAGGTTGGTTCTTCTGCAACAATTCCCGAAACGTCGGCCGAGGCGCCACCAATTTCAATGGCCTGGTCCTGGCCTGAAACCGGTTTGCCAAACTGAAGCGAATAGACGACTCCCTTGTCCGTGCCGACAGACATTTCGCCATTTTCGGAAACCAACATGAGCTCTTGGCCGCCACCAGCGGCAGGTGCCAGGTTAAATCCATACTCCTGCAACTCAAATTGAACCTGGTTGATCAAGGCTTGCAATTCCTTCGAATTGGATTTGAATCGCTGGATAACATCCTTGTTCAATGTGAGATTCGGCGTGAGGACCTGGCTTCCATCAAACAATGTTTTGGGTCGAACTCCCACAATCTGCAACTCGTCCAACCCGGTTACCAGCTGGTTTACCCTGGCATTGTCCAGGGTTTCCGTCTGTTCGTTCATCCCGGTCATGATCCATGGACCTATATCCCCGTCCCGGCTGAAATCCATTTTTTCACCCTGCATTTTGAATAGCTGGGGAGCGGACAGGGGACTGGCCCGCTCCTCTTTCATTTCATAATTATCGATGGATAACTTGCGGACTTCGGTCGGTTCAATTTGAAGTAAATCGGGTCGGATCCAGTCCGCAAAACGAGTTGACAGGTCAATGTCCAGTTCCACCTTATAAGTTTGGTTTTCGTCAGGTCGACGCACATAATAAACCTTCTTCGATCCACCCGTCTGATCGAAACTACCCGATGGATTCTGAATTACCTCGTCGGCCTGCTTGCCAACGATCAAATCGACCATGATGTCTCCGGCATCGTCCTTGATCGATATTCGTTGCCCGGTAAATTCGGGATCACGGGCTTCTTCATCCAGTGGGTCCATCACTCCGAATCGCTCGTGATCACCCTTGATTCGTCCGACCAGGGAATCACGAGTCAAACCGATAACGGATGTTGCAGTGGCAGCCAATCGGTCGGCGGCCTCGGCCGGGTAATTGTGGTGGGATGGAATTCGCCATAAACCGTCGTCTTCCTCGACCTTGAACTGTTCGACGGTAGCCGTGTCCGGATTGACCGCACTGACTTCCAATGATTTTGCCGTTGCGGCGCCATTAAATCCTTCGAAGAACGGTTGGCCGACCAATTCAAAATCGTCAATTTTTACGGGTTTTGAGTTGGTGTACGCCCATCCGGCCATGCCCAACATTGCGAAAGCGGTTAGGACAAACAGGACTGTTTTTAAATTGTCTTTCATCGAGTCACTCGATTAAAAAGTTGCAGTAAAAAACTATTCGGCACTCCGCGAGGGTCTCACCTGGGAATGTTCTTTGACCGTTTTGACGATCAGGACAATCGAGCCCAACAACAAGGCTGGAAAAATTGCCAAGCCGATTGAAACCAGGCCAATAATGTTTTCCAAACGGTTGACGTTTTGTTGCTCCTGTGTCTCCAATCGTTTTATTTCCATTTCCAGCTTCTTATCCAGTCGTTCTTTCTTGATGTCGAAACGCCGTTGGGCCTGGGATGCTTCCTGGCTGGTTTGTTGAAGTTTTTCGAAAAAACTCAGCGATTGGTCTTTCTCAATCTTTTCGGCCGCTTTTTCCAAATCGCTCCGAGCTTCGGCCAACTGTTCGCGAATATTGGATTCGATCTCTTCCTGCTTCTTGGTGCGTTCAGTTCGGAATTCCTCGATCCGCTTTTCAACCTGGGTCAGGGTTCGCGGGGTGGGGCGGCGGTTACGCAGGGATACGAATTCTTCGTGGCCTGCAAGAATGTCAATCGCGTTTTCAAGTAAGGCAGAATTGTCAAGTTGTTGTCCGATTTCAGCCTGTTGTTCGTAAAAAAGGTCCGAGACGAAATCCAGGTCACAAATAAATACAACGTTGATTTTATTTTCATCGCGACCCTGGATGTGGGCAGCCAAGACGTGCTGCTGCTTGTCCAATTCAAGTGAGGTTTGAGACGACGGTTTAAGTACGATCAAATCTTCGGCAGTGATCTGGTTACGTGCATTTTGTTCGGTCGTCGTGGCCCGGCCCGTGTTGGGATCGAAACCACTGACGGATGTGGAAGGCGTGTAAACAAGGCGGTCCCAGGTCGTCAGACCCGATTCTTCCTCCAAAGTGATCAGCGGTGTAAATTCCGTCTTGGCGTCCGATCCCGGCACGATGGTACCAGGGTAAAAAAACAAGACTTCATTGAGGCCGTTGGATATAACACTGTTCTCGGCAAATGGTTGGTGGTCCGCGTGTTTTCTAACGAAGACGAAAGCGGAATCAAAACGTCCATAATATTCGGGCCAGGTCGTGCCCGTCATTCCTGAACCTTTAAAGCTGGGATGGGGGTTGAACAAATTCCAGGCTACGGTGCCGTTGTCCCATTCGATACCCAGCAGTTCGGTAACCTGGTTCAATTTTCCCTGATCAGCTTTCGGGTCAGGGGAGCTCGCCAGGATCTGGGCATACGGTGAGAACTGAGCAACCCTCGGTTGGCTGGGTGAATTCAAGACGCCGATGTCGGTCGGACTCCTGGACGTCCAGAAAAACGGCATCGGATCCGCCAGCAGTAAGGTGGGATGCCCGGCCGCCATATACTGCACCAATGCCGCCAAGGAAGGTTGAGATAAACTACTGGGGTCGGCAACCAGTAGTACATCGGGTGGCGTTTTCAGTTTTTCGGGCTGGTTCTCGGCTGCTGGATCGACTGGAGAAGGAACGTAGTCCGGCAGCTCATCGGCGGCGATATTTTTCAGGTTGTACTGTTTCTTGAGATGGCTAAGGGTCGTTTCATAGGCCCAGGGAATACGGCGCCCCTCGAATTCAGGGCCAGCAAAAAAAGTATCCGTATCAACGATACCCAACGTGATTTTCCGATCCTTGTCGGACGAGGTGGCAATGGCATGGGTCAACTCGTACTCGATGGAGACTTGGTCATCGACAAACGGAATGGCCACTTCACCCTGTGGGCTGGATACCAGCGCGCCGAGGTAGACGTCCTGTTCAATGGTACGTCCACCAACGTCGCTCCGATCATTCCTCGGTATGACTCCCAACTGCTGGGCCTGTTCCTCGGCAGTGCTGTTATTGGCTACCTCGACAAATCTGACCTCGACGGTTTGACCACCGTAATATTCATATTGCCTGAGCAGCCCGGCAAATTGTTTCCTGGTGTCGACGTATTTACGAGGCACATCCCGGCTGATAAACGCCTGCAATGTAATCGGTTGTTGGTTTGACCGGGCCTTATTGAGCGTGGCGCGGGTTGCATCGTCCAGCGAATACAGTTTTTCCGATGTCAAATCGAGCCGGGTAAAAAGAGACGACGACACGTTGGAGATGACATAATTTAATGCAATTAGAAAAACGGCAATCGACATGACGCGGACGACAAAATGAAAACCCTTCAACACCTGTTGGCCGCGGGACCAATGCCTGCGACTAATGACCACCAAGTTAAGGTAGAGCATCAAGATGGCGATACTGAGGAAATAAAGTACGTTCGCCAGCGGAACCAGACCCAATGTAAAATCCTTCATATTCCAATCGATTCCCAGCATCTCCAGGTTGATGTACCCTTGAAAATAGGGACCGAATAAGAGAACGGGAATGGCACAAAACAGTGAACCAAGAACAAACGCGACGGTCGAATTGCTGGTCAGCGAGGAGGCGAACATGCCGACGGACAACAATGCCAAGCCGGCCATCCAATACCCAAAATACGTGGCAATGATGACGCCCCAATCGGGGTTTCCAATCATTCTTAAAGCAATCAACTGGGTTGTCGAAAACACCAACGCAATGGTGTAAACCGCAACCAGGGCAAAATATTTACCTAACAGAATTTCCAAATCCGAAGCTGGCAGGGTGAACAGGATCGCATCCGTGCCGGATCGTTTTTCTTCCGCCCACACCGACATACTAATCGCCGGTACAAAAAACAGCAGCAACAATGGGAACCCGTGACTCAGTTGATCGAGGTTGGCAAGGTTGTCCGCGAAAAATTGTCGGCTAAACGCCATGACCGCGCAGCACAAAACAAAGGCTATCAATACGAGGTAACCGAGGACCCCCGAAAAATAGAGCTTTACGTTTCTTGAAAACACGGCCGAGATAACATGCCAACGCATACCCGTTTCCTCTGTCTCACTGATCCAAACAAAAACATTAAACTGAAAAATTCGTCAATT
>JABACA010000186.1 GCA_014237975.1 Mariniblastus sp. | reverse complement strand
ATAACGCGGCCGCCCAGGTCGACTCCCTTGTCCAAAACCGAGGCAGGTTCAATACCGATCGGCGCAGACGGCATGGCAAACTTGTTCAACTTGAACAAACGAATATCCGTTCGCATCCATTCTTCATCCCGGTTGGTAGGCCAATCCATTTGGCAAAATTGCTGCCAGGCAGCCCTCCGTAAATCGGAAAGCCAGCCGGGTTCTGACCGGTTTTCCATGAAGGACTGGAACCCGGCTTCGTCGAAAGCTTTTTGGTTTTCTGTAACGGTAGTCATGTTTAGTTGTTTGAGTTTGGATGGGTCAATTCAAATTGGAAACAAACCAGGCCATCGGGCCTGGCAAAAAAACTAGCCAACGGAGCCTTCCATTTGCAACTGGATTAAGCGGTTCATTTCAACTGCGTATTCCATCGGCAGTTCCTTGATCAGGGGTTCGATAAACCCGTTAACAATCATGGTACTGGCTTCTGCTTCGCTTAATCCACGACTCATCAGGTAAAACAACTGTTCTTCACCAATTCGTGAAACACTGGCCTCGTGGCCAATCGAAACATCCTGTTCGGCAACTTCAATGTAGGGATACGTGTCACTTCGACTTTGCGGATCCAGTATCAGGGCATCACAGACAACGCTGCATTTGGAATTGACGGCACCCTCTTCGACACGGGCCAACCCTCGGTAACTGCTACGACCACCGTTCTTGGAAATCGATTTGGAAATAATGGTTCCGGTCGTATTGGGTGCACAATGAACCAGCTTGGCGCCCGCATCCTGGTGCTGCCCTGCGCTGGAAAAAGCGATCGATAGAATTTCACCACGGGCCCCCGGTTCCATCATGTAAACAGCCGGGTACTTCATGGTCAGCTTGCTGCCCAGATTTCCATCGACCCACTCCATCACCGCATCCTGGTAGGCAAAGGCTCGCTTGGTAACCAGGTTGTAAATGTTGTTGGCCCAATTCTGGATGGTGGTATAACGGCAGCGTGCGTTTTTCTTGACCACCACTTCCACCACGGCCGAGTGCAGTGACTCGCTGGTGTACATGGGCGCCGTACAACCTTCGACATAGTGCACCTGAGCCCCTTCATCGACAATGATCAAGGTCCGCTCAAACTGGCCCATGTTTTCTTCGTTGATCCGGAAATAGGCCTGCAAGGGGAAATCGATTTTGACACCCTTAGGGACGTAGATGAACGAACCTCCCGACCAAACGGCGGAGTTCAAGGCGGCAAACTTGTTGTCCGCCGAGGGAATAATCGTTCCGAAATACTCCCGTAACAGTTCCGGATGCTCGCGGACGGCCGTATCGGTATCGGTAAAGATCACCCCCTGGTTAGCCAGGTCTTCTTTGAGGGATCCGTAAATCACTTCCGATTCAAACTGAGCCTTCACGCCGGCCAGGTATTTTCGTTCGGCCTCGGGAATACCCAGTTTCTCAAACGTGTCCTTGATTTCCTCGGGAACATCATCCCAGGAACGCCCCTGTTCGTTGGTCGGCTTGAGATAATAGTAAATGTTCTGGAAATCAAGCGCAATATCGCCGCCCCAATTGGGCATCGGCTTGGACTCAAAAATTTTGAGCGAATCTAGGCGAAACTTTCGCATCCAATCCGGCTCATTCTTGATATCCGAAATCTGCTTGACAATGTCTTCATCGAGACCCCTGCGAGCTTTGAAGACAGCTTCCGTTTTTGTCTTGAAATCATACTTGTTGATTTCGGTTGATTTCAGTTCCCGGCTTTCGGTGATGTCGGTTGTCATAGGTAATCTTCGGAGTGGATCAGTCAGATAAAACGACTTGACTGGATCGTACTTCCGTCCTTTCGGTCTGGTAATGGTCTGGCTTCGGCAGCCTACTTGCACTGCCTGGCCCGGTTACATTTCGGTAGTCCTAGTTCACCTGCGGAAACCGAAATGAAAATTCAACTCAGCCATTTTTTCGAGCCTGAGGGACGTTGCCCGCCAAGCTTGTTCTCATCAGGTGATGGCGACCTGATCTGTGTCATCATTGGCAGCGGCCGATTCCGGGTGCTCCGCCCGTATTCGATCGTAACCCTGGGAATGCAATTCAGCAGCAAGCTCTTTACCGCCCGTCTCAACAATCTGACCTCCCAAAATCACGTGTGTGAATTCGGGCGGATTATGTTCCAGTAATTTGTCATGGTGTGTGATAATCAGCAGGCCCATCTTGTTATGCCCAATTTCATTAATACTCTGACTGGCCAAGCGCACCGCATCCGCATCCAGTCCGCTATCCGTTTCATCAAGGATGGCAAACTTGGGTTGCAACATGGCCAGCTGCAGGATTTCGGCACGTTTCATCTCGCCCCCCGAGAATCCATCGTTGACGTAACGTCGGGCAAATTCCGAATCCATCTTCAATTGCCCCATTTTCTCCTTGATTTCATTTCGGAACTCGCGCATCGGAATCAGGTCTTCGCCTTCCTTGCGGTCCGGATTACGCACATTGGTCGTTGCATGACGAAGGAAATCTGCCATCTTGACCCCCGGGATTGCCACGGGCCGCTGGAAGGCCATGAACAGTCCCAAGCGGGCTCGCTCGTCGGCGTCCAAATCCAGGATGTTCTGCCCGTTGAGCAGAATCTCACCTTCGGTCACGTCATAGTTTGGGTGTCCCATGATGACCAGGCCCAACGTGCTCTTGCCGGACCAATTGGGCCCCATCAAGGCATGCGTTTCACCTTTCTTGATGGTCAGATTGACGCCGCGCAAGATCGGCTTGCCGTCAATTTCAACATGCAGATTCTTGATTTCGAGAATATCACTCATCGTTTTCATTGTTCCAAATTGGGTTCGATCAACGCCAATTGTCGGTATGCACAACTGGCAGTTTATATTTTCAACATGAGGGCAAAGGCTGTCGTTGCCAGGTTATGCCTCTCCTTACTCCGCTTGAAAAGTGCAACAGGAATCGCCATTGTGCCGACACTGGCACAAATCCACCGGTCCGCCGATAACTTGTGAAAACAGCTGCTTTTCCATCTCGCAAACACGATGGTCGTCTTTGGCCAAGTCCGGATAGGGACATTGCAAGACCCGCAGGACCGGCAAACCATCTTTTTTCTCAACCGTAATCGGGATGTCCCGTTCAATAAAAATCTGGGCCGCCGATTTCAAACGCTCTTCTACAGAATCGCCAATAACACGCCGGGAATAGCCATCCGCCATCCGTCGAATCGCACCGTCAACGACCGATTTGCGAATCTGCGTATCTGGAATTTGATGAATTTCCTGCCACAAGGCACAGGCCAGGTCGGCCAGGTTGTCGCCCACCGTTCTGCGACCCGCTTCGGTCAAATCGTAGTGGTGGCTGGGCCGACCCCTGCCATCGGGCGAATGGGTCCGATCGATCAAGGCAGCTTCCTGCAAGCGGGACAACCGCTGACGAACAGCCGTGGCGGTAATCCCAAGATGATCCACCAACTGGCTGATCGTCAAAGGACCTGTCCGCATCAGCAACTGGATCAGAGTAATGTCGCTTTGTGAAAGTTGGGCCGTAATGTTCGTTTTCCTTGGGCCGAGATAACGTGGTCGAGTCAAATTCAAGTTGACGATGATATCACCAATCCCATTTTTCACAACTCAGCATGTCAAAAATAGTAAAAATCGTTGAATTACCCTGAAAATATTGACGTTCCAGCAATGGTGGTTTAAAAATGCCAGCTTGCAAACGCCATTTACTGTTAACCGCGAGTGGGCACCTTGGCCAACTCCTAAAGCCACTGGGCAAAGGCAATTCCATGATTCTTGGCAGGTCGCTCTCCAGCCGTCGGTTCCATCTGTTATTTCTGGCATTTTCAATGCTGTTCATTCCCCTCAGCCTGGGGGGATTTGATTCGCCCGTCGTTGCCCAGGAAACGGCTGATCCGGACCAGGCCGAGTTTGCCATCGAAGGGGTCACGGAGGCTTCTGCCACAAAGGGTTGGGACAAAAAAATCGACGAGGCATTCAAGCCGATTGCCGACTGGTTTGGATACGTTGTTTTCTACCCGGCCCCAACCGAGAATATAGAGTGGATTGGGGTCAACATCCCGATCGTCGTCATCGTGCTTGTCGTAGGAGCTTGTTTTTTCACGCTCTTCTTTGGCTTTGTCAACATCCGGCTGTTTCCCATGGCGATTCGTATTGTCAGCGGTAAATATGATGACGTTGATGACGAGGACGACTCGCAGTCAGAAGCCGAGTCCGGTGTTGCCAAGCAAAACGACGACCATGGTGAGGTTTCCCACTTCCAGGCACTGGCAACTGCCGTGTCGGGCACGGTCGGCCTGGGGAACATTGCCGGGGTCGCCGTGGCGATTGCGGTCGGTGGACCGGGCGCCACGTTCTGGATGATTGTTTGCGGCCTGCTCGGCATGTCGACGAAGTTTGTGGAATGTACGCTCGGTGTGAAATATCGCGATATCGACGAGAACGGCGTCGTCCACGGCGGACCGATGTACTACCTGACCAAGGGGCTCAACGGGCTGGGCCTGCCCGGTCTGGGTGGACTGGTAGCAGGCGTTTTCGCCCTCCTCTGCATCGGAGGTTCCCTGGGAGGCGGTAATGCCTTTCAGGCCAACCAGGCGACCGTACAGATCTTATCACTGGTGCAGGGTGTACCTTTCTTTGAATCGGGATCGGCCGGTACCATCATCGGGATCATCATGGCGATCCTGGTCGGTATCGTCATTATCGGTGGGATCAAACGAATCGCCAAGATCACCGAAAAAATCGTCCCGTTTATGGCCGGGATCTACATCATCGCGGCGTTGATCATCATCCTCATGAACATCACTCATGTCCCGCAGGCGATCGGCCAAATTTTCAGTGGTGCCTTCACGCCAGCAGCCGGCTTTGGCGGCTTGATCGGGGTCCTGATTGTCGGTTTCCAACGAGCCGCATTTTCCAATGAAGCGGGTGCCGGCTCGGCCGCCATCGCTCACTCGGCCGTGCGAACGAAGTACCCGGCATCGGAGGGCCTGGTTGCCTTGCTGGAACCGTTTATTGATACGGTCGTGATCTGCACGATGACCGCCATTGTGATCATCCTGTTCAATATCCCGGGCGCAGGCGAGCAGCCACAGTTCCCCTACGGCAACGTAGAAGGTAACCAGGTGTTGATCGATGGTGCTCGGGTGGGCGGAGTGGACCTCACGTCACAGGCCTTTGACAGTGTCTTGCCTGGCTTCAAATACGTGTTGACCGTTGCCATCATCCTGTTCGCATTTTCGACCATGATTTCCTGGTCGTATTACGGGTTACAGTCTTGGAAGTTCCTGTTTGGCCGGAGCATCATTGCGGATCTGTCCTACAAATTGTTGTTTCTGGCCTTTATTGTGATCGGCTCGGCCGCCTCGCTCGGATCGGTCCTCGATTTCTCCGACGCGATGATCCTGGCCATGGTATTTCCCAATATGCTGGGACTGCTGCTGCTATTCCCCAAAGTTCGATTCGAACTGAAGAGATATATTGCAGCAATCAAGAGCCACAAGTGATGACGGCCGGTTCAAAGGGCTGTCACTAACTAAACGAACTAAAAACCCGACCCTGTTAACCCAGCGGTCGGGTTTTTTTAGGGAATGGCTGTCCCTTTGCCGGAAACAGAAAAATTCTCCGGAATTCCTCCAATCTCACAATTCCCAGGGCGAATACAGAGGGAATGGCTAGTAATTGATACGAGGAGCGTTTTCATGGCATTTCATGTGCCCTATTCCCAGCGACAAACAAATTCACCCGTCTATATCGGGTTTGAGGCGCCCCGCGCTCATCCCCGCAGACGCTCCAATTGGTGGGGACTTAGCGGTCTGCTACTCTCTATCGCCGGACTGTTCACCTGTGGATTTTTTTCGCCCATCGCACTTCTGATCAGCCTGATTGGTCTTGGTCGGGGTCCTCGCCGGGCAGCGGTTGCAGGAACCGTCATCTCCCTGGCGGGCATGGCAATCGCCGCCTCCCTCGTTTTCGGGTCGGTCAGCAACCAGATGCAGCATCGTGAAATGGCCAAACAAGCAATACAAGCTAAAGAATTCTCGCACCAGGTAAAACAGGGTGAAAAACTACTGGCATCCGCCGTTTCCGAACTGGAAGGTTTTCGAGACGAGCACAATGGTTCCCTACCCGAGGCGATTGATGGCAATATGCTGGTGATCAAATACATGGACCCGTGGGATCAGGAATTGAGGTACGATGAAGGGATTAACCGCGCCCTCGTTCGCAGTGCAGGTCCTGACATGCGTTTTGACACCGACGATGATTTGACGCGACAGATCAAGGGTGACACCGATTACGAACCATTGCTGCCGATCGATCGTTAAACAGGTCATTCACCCACAACGACGTGATTCGAAAAGGTTTTCCATGAAGAACTACGCAACCATCGTGCTGTTCTTTCTTTTGACTCCACTACTTATTGGATGTGGGCCAGAGCAAACTCCTCCTACTGCAGCTGAGAAAGCCAATGCTGAAGGTTTGAAAGCAATTGCTGAAGCTGAGAAGGCCATTGCTGAAGTTAAAGCTCGCACAAAGAAAGCACATGCTGCCGCTGAGAAAGACGGGGAAAAGTGAAAATCAACCTCCTAACCTTGAAACGACGACATGAAACCAAAATTCCTTCTACTTGTCCTCATCGCGTTCATTCCATTGAGTGGGTGCAACCATTCCGCCAGAATATCGCAGGTCAGGCTCAATGACCCCAATGTGGGAATTTCAGCCGACGTTGTCGTCAATCGTGACGGCACGTTTAATGACGAAGTCAAGAATGGGAACGACGTCGCCATCCTGCAAGGGAACGTTCGTTCGGTTGGCGACGGGGAATATGAAGTTACAGTCAATTATGAACGGAAAACGTATACGTCGGCGACGACTTTCAAATCCGACAAACTCAAATGCAAGTTGACTACGGTATCGGGTACGGTCGTTCCCATTGGCAAACAACCTGCAGGGAACGCCGACGGCGACAATGCATTGGAACAATTGACAATCCAGCTGGCACACGAAAACGATCACTGATCGCGGGATAACAATGTGGCAGGCAGCCAAAAAAACAGGAAAGTGCTGATGGAAAAGGAAGCAAAGGAATTTACAAATGGCCGAAAGTTAAAGAAAGGTAGAGAGATAGGAATAGGTGTAGGCCTGGCTCTGGGCGTAGCAATAGGAGCCGCTTTGGGAAATGTGGGCGCCGGGATAGCATTCGGTTTGGCGTTTGGCGTGGCACTGGGGCCTACTGTATTTGGAAATGAGAAGGCAGAAAATAAGAACGCAGAAAATCAAAGCAGCGCTAACAAGTAAAGACATGCCTAACCAGTCGTTGAACCGGATGCCCATCGGCGCCGATTAACATTGGCGTTGGATCGAAGCGGAGGCCGGATAGCGCCAACACCCTGGCGACTTTTGCACCTAAGACCGCTCGATCAATTCAAACATCTTGCCATTGCCGACAGCAGTGCATCAAGCTGCTAGCTTAATACGGGACTCCCCTCATGTCGGTAATTCTCTCTGTCTGCTCGTAAAACGAATACAAACTGGGCTGGCTGGCTGGTAATTCCAACCTGATGCAACGCGCGTCGATTGTCGGGTGATCCGTTTCAGACTGATTTGTATTGACCCGCTTTGCCCGGCAAAACTATACTTCGGCCCCGGCAAAAAAAATATTGTCAATCAATACTCGGCGCCCTAGGCGCTGGCTTTTTCCGTCGGCAACATACCTTGGCCGCGTTCATGGAGGAATGAAATGGAATTGGCATCGCCCCGAAAGAAAACCCGCACCACGATCGCACCCTTATTTGTTATAGGGTTTGCATTGCTTGGCAGTCCCCTGCTGGGACAACAAGATCAGCTGGAACAAAAACAACAAATCCAGACAATGGCCGTGGTCAACGGGCAACCCGTTACCCGTCAGCAATTGGCGAATGAAAGCCTGCGCCGTTTTGGCGAAGATGTTCTGGAAAGTATCGTCAATAAACAACTTGTTTTTAATGAGTGTCAGCGACTGAATATCGTGATCACTGAAAAGGATGTTAACGACGAAATCGTCAAGGAGGCCGCCAAATTTGGCATGTCATCAGACCGATACGTCCAACTCATCACGACCCAACGCAATATCTCATTGGACCGCTACAAGAACGACGTGGTCTGGAGCAAGCTGGCCCTCAAACGGCTGGCAGTCAAAAGTCTTGATGTCAAACAGGAAGAAATCAACGAACGGATGGAATTTGAGTTTGGTTCAAAAGTCCAAGTTCGAGAAATCGCTGTGGATAGCATGGAGCTGGCCCAGCAATTACAGGCCCAAGCTGTCCAGAATCCGGCTTTATTTGAACGGCTGGCCATTGAGAATTCCCTGAATCCCAACAGCGCGTCGATCGGTGGGATCCTCCCTCCCATTCGCCGAAATTCGGGAATGAAACAATTTGAAGACGTCGCGTTTACGTTGCAGGTCGGCGAGGTTTCCAACGTGTTCCAGATCGAAGACAAGTACTTTATTCTGAAATGTGAACGTGTTTTTCCCGCGGTTGAACTGTCAACGGAACAACTGTCTGACGTCCACGGCCGAATTGTCGATGAAATCGGTGTTGATCCGCCCACCTTGCAACGCATAGGCGATCCGCCCGGCCTGAGTCGCGCCCAGATTGGCGCCTTCGCCGATCACTTTTGC
>JABACA010000185.1 GCA_014237975.1 Mariniblastus sp. | reverse complement strand
AGAAGATAATTTGACCGAGGAAAAAATCATCGAACTCATGCGAAACAGGAAACGGAGCACGAGATAGACAACCTGTGCATCGCTGGCGGGATTGGCCGGTTGGATTGACAACAGCAAACTACAAAAAGGAACGCTTTGAACATGTCTGGCAAACTTCTTCCCATTGCCCTCTTTGCCAGCTGTCGGTGGGTCCCCGCCCAGCGTGACCGCCCAGACGGACGAAACGGCGCAGCTCGAAGAACATTACCCTTTCGGGCATGACTGTTTCCACATGTTGGAAATTTTATCTGGTCGGCCGCGTCGAGACCGGCGACGGTTCGTGCAAGTTTCCGAATCGACCGGAAATCGCCGGCCCAATTCCTTAACAAAATCGATTACAAAACCCGTATCACCTGGTTGCATTTCATTGCATCGGGTTGCACTTTGTGAACCACCCGGTACAGTAAATCCCGATATAGGCGGTTTTGCTGAATCGTTTTTCCTGAATGGCATTCAAGAGGTCGTCGGTTCGATCCGGAATGACCTACTGCCAACAACGGATATTCAACTGCAAACGAATGGAAGGCTCAATGACACCCCAACACATTGTTGACGTTCTCTTAAGTCGCGGCTGGACCGCAGAAATTGTTGATAAGTCACAAGTAAATGACCTGGTCGAGGTCGATTCAGCAGGACTCTTCAAGTGCGTCGATGGCCGGCTCTCGGATCACCCCGGAATGCGTGGTCCCAAGGTTCTGGGGGGTGTCTACGGTATCGCGGCAACCCGGCAGGTGATGGACCTCGCAGGGCTGGGCAACATCGTTGACGAGGTTGCCCAAGCGGGCTATGTCCCGTCGGTCCACGGTGACCAACATGCTCACCCGGCACCGATGGGATGCGGTTTCTTCAAGCTCTGGTCTCTGGGAGAGCTACCCGGTCTGGAAGCACCCAGCTATGACTCGGAGCAGGGCCAATCGCAAGTTCTCGGCGCGGGTGGCGTCTACGAGACCCTCGAGGGAGATCACTCCGAGTCGAAGGTCATGATCAATCTTGTGGCCGGTACCACCCTCGAGCCGAAGACGGATCAGCGATTTGTCGTGGATGCCTGGGTCACCGGTGTCTTTGACCTGGATGTTCCGACTTACCTGACGCTGGCCGCAGAAACGGTCGAACGGTTGAACGGACCGAAAGTCGCACAGCTCATTGTCGGCTAGATTCCAGCTGGGAAATTCTCAAAAAGGATTAGCCAGCCACAACTGGCCAGGGCGCTAAGCGATGCGAATCAATCGGTGGACGACTTCTGGAAGTAAGCCAGACTTATCGCCAAAATTTAAACCAGTTTTCCAAACGGAAGCTGGTTTTTTTGTGGAATGACTGGCAAGTCCGCTGGATCAATGGGATCAATCGGGAATGTCACTTTGCAAACTTTCCTAATATTGATGCCAGGCACCGGCGTTGACGCGCAACTCGATTCCCATCGGCAATTTAATTCTGGCGAACGATCACGCCGATCAAATCCGGGCGGCATGCCTTGGTGTGATTCCGAATCTGACCGGGCCTTCGCCGCAACCATTTCGGGCGCGACAGGCCTGCCGTTTGGCGACGTCGATAGATGGTTGCGGGTCCATCCTGCCTAATTCGGAATCTGCCATTGGTTGCGACCTGCCTTGTCAGAATATCCAGCTCCAGTCACCAAGACAAGGATCCAGTGCTGGTACCAAAAGAATCGTTGCGGATTCCCGCATGGTTCAACATGTTCACAAACAGATTGCACAAGGGTGTGTTTTTCTTTTTTTCGAAGGCGATGTATTGTCCATGATCGTAGCCACCGCCGGCTAGGATGATCGGCAGGTTCCTTGGATCATGAGCGTTTGCATTGCCCAAATTACTGCCAAATAGTACAGCAGTATGGTCCAGCAACCGAGTACCCCGTTCCGATGGTTGGCCAAGCTTGGTCAGCAAGTCCGAGAAGTTTGAAAGGATTCCAGACTCGATGATCTTTAGTTGGGCAATCTTGGCCGGATCCTGACCATGATGTGACAGGGGGTGATGCCCCGCCTGGACACCCGCCATGTTTGGCACAGCGTGGTGATCCTGAATCATCAGGCTGACCACGCGGGTTGAATCAGACTGCAAGATCAACGGAATCAGGTTCATTAATCCTCGGATTTTTCCAATCAATTCCGACGATTCCGGTATATCCTCAGGAATTTCGACGTCAACCTTTGGCTTGGGGCGATCCAGCCACGCATCGGATGCCGCCAATTCCTTCTCTGCCGCTCGAATCGCGTGAAAGTATTCCTCCAGTTGCTTCCGGTCGCCTTCACTGACTTGACGTTTTAATGTTTTTGTCTGATCGCCAACGGCATCAAGGATACTGCGGCCTTCTGCCAGTCGCTGTTTTTGCCGTCGCTGTTCTTTGGGGCTTCCTGCCAGGAATAATTTTGTAAACAATCGCGATGGCCGACAATCCGCTGGCAGCATGACGCCGTTGCTGTCGTAAGACTGGCTTTGCTGGGTGTTGCTTCCCAACGTAATCGACGGAAACCTCGTTGAGTGACCGAGGTGCATGGCCCCCACCTGGTCCACTGAAATGGTGTTCTTGAAACCTCCCAGCCCGGGATTGATGGCCGCCGTCAGAAAGGTCATTTCTGTGTCGTGAGGCTGCTTGCCATTCTGGTCGGGATGAGACAACCCGGAAAACAGTGTAAAATCACTTCGGTGTTTTTTAAGGAGTTCGAGGTACTCCGTGTTTTCGTAGGCGTTTCCCGACGTCTTTGGGAACAAGGCACCAGGAAGCAGGCCGAGCGCATTGCAGATCATCAACATCCGTTTCGGCTGCTCGCCAGGCTCAAATCCAATACTCGGATTCATCACCTCTAGCAGCGGTAACGACAATGCCGCACCGGCAACTCGTAATACGGTGCGTCTTGAAATGGGCGTGTGCATGGATTTACTTTCTGAGTTTTCGTATCGGAACCATTCCGCTTTAACTACCGACAGAGAAACATTCGGCTGCGAACAACCTCGTGAATCATTTCTCTCAACGGATAGTCGTTATTTTCGTGGCGTTTCAAAATTGCCTCCACCTGCTCGCGATCGGCATACTGGATTTCAGCCCCCGTGGCAAACGTGGTCAACTGTGACACCAGATTTCGCGCCACCTGCTCCTTCGACTTCATGAGGTGCTGTTTGAAATCACGAATGTCGCTGAACGTGAAACCGTCCTCCGTCTGTCCGGTGCAGTCAACTGGTGGGCCAAGTTTGTAATCTTTATGAAGGAATCGCAGACCGACGACGGCGGTGCGTCGGACACCCTTGCTGAGGCGGTATTGCTGCCGGTAGTTTCCGACGGGATCGAAACACTCCAAAGCGAAACCAGGAGGATCAATCTTGCCATGGCAAGCCGCACACGATTGCACTGACTGGTGCTTTTTCAGTGTTTCGCGAATGGTTGTCGCTCCTTGTGTATCGGGTTCGATCGCACCGATATCGGGCGGTGGTGGATTGGGCGGCAAGCCCAATAGGTTGGCCAGCACAAAACTGCCACGTTTGACAGGTGTGGTGACGGTACCGTTGGCCGTCACTTTGGCGATGCTGGCGTGCGTCAGTATTCCCCCTCGTATACCGTTGGGTGGCAGCCTGACCTTGCGCATTTCTTCGCCTTCGACGTTCGGAATGCCGTAGTGTTCGGCGAGTTTCCGGTTGAGGAAAGTGAAATTGGAATCGATCAGGTTGGCGATGCTGAGATTTTCGTCGATCAGGTATCCCAATAGCAGCCGCGTTTCGGCAAGCATTGCTCGACGGAGGACGTCGTCGTATTCCGGATACAGGTACGCATCGGGGGTTGTGGCGTCGATCAGTTCCAGATCCAGCCATTGATCCAGGAACTCGTTGATGAACCTTTGACTCCGTTCGTCGGACAGCATGCGGTTGACCTGAGCCTCCAGAGTTTTTGTGTCGGAGAGTATTCCGTCGCTGGCAAGTTGCAGCAGCTCCTCGTCGGGAGGACTGCGCCAAAGGAAGTAGGATAATCGACTGGCAAGTGCATGATCTGTCAGTGTTGACTCTGTCGGTTTCGTTTCGTTCGTCAGGAACAACGTTTCGGGCGAAATCAGGATTGCTCGCAAAGGAACCCGGGCGCTGGCGATGAAGCCGCGTCCGGCTTCGAGATTCGGATCGGCAAGATGGGTGAGTTCCTCGATCTCTTTGTCAGTGATGGGGCGTCGGAAGGCTCTGGGGGCGAGCGCTGCGACAGCGTCGCGAATATGTTCGTAGTGGGAATTTGCCGTGACCGGTTTGTAATAACGGCCGTTTTTATCAGGCTGCCATTTAACGCCGGGAAACAGATTGCGAGTACGTTCGGGAGGCCATGTGGACTCCAACGGGCCTTCGACGAGCACCTTGCGAACCCGCACACCTTCCCCTTTGAATTCGCTCGCGGGTTGCGAGTTGTAAATTACTTTTCCGTTGGGTGCCGGTTCGAGTTCGTCGGCGCTAACGTAGAAGTAGTCGTCGGGGCGGAGGTATTTGATCGTAGAGACGGTCCGCATTTTTTCGTTCACATCCCAGGCTGCAAAGAGTTCGCTTTCCCCTTGGATGTCGTTTTGACGTTTGAGGCTCATCGTTACTGAAGACCTTGGCTGATAGGCCGATCCGGTAACGGTAATGCGGTATTTCCCGGCAATCGGAATTCGCAGGCCATTTGCGTCGGATCGCAGGTTATAGTTTTCACCACGGAACATGATGAGATCGTCTTTGTCTCGAAAGACGGTACCGCCGCCTCGGCGTACAGAGCGCTGGAACCACATTTGCATGAATTGCGAATTTGGATAATCTAGCTCCTTTAGTATTTTGGGTTTGGGGCCAAACTGAATCGCCTCGTCGAGGGCAACCTCGGCGGCCTTGAGGATTCCTTTGACATGCACGCTCGACATGTTTTGTTTGGCGGTAACCACATCGAAAGCGTCCGAAGTTGTTTCCGGCGGAAGGTACTTGGCGATGTTCCCATCAATACCAAGCAGGTCGTGCAGGGTGTGTTCGTACTCCTGACGAGTGAGCCGACGCGTGTCCACACGACCGTTTTTAGTTTGTGCCTGCTGGTTGGCGTGGGTCAGCTGTTTATCCAAATAGGCTAACGCGCTTTGCAGAACCTCTTTTTCGGGGACTGCGCTGCCAGCGGGGGGCATCTCGCCTTTCTTGACGCGGTCAAAGATGCGGACCCAATCTTGGAAGGCCTGCGGATTTTGAAAGTCTTTGCTGAGCGCGTTAAAATTAAGCCGTGTGTCGGTACCGTCGTCGTGGCAATCGATACAGGAGGACTGGATCAGTTGTTCCAGGTCCGAGTGGCGGTCGACCGACGGTTGGCCAGTATCAATCGTTTGAGTCGTTGTACCCGACCCGTGCGGGTTACTCCCCTGAAACGGTAGCCCATCCGCCGGCAAAGGCGGGGCTACCCATAAGGCTAAAAAAAGAGTCAACGTCGTAGACCACCCTAAACATGATCGGTTCATTGATTGCCCCCGGGTGTTGGCTCAGGTTTCAATGATTGGATAAAGGCGAGTAAATCGAGTACTTCTTCTTCATGGTAGGTGTCCAACAATCCGACCGGCATGGTGGAGACCTCGGCAATCCGACGTCCTTCAATCGATTTTGTTTGAATTGTTTCGATTTGGTCCGGTTTGAGGAGGTTGGGCATCAACTTGATGTAGTCCGGTGTTTCCTCGGTAACCAGGCCCGTCAGTAACCGGCCGTCATCCACCATGATGATCTGCGTTTGATAATCCTTGTTGATTTCGGCAGACGGTTTGACCATTTGCCGAAGCAGTTTTTCGTTGCGGAACCGCTCGGTCACACCCGCCAAGTCCGGCCCGTTTTTTAACCCGTGATTACCGGTGGAGTGGCATCGGCTGCAGGTCGCCTGTTCAAAAATCAGTTTTCCCCGTTCCAGGGAACGTCCTTTCAGTCTCTTGGACACATCTCCAAAATTGTGATGCTGCCATTTTTTGACGAATCGGCGTTTGGCGGGCGTATCACTGCTGGCGACGTGTTCGAGGATTCGAATGAACATCTCCCCGTCCCGGTTGCGCGAGGGATTGTCCCGGCGAAATTCGTTCCACAGCCGCCCAACGCGGCCACGGTTTTGTGATGGTATTTCGGCCATCCGTTTGTCGACGTATTCTTGATGCGGCATCTTTCGATAGGCGGCCGGCATCTCGGCTTGGTCGATTTTCGCGAACAACTGGGTGTTATCTGGTTTGATCGGCCGGGCCGACTTCGGGGCGGTGGCCAGGTTGCCGATGTTGTGATTTCCATCGTAATATTTCGGTTTCAGTTGGATCCCTCCACCCTCGGGCAACTCCTCCGGCAGCGAGAGCCGTATGACGGCGCCCACGCCTCGTTCCATATGGCGGGCAGGGCCGGAAGTACTGGTCCAGACGTTGCCTTCGTCGTCGAATTCGATTTCGCGAGTGTAGGAGACGCGCGTTGGCAGCCGGAACTCGACCAGCGTTTCGTTCACCGGGTCAAAGCGGTTGATCGTGTCGTTGCCGGTACCGCAGATCCAGACGATACCATCCTTGTCGACGTTCAGTGCGTACGGGATCTGATTTTCGGCGTCGGGCAGTTCGTAGACGGTCCACTTTTCGTAATTCGGATCGAACTTGCCAAACACGCCCGAGCCGAAGCCGGGAACCCAAACCATTCCGTCGGGTGCCACGTGCAAACGCCTGGGGCCGCGAAACGGAGGGTTCCATTCCTGGATGTCGCCGTCGTTTGCACTCGGGTCGATTCGACCGATCCGGTTTCCGTTCAGCTTGGAGTACCAGATCATGCCGTCGATCGGTGAATAGTCCAAACCGTACGGCGTAATGCCCCGCGACTCGCCACGCCCAGCTCCGATTGCCTGGCCAGCGCTCAACAGCTTGTATTCCTTGACGAAACCCGTTTTCGGATGCATGGAGAAACAGGAATTCGAGCCGGCGTCGGTGTACCAGATCAGGCCTGCGGGATCTTGCGGGTTGATCCGCAGTGTGTGCGGGTAATTACCGCGTTTCTTGGGTGCCTCGGCGCTACTGTAGACATCAAACTTTTTCGTCTCGATATCGTAACGAGCCATCTTGCCGCTGGCGCACATCGTCGTCCACAGGCTGCCGTCGTTGGCGGTTTCGATCGAATGGGGTGCGTGGACGTGCGACGGAAACTCGATGGTTGTCTGTTGGCCCGATGTTGGATTCAAGGCGATCATGCGGCGCCTGCTGATGTTGACTGCGTAGACCAATCCGTCTCGGCCGATTTCCAAATCATGAAAAGAACCTTGCAGCGGTTTGTCCATTTCCCACATCGTGATGGTTGCCGCGGCTGCCATTGCTGTCGGCGCCGGTGGAGGAACAAACGTGGGCCATTGGTCGACGGCATCGTCTTTGTAGGTGTTCATGAGACGAGGGATGATGGTCTCCTTGGTATGCGGATACAGTCCGCCAAATCCATCCATCCGCCGTAACATGGTTTCCCAATCGACCGGTTTTTCAGGTGTGCGAAACCCGAGTGTCCCGACTTGGTGACAGTAGGAGCACATCATTTTGAAATTAAGTTTGTCGCGCGGATCGTCGAAGGAAAGCATGCTGAATGCGCTATTAGCCGGGCGTTGCAATTCCAGTTCTTTGCCGACGGCAGGCCGCGCCTGGAGCAAAAGATCATCGGTCCCCGTTGGAACGTTTGAAT
The DNA here is from genome assembly GCA_014237975.1 of Mariniblastus sp. Lineage (GTDB taxonomy): Bacteria > Planctomycetota > Planctomycetia > Pirellulales > Pirellulaceae > Mariniblastus. The sequence goes on along the minus strand of JABACA010000185.1, from coordinate 1,078 downwards.
TCCATTGGTCGGCGAATCCCATCAAGCGAGCCCGGATGCTGTGTGGCTTGTTGGGTAATCCCAATATTAAAAAAGTGCCATCTGGTTGGGTGAATACGTTGGTCCATTTTCGTTGATCCGTATCGATGGCGGAAACCATGACGCCCTCTAAAGGTGCCCCCGATGAATCGACGACGCTTCCCGATATTGAATCGGCGACGACTGATCCCTGGAAGACGAATAACGCGATCGCAACACAGGCCAGTTGAATGGCAGGTTTTAGTACTCGTTGCATACAAACCTCTCTAATTAGACTGGATTCGGGTCGGCGGTTTCATGGTTCGTCGATGGTTGTTGAACGGTCGAGTGGTTGGGAGTTCAAAATAATATCTCGGAACTGGTGGTTGGGCACGTCCTGCAGGGATCTCAGGAATGCCACTAAACCGGGAATGTCATTTGAGTCGATTCTAATGGAAGCGTAAGCGCCGTCGATGTCTGCACCGACCCCTTCCCTTTTCAGCCTCGACGCATCGATTTTTTGCTGCAGTATTTCTTCTAATTGTTCCGGGCTGTATTTAAGGTTTCTTAACGTGGGCGTCCGTTTGGCCGGACTTCCTGTTGCCGTCACGTGGGACTTCAAATCCTGGAAAGTGGGCGGCGTGTGACAGGCCACGCAATTGCCCGTATTTTCGGATCCTCCCAATCTCAGGAATGTTTTAAACCCGTCGTAGGCTAAGCGGTCCATTCCCTTGGGTGTCTTGATTTGTTGGCGTCCTTCCTGGTTGGCCAATCGTCCAAAAATCCTTCCGGAAAAACCCTGAGGCGTTTCTTCGTCGTAAGGTATTTCCGGAATTCGATTCAAGTAGGTGAAGGCGTCAAAGGTCGATCGTCGATCGTGCTGGAGGCGATGCACGGCTGCTTTTTCGCCGGTTTTGGTTTCGCTTTTGTTTGATTCCGTTTTGGGCGACGAATCTTCGAGGCAGTAGAGAAACTTTCGTCCCCTTAAAAACATCTGCTTGCCGGCCAAAGCGGGCGAGGCATTGAATTCATCATCCAGAGGGTTGGTGGCTAAAACTTCAAATTGGTTTGAGTTCTTAAT